>NZ_JAYRYM010000083.1:0-14472 GCF_041917035.1 Devosia sp. | reverse complement strand
AGACCATCCTCGATGGCGGCCTCGAGGGCCGCCCCGAGAACGTGCTGTTCTACGCCACCTCGAACCGGCGTCACCTGATGCCGCGCGACATGGTGGAGAACGAGCGATCGACCGCCATCACCCCCGGCGAGGCCGTCGACGAGAAGGTCTCGCTCAGCGACCGGTTCGGGCTCTGGCTCGGCTTCCACAATTGCGACCAGCCGACCTTTCTCGCCATGATCCGCGGCTACTGCGACCAGTACGGCATCGATATCGACGACGAGACGCTGCGCGCCCGCGCCGTCGAGTGGTCGATGACCCGCGGTGCCCGCTCGGGACGCGTGGCGATCCAGTTCGTCAGGGCGCTGGCGGGCGAGCAGGGCAAGGCCATCTAGCCGCATTCGTTGGGGAGAAGAGCATGTCGAGAAGTCACTGGCTGCGCTGGGCGCATGGCGAGGCACGCGTCGTCGAAACCGCCGCGACGGTCACCGACTGCGTGTTCCGCATGCCCGGCGGCCCGTTCCGCCCGTTTGCGCGCGCGCCCTGGATCGACGCGGACCTCGACCGGTCGATCACCGGCCACCTTCGGGTGCTGTCCGGCGATTTCGTCGGCCTGCCGTTCGGCACCGGCCGGGTGCTACCGGCCGAGGCGCCAGGGGAGTGGCGGGCGCTCGGCCCCACCACCCCGGCGGCCACCATCCACGGTCCGGCCGCCGACGCGGACTGGACCATCGTCAAAGCGGACGACGCCAGCGTCACCCTGCGCCTCGACTATGCTGCCGACAGTCCCGTCGCCCACCTCGAGCGGACGATTGCCGCGCGCGCCGATGCGCCCGCCCTCGACTTCACGCTGCGGGTCTTCGCCCGCCGCCCCGCCGAAGTATCGCTCGGGCTGCATCCCAATTTCCGCTTCCCCGACCAGCCCGGCCGGCTGAAGATCGATGTGGACTTCGCTTTCGGGCTCACCCACCCCGGGCAGACGCCTGCCGGTTCGCCGCAGGGGTTCACCCGGCTGGACGCCGTCCCCAACGGCAGGGACACCGTGGATATGAGCCGCCTGCCGCTGACCCCGCCCACCGACAGGAACATCCAGCTCTGCGGCGTCACCGGGCCGGTCCGGGCCACCTGGCTCGATGAAGCCGTGGCGGTGGAACTGGATTGGGATCGGGCCCTGCTCCCCTCGCTGATGTTCTGGCACACCGATCGCGGCATCGGCGGGGAGCCGTGGAACCACCAGTTCCGCGGTCTCGGCCTCGAGCCGCTGGCTTCGGCCTTCGACCTCCACACCGATCTCTCGGCCGGTCCGAACCCGATCAATCGGCGCGGGGTTCGCACCTCGCTGGCCATCGCCCCCGCCGGACCGGTGACGGTCAGGCATGCGATCCGCGCCCTGCCGGCCTAGTGCCCTCGACCCCGTCCGTCGATTCGGCCGTACCTCCGGCCCTTTCGCCAGTTCCAGCAACCGGCTACACCACCGCCACCGCTCCATGGGACCACCAGATGCGCCTTCTGCTCAGCCTCGCCGCATGCCTTGTCGCCGCTCCGGCCTTCGCCGCGCTGTCGCCCTTCTACGATTCCGCCGAACGGATCGACATCATCATGAGCAGCCCGGAGGTCGCCGATGCATTGGGCCAGGCGCCGGTGCGCTCGATCGAGAACACCGGGACGCGCGACGACGGCGCCAGCGAGTGGACGGTTCGCACCCAGCAGTGCGATCTCGTCGTCTATCTCGTCGCCATCCCGCCGGATGGCCCGGGCATGACGACCTATCGGCTCGACCTGCCCAAGGGCTGCGACTGATCCGACGACGGAGGCGGGGATGGAGGAGCGGACCGGGGGATGTCTGTGCGGCGAGGTCCGCTTCGTGGCGCGCGGCACCCCGTACCGTGTCGGCATCTGCCACTGCCTCGATTGCCGCAAGCACCACGGCGCCCTGTTCCATGCCTCTGCGATCTTCCCAGAGAGCGCGGTCACCGTCACCGGCGAGACCCGCGCCTTTGCCGGGCGGCACTTCTGTCCGCGTTGCGGCTCGCCGGTGTTCTCCCGCTCGGGCGACGAGATCGAGGTTCACCTCGGCGCACTCGACGCGCCCGGCCAGTTCGTGCCCACCTACGAACTGTGGACGATACGCCGCGAGCCCTGGCTGCCGCCCCTGCCGGTCCGGCACAGCTATCCTCGCGACCGCGAGGGCACCGGCCGGACCGAGGACTGACGAGCGCAGATGGGATTGCTCCTTAACCCGGATGCTGTATTGGGATCGGCACCCCTCGTTCCGGAATGCCCCACGTGCGCACGATCGCGATTGCCCTTCTCCTCGCCATGGCCCTGGCGGGCGCGGCCCCCGCCGCGCCGCTCATGGGCAACCGGACGCAGCTGAGCTTCAGCGCCGCCAACGGCACCCGGATAGAGTACCTGGCGGCGGACGGGCGCGCCTGGCGGTGGCACTCGGGACAGGCACGCGTGGTGAGTGGCGGCTGGCGCTTCGAGGAGGCCGACATCTGCTTTCGCTACGGCGAGGCCGCCGCCTGGCGCTGCGTGCCCTATGAGCTCTACCGGCTGACGGTGGTGGAAAGCCGCTCCGGCGACGTGTTCCGCCTGCGCGAGCGCCAGCACGTGCCCTTCACGCTGCCGCGCCAGCGCCTCTCGATCGCCGACCTGCTGACGCGCACCTGAAGGCCGGACAGCACAACGCCGGGGACGAGGCCCCGGCGTCTTGTGTCACGCGCCGCTGCTGCTCGCGTCAGGCGCTCGAGGAAAGCTCTTCCTTCTTGCGCTCGGCATAGATGTACAGCGGCCGCGCATCCTTGCCGTTCACCACTTCCTCGCTGATCACCACTTCTTCCACACCCTCGAGCGAGGGCAGGTCGTACATGGTGTCGAGCAGGATGCCTTCCATGATCGAGCGCAGGCCGCGCGCACCGGTCTTGCGTTCGATGGCGTGCTTGGCGATGGCCTTGAGCGCGTCCTCGTGGAAGGTCAGTTCGACTTCTTCCATCGAGAACAGCCGCTGGTACTGGCGCACCAGCGCGTTCTTGGGCTCGGTGAGGATCTGGATCAGCGCCGGCTCGTCGAGGTCCTCGAGCGTCGCCAGCACCGGCAGGCGTCCGATGAACTCCGGGATCAGCCCGAACTTGACGAGGTCTTCCGGCTGCACGTCCTTGAGCAGGTCGCCGACACGCCGGTCCTTGGGGTCCTTGACCACCGCGGCGAAGCCGATGCCCGAGCCCTCCGAGCGAGCCGAGATCAGCTTCTCGAGACCGGCGAAGGCGCCGCCGCAGATGAACAGGATATTGGTCGTGTCGACCTGCAGGAATTCCTGCTGCGGATGCTTGCGCCCGCCCTGCGGCGGCACGGAGGCGACGGTGCCTTCCATGATCTTGAGCAGCGCCTGCTGCACGCCCTCGCCCGAGACGTCGCGGGTGATCGAGGGGTTGTCGGACTTGCGGGAGATCTTGTCGACCTCGTCGATGTAGACGATGCCGCGCTGCGCCTTCTCGACATTGTAGTCGGCGGCCTGCAGCAGCTTGAGGATGATGTTCTCGACGTCCTCGCCGACATAGCCGGCTTCGGTCAGGGTCGTCGCATCCGCCATGGTGAACGGCACGTCGAGGATACGAGCCAGGGTCTGCGCGAGCAGCGTCTTGCCGGTACCGGTCGGCCCGATCAACAGGATGTTGGACTTCGACAGCTCGATGTCCTGGTTCTTGGTGGCGTGGTGCAGCCGCTTGTAGTGGTTGTGCACCGCCACGCTCAGCACCCGCTTGGCGCGGAACTGGCCGATGACGTAGTCGTCCAGCACCTTGCAGATCTCGGCGGGAGTCGGCACCCCGTCCGAGGACTTCACCATCGAGGTCTTGTTCTCCTCGCGGATGATGTCCATGCACAGCTCGACGCATTCATCGCAGATGAACACCGTGGGACCGGCGATGAGCTTCCTGACCTCGTGCTGCGATTTTCCGCAGAACGAGCAGTAGAGCGTGTTCTTGGAGGATTCGCCGCTGGTCGTGTCCTTGGACATCCTGTCACTCCCGGGAGTTCGGGCTCCCTTTTCCCACGCTTTGCGATCACGCTAGCGCGGTAGACCTAAACAAAATGTAAGCCCGACCGACCTTAACGGCCAGCCGGGACCCACACAATCACACAAGTGTCACACACAAGGGTCCGTAGCGGATTCACCTTAATGGGTAAAACGCTCACGATGCATCGGGTACCGCCCGCTTCTCGAACACTTGATCGATGAGGCCGAACTCCTTGGCCTCCTCCGGCGACAGGAAGCGATCGCGCTCCAGCGCGTTCTCGATCTCGTCGTAGGTGCGGCCGGTATGCTTCTCGTAGATCTGGTTGAGGCGCCGCTTCAGCCCCTCCACCTCGCGGGCATGGATCAGGATGTCGGTTACCTGGCCCTGGAAGCCGCCCGAGGGCTGGTGCACCATGACGCGCGAATTGGGCAGCGAACCGCGCATCCCCTTCTCGCCGGCGGCGAGCAGCAGCGAGCCCATCGAGGCCGCCTGCCCCATCACCAGCGTCGCCACCGGCGGGCGGATGAACTGCATCGTGTCGTAGATCGAGAGCCCCGCCGTCACCACGCCACCGGGCGAGTTGATGTAGAGGTTGATCTCCTTCTTGGGGTTCTCGCTCTCGAGGAACAGCAGCTGCGCCACGATCAGCGAGGCCATCGTGTCCTCGACGACGCCCGTCACGAACACCACGCGCTCGCGCAGCAGACGGGAGAAGATGTCGAACGAGCGTTCGCCGCGATTGGTCTGCTCGACCACCATCGGCACGAGGTTCATATAGGTTTCGACCGGATCTCTCATTTGTGGAGATTGCCCCTTTGAAGGAATTCGAATCAGCCCGTGTTGTCCGGCCGATTGCAGGTGACGCTCGCTTAACGCGCGGTAAAGCGACACATAGGCGGCAGTGTGGCGGCCGGCAATACGCTCAGATTGGCGCAATGCCACCGATCGCGGGAAGCTGCCCGTATGGTTAGGGGCGATTTCGAAGGAAGCTTGATCGAGGCGATCAAGAGCCGAAGCCGAAGACGCTGCCGAAAGCCGCCCGGGAGAGCCTGAAGTCTGAAGGGGATGCCCCGACCTGCCGAATCGACGAAGAGCAGTTGGTGCTGACTGCTGAGGACGTGTCCGGCGACGTGTTGGCGCTGCTGGACGAGTGGCACTGCGCGGCGGACCGCGTGGCCCACCGCGCCCCCCTGGAGACCTGGAACCATCCGCGAGTGTGCTGGAGCCTGTTCCAAGCTGCGAGCAGGAATGGCATAGTGCGCGCATGACGATTACCCTCGAAATCTCGGACGCCCTGAAGGCCCGCGTCGATGCGATTGCAGCGCGGTCGAGCCTGTCGCCGTCCGAGGTCATCGCAGATGCGCTTGAGAACGGCCATTCGCTGGAATGGCAGGAGCGTTTTCTGGAGAAGGTGGCGGAAGGCGCCGCAGCCGCCGAACGAGGGGAATTCGCCTCGCAGGACGACTTGGCCCGCGTCGTGAACAAGTATCGCCCGACCTGATGCGGGTGGTCTGGACCAGACCGGCGCTTTCCCACCTCGAAGGGATTGAGGACTACATCGCACAGGACAGTCCTGCCGCTGCCTATCGGGTGGCGCTGGCCCTGACTTCGCGCACAGACGAAGCGTTGTCGGTCAATCCAATGGTGGGACGGCGCGGCCGCGCCAAGGATACCCGCGAATTTGTCTTCGCTGATCTGCCCTACATCGTCGTGTACCGCGTGACCAACCAGGTCGAGATCCTGGCCGTGATGCACACGGCGCGCGAATGGCCCGAGAATTTCAGCAGCAGCTGATCAACGGCCGCCGTCCGGTGACACTTAGCCCGCCGAGAACGTCACCGCCACGCCGCGCTTCTTGAAGTACGCCTGCATGGTCTTGCGGCCCTGGCGGTTGTTCTGCGCCAGCCGCGCCGGATCGAAGACCGCTTCCTTGACGCCGTCCCGCGCCAGCGCCGCCTTCAGCGCCGCGATATGCACGTCGATATCGGCATTGTTGGCCTTCAGCGAGGCATAGATGTTGTCGATCGCTTGGCTCAGCGTCAGGTCGCTCACGGCGGGTGCTCCGTCTGTCGTCTGCGCTATGGACTAGCCGAGTTTGCCGCCATCGCAAGCGCTTTCTTGGGCCGGACGGCTTCACCTCGCCACCCCTGGCCCTGTAGCATGCCTGCGACAGCTGCCCGCCAAAGGTCCGCGACGTGCCCAGCCCCGCCCCCTACTCCCTCGCCGGTTCCCGTGCGTCTGCGCAACCTCGCGAGGCCGCCTTCTACCGCGATCCGTACCGCTTCTACGACGCGGTGCACGCCGAAGCGCCCACCTTCTTCTGGGAGAACTATGATCACTGGTGCTTCGCCGGCTTCGACGAGGTGAACGGCCTGCTGCGCGACAAGCGATTCGGCCGGCAGATCCTGCACCTGATGAGCCGTGAAGCGCTCGGCATGCCGCCGCCCAAGCCGCACACCGCGGCCTTCGACCTCACCGAGAAGCACTCGCTCCTGACCCTCGAGCCGCCGGCGCACACGCGGCTGCGCAAACTCGTCAACCGCGCCTTCGTGTCGCGCAATGTCGAGCAGTTGCGCCCCCGGATCGCCCGTCTCGCCAATGAGCTGATCGACGGGTTCGAGGCCGATGGCGGCACCGAGCTGCTGCGCGCCTTCGCAACGCCCGTGCCGGCCATCGTCATCGCCGAAATGCTGGGGCTGCCGGCCGAAATGGCCATGCAGCTCGTCAGCTGGTCCAACCGCATGGTCGCCATGTACATGTTCGGCGTCACCTACGAGACCGAGCTCGACGCCAACCAGGCCTCGATCGAATTCATGGACTACGTCCGCCGCACCATGGACGAGCGCCGGCGTCAGCCGCGCGAGGACCTTCTCACCCACATGCTGACCTCCGAGGTCGACGGCGAGAAGCTGAGCGAGGAGGAGGTGATCTCGACGACCATCCTGCTGCTCAATGCCGGCCACGAGGCGACCGTCCACACCACCGGCAACGGCATCAAGGCCATCCTCGAAAGCGGTCTCGATCCGCGTGCGCTGTTCGCGGACGATGCCCAGACCGAGGCCACCGTCGAGGAGTGCCTGCGCTTTGATGCACCGCTCCACATGTTCACCCGCTATGCGCTGCAGGATGTGACGCTGGCCGGCGGGCGCAGTTTCCGGCAGGGCGAGACCGTCGGGCTGATGCTCGCCGCCGCCAACCGCGACCCGCGCAAATTCGCGGCCGCCAACCGCTTCGATCCGTTCCGCGCCGACGGCCAGAACCTCAGCTTCGGCGCCGGCATCCACTTCTGCATCGGCGCGCCGCTCGCCCGTCTCGAGATGCAGGTGGCGATGAAGACGCTGTTCGAGCGGCTGCCGCGACTGAGGCTCGCCGGCGAGCCCCAGTACAGGAACATCTACCACTTCCACGGCCTCGAAAGACTGGACGTCTCATGGTGATCCGCCCTGCCCTGCTCGCCTGCCTCGGGCTGGCTCTCGCCGCCCCGACGATCGGCGCCGAAGCCGGCCCGCTCTCCTTCTCCAGCGAGCCGGGTCCGGCTCTCAACATCGCGCGGACCCTGATGGGCGAGGAACGGGGCGAGCCGCTCCACGACGACGAGATCGTTTCGGTGGCCCTCGTGGACCTCGACGAAGACGGCACCAGCGAAATCTTCGCCTTCGCCGACGCCAGCTACTTCTGCGGCTCCGCCGGCTGCATCCCGCGGCTCTACCGGCTCGACCGCGGCACGGCCAGGTGGCACGAGCTCCCGATCGAGGCCGATGCCTTCATCAATGCCGCTCCGGAGAACTGGGCAATCGCTCCGGCCCATGCCGGCCCCTGGTCGGTGCTCCAGTTGAGGACCGATGTGCTGAACCTCTACTTCGCCTTCAATGGCGAGGCGTTCGTCCAGGTGCAGCGGCAGTAGCGCCCGCCCGCCCGGCTTGCCTAGGGGCCGGACAGCTCCGCCAGCACGTCCGGTATCAGCCCCAGCAGATCCTCCGCGATCAGACCCGCCCTGCCGAACAGGTTGGCCGCCTCGCCGTGGATCCACACTCCGGCGCATGCCGCGTCGAGGCCGTCCATGCCCTGCGCCATGAGCCCGGCCACAATCCCCGCCAGCACGTCGCCGGACCCGGCGGTGCCCAGTGTCGCCGGGGCATTTGCGTTGATCGCCGCCCGTCCGTCGGGCGCCGCCACCACCGTATCGGCCCCCTTCAGCACCACCACGGCGCCGGAGCGCAGCGCCGCCGCACGGGCCCTTTCGACCTTCGAGCCGTCCACCCGGCCGAACAGCCGCTCGAATTCGCCCTCGTGCGGCGTCATCACCACCGGCCGCTCGGGCTTCGTCTTGATCGCCGAGAACAGCGCCTCCGGGCTGTCCCTGAAGCTGGTCAGCGCATCGGCGTCGAGCACCGTCGCCGGCCCGCCGTCGAGGATCGCAAGGACGTTGGCCCTGGTCGCCTCGCCCACCCCGGCCGCCGGCCCGATGACGAACGACTTCACCTTGTGGTCCTGCAACAGCAGCGCGAGGCTCGCCGCACCGTCCACCGGCTTCAGCATGATCGCCGTGACATGATTGGCCTGGACGAGCAGCGACGAATGGGGCCCGGACAGCGTCACCAGCCCGGCGCCGCTCCTCAGCGCCGCCGTCGCCGCCAGCCGGCTGGCCCCGGTCTGCAGCGGGGGGCCCGAATACACCACGCAGTGTCCGCGGGTGAACTTGTGCCCCTCCGGGTCCGGCCGCGGCAGGCGCCATCGGCCCGGACCGTTGACCCACAGATGTGAACGGATGTCCGCCAGCACGCCGTCCGGGATGCCGATCTGCCTCAGCACCACCTCGCCGCACCGCGCCCGGCCCGGCAGCAGCAGGTGCCCCGGCTTCAGGCGGAAGAACGTGACCGACACGTCCGCGGTCACGGCCGTGCCGCGCACCAGCCCGGTCGCGCCGTCGATGCCGCTCGGCACGTCGACGGCAACGACCGGAACGCCCGCCCCGTTGATCGCCTCGATGATCCCGGCCAGTGCGCCGTCGATGTCGCGGTCGAGCCCGGCGCCCAGCAGCGCATCGACGATCACTGCTGCCCCGGCGATCTCCTCCGGCCGTGCCTCCCCGATCGGTGCATCCCAGAGGTCGGCGAAGAAGCCGGCATCTCCGGCCAGCCGCTCCCGCGTCCCGAACAGGGCGACGCGCACCCGCCGGCCGGCCTCGCGCATCTTCTTTGCCGCCACGAACCCGTCACCGCCATTGTTGCCGGGCCCGCAGAGCACCAGCACGTCGCCGTCCGGGAATCGCTCGGCCACCACCTCGGCGACGGCGGCGCCGGCGTGCTCCATCAGCTTGAACGACTGAATGCCCATCGCCACCGCCAGTCGGTCGGCGCGGCCCATTTCTGCCGGCGTCAGCAGGACGTCCGCACTGCGCTGGTCCATGGCGATCTCCTTGAAGCGCAACCTAGACCAATCGGGCGGCGTCGCGAAGTGTGAACAGCCCCTGGAACAGTGACCGGCCGGTGATGCCGATTGCGTGAACGGGTGTAACGTCGGAGCACGCGGATGCGTATATGGAACGGACCCAACAAGGAGACCCCAACATGACAAGTGCGACCGAGCGTGCAGTCCTTGCCGGCGGCTGCTTCTGGGGCATGCAGGACCTGCTGCGCCACAAGGACGGGGTGATTTCCACCCGTGTCGGCTACTCCGGTGGCGATGTCCCCAACGCAACCTATCGCAATCACGGCACCCACGCCGAGGCGGTCGAGGTGATCTTCGACCCCGCCCGCATCGGCTACCGCGACATTCTCGAGTTCTTCTTCCAGATCCACGATCCGACGACGAAGAACCGCCAGGGCAACGACATCGGCATGAGCTACCGCTCGGCCATCTACTTCACCTCCGACGAGCAGAAGCGCATCGCCGAGGAGACCATCAGGGATGTCGAGGCGTCTGGCCTGTGGCCCGGCCGGGTGGTCACTGAACTGAAGCCGGTCGGTCCGTTCTGGGAGGCCGAGCCCGAGCACCAGGACTATCTGGTGCGCTACCCCAACGGCTATACCTGCCACTTCCCGCGACCCGACTGGAAGCTGCCGAAGCGCCGGGCCGCGTAGGCTTCTGCGTCACCCGATAGGACGGGCGTCGGGCAACCGGCGCCCTTCTTGCCTTCGGGGCGCTCCCGCCGCATACCTCTGCGACGACCATCGAATCCGGGAGACCTGCCATGGCCATGGCCGCGCATGACATCGAGAAACGCATCGTCGCCGCGATCCCCGACGCCAGGGTCGAGATTCGCGATCTCGCCGGAGATGGCGACCACTACGCCGCCACGGTGATCTCCGAACAGTTCCGTGGCAAGACACGGGTGCAGCAGCACCAGATGGTCAACGCCGCCTTTGGCGCCGACATGGGCACGTTGCTGCACTCGCTGGCGCTACAGACCAAAGCGCCGGATTGAGGCTGTTGCGGGGGCTCGCCTTTCTGCTGCTGGTCCTCGCCATTGCCGGCACGGCACTGGGCGGCGCGGGCATCGCCTTCTCGTTCTTCGAGGATCAGGCATTTCTCGTCCCCAGCCTGGCGCTGCTCGTCGTGCCCTGGGCCATCTGGCTGCCGGTACAGCGCCGGTCCACCGCCGAAGGCAAGGCCGCCTTCGAACGAGCGCTGCGCACGCTCGAGCCTGAGACCGCCAACTGGTACGATGGCTCGGGACTGGCGCTCGACCGTGCCCACGGCAAGCTGCTGGTCGGTAGCCGCGGCGCGGTGGCGGTTCATGCGCTCGGCGAGCTCACCGAAGTCGAGTTCGTCCCCGAGAGCGCCGGGTCCGTATCGGCGGCCGGCATGAGCAACGCGGGCGTCGTCGGGGTCATCCTCGCCCTGTTCGCCATCGGCTCGGCAACGGCCGGCCATCTCGGCGGCGGCCTGTTCCTCACCCTGGCCGGGCGGAAATGGCAGGTTGCCGGCATCGGCAAGAACGAAGCCGAGCTATGGATCGAGGCACTGAAGCCGGTCGCGCCGCAGGCCGTGTTCAAGGAGCAGGGATGACCCGCGCGGTTCTCTTCGATGTCGATGGCGTGCTCATCCACGGATACCACGCCAAACCGGAAAAGCAGGTGAAGTGGGACGCCACCATGCTCGCCGACATGGGCGTCGATCCGGAGCGATTCCGGCACGAGTTCATCTACGACATCTTCATCAAGAAGGTGATCGTCGGGCAGATGTCGCTGCTCGAGGCGCTCGACCGCACCCTGCCCCGGCTCGGCTATCGCGGCCCGTCCATGGCCTTCGTCGGCTATTGGCTGAGCCGTGACAGCAACGTCAACGCGCCGCTGCTCGCGGTGGTCCACCGGCTGAAAGCCACCGGAGTCCGCCTCTACATCGCCACCAACCAGGAGCATATGCGGGCACAATGGCTCTGGCAGCAGCTCAGGTTCGGCGAGGTCTTCGAGGATATCTTCCACTCCGCCCGCGTGGGCGCCATCAAGCCGAACAAGCCGTATTTCGATTGGGTCGACAACCGCCTCGGCCCGCAGGTCGAGCCGCCACTCTTCTTCGATGACAGCGACGAGGTGGTGAAGGGCGCGCGCGCCCATGGCTGGGAGGCGGTTCAATTCGACGATCTCGAGGACGTGACCGGCCACCCGTGGGTGGCGGAGCGGCTGAGGTGAACTGGCAGGTCCGCGCGCTCGAGTCCGGCGACGGCGAAGCCCTGGCGCTCCTGCACCGTCGGGCCATCCTCGCCACCTCGACCAGCTTCTATTCGACCGAGCAGCTCGCCAGCTGGGCCGCGGGCCTCCGGCCCGAGGGCTACATCGCCGAGCCGGGCGGGTGGTTCGACGTCGTCACCGCCGAGGGCCGCGTGGTCGCCTTCTGCGACCAGGTGGCCGAGGAAGTCTGCGGCCTCTATGTCGATCCGAACTGGCACGGCCACGGCATCGGCTCCGCACTCATGCGGCTTGCCGAGGACCGCATGCGGGCGGCCGGGGTGCCGGTTGCCAGGGTGCACGCCGCGCTCTCGTCGCAGAGCTTCTACGAGCGCTGCGGCTTCCGTGTCACCGAGTTCACCGCGCACCCGACCCGGGGCGGCCTGGTTCTCCCCAGCGTGCGGCTCCACAAACCCATCGGCTGATGCCGATGATGGCCTCGACAGCGGTGCGGCGCGGGACTATCTACACCGCATGGCCGGCTTGCGGTCCGGCAGCAGGAAAGGCACTCCCATGGGCGACATCAACGCGCTGATCGACGAGCAGGTGAAGGGCAACGACGTGTTCCTCTACATGAAGGGCACGCCGGACTTCCCCATGTGCGGCTTCTCGGGTCGCGTGGTTCAGATCCTCAACTACCTCGGCGTCGATTACTCGAGCGCAAACGTGCTCGAGAACCAGGACCTGCGCGAGGGCATCAAGGCCTACGCGAACTGGCCGACCATCCCGCAGCTCTACATCAAGGGCGAGTTCGTCGGCGGCGCCGACATCGTCACCGAGATGTTCCAGGCCGGGGAACTGCAGAGCCACCTGTCCGACAAGGGCATCGCGCTCAAGCAGAGCGCCTGAAGGCCGCAGGCCCGACACGTGCGGACGGGGCGCCCCCGCGGCGCCCTCTCTGCTTTCGCGGCGTGACCGACCCGCATTCATCGATCCCCGATCAGTCCGGGTGATGGCTGGCATCACGGATATGCGTTTTGCTCCCGTCCCGGGGCAGTGTAGGTACACGGGCACTGCCCGTTGCGCCCACGCGAGTCCGTAATGTCGTCCGTCGCCGCTTCCCGTTCCATCGCCGCGCCGCTCCTGGTGCTGATCGTCGCCGGCTGCGTCGTCGCCGCCGTGACCAACGGCATCCGCACCAGCCTCGGGCTGTTCACCCTGCCGATGACGGGCGACCTCGGGATCGGCCGCGAGGCCTGGGGCATGGCGATGGCCATCCAGAACCTCGCCTGGGGTATCGCACAGCCCTTCGCCGGAGGCTTCGCCGATCGCTACGGCACCGCCAGGGTGATCGTCGCCGGCCTGCTGATCTACGGGCTGGGCATTTTCCTCATGTCCTTCCCGGAGGCCGGGCCGCTGCTCAACCTCACGGCCGGGGTGATCGTCGGGGTGGGCATCGCCACCTCCTCGTTCTCGATCGTCATGGCCGCCTTCGGACGCAACGTCCCGCAGGAGAAGCGCAGTCTGATCTTCGGCATCGCGACGGCCGCCTCCTCGTTCGGCCAGTTTGCCTTTGCGCCGATCGGCCAGGGGTTCATCGGCGCCTTCGGCTGGCAGACCACGCTGGTCTACTTCGCTGCGATCCTGGCCCTGGTCATCCCCCTGACCTACGCCCTTCGCGGCAAGGCCACGAGCCTGGCTGGCCACGCCGATCTGAAGTTCATGCAGGCGCTGAGCCGGGCCTGGGGCTATGGCTCGTACAGGCTGCTGGTGATCGGTTTCTTCGTGTGCGGTTTCCACATCGCCTTCATCAACGTGCACATGCCCGCTTACCTCGTGCAGTGCGGCCTGCCGCCGGAGGCGGGCAGCTGGTCGATCGCCATCATCGGGCTGTTCAACATCGCCGGCTCGCTGCTCTCGGGTTACCTCGGCGGCCGGCTGCCCAAGCAGATGCTGCTCGCCACCATCTACTTCAGCCGGGCCGTCGCCATCGGGCTGTTCGTCCTGTTCCCGGTGACCGAGGTCAGCGCCTACATGTTCGCCGCGGTGATCGGCCTGCTCTGGCTCTCCACCGTGCCACTCACCGCCGGGCTCGTCAGCCTGTTCTTCGGGGCGCGCTACATGGGCATGCTCTATGGCGTGGCGTTTCTCAGCCACCAGATCGGTTCCTTCCTCGGCGTCTGGCTGGGCGGCTTCGCCTACGATCACACCGGCTCGTACAGCATCGTGTGGTACCTCGGCATCCTGCTGGGCCTGGGCTCGGCGGCGCTTCACCTGCCGATCCGCGAGAGGTCCGACCAGTCGTTCTCCGCTCGGGCCACGGCGTAACGTTAGCATCGCAACTATTTCCACCCGACGGGTTGCCAAAGCCGCGCGTCCGGCGCATGGTCCGGCCTCCTCGCCGCCTCCCGGCCGTCAGAGTCCAGCATGAACACATCATCCGGTCCCGCGCGGGAGCTGTCCCGCGTCGAGTTCATCATCCTCATCGCGGGACTGATGGCGCTCAACGCGCTCGCCATCGACGTGATGCTCCCGGCGCTGCCCTACATGGGTGAGGCGCTCGGCGTCAGCCACGAGAACGAGCGGCAGTTCGTGGTGGGCGTCTACATGCTCGGCTTCGGCATCGCGCAACTGGCCTTCGGGCCGCTCACCGACCGCTTCGGACGGCGCGCGCCGCTGCTCGCCGGCCTCGCCATCTATGTCGTCTGCGCCTTCGCCGCGACGTTCGCTCCCAATTTCGCCGTCCTTCTCGCGATGCGCTTCGTGCAGGGCATGGGCGCTGCCGGCACGCGCGTCATCGCCACCGCGGTGGTGCGCGACCGCTTCTCCGGTCGCGAGATGGCCGAGATCATGTCGCTGACCTT
>NZ_JAYRYM010000082.1:0-14586 GCF_041917035.1 Devosia sp. | reverse complement strand
AATATAACATGACCGCCGCGGTCCAATTATGGAAGGCAAGCGCAAGACCATGATCCGCATGGGGAAATCCTCTCCCGCCGGGACTTCAAACAACTGTGGGAGGTCGGCGCGGAGAAGGCCTTGTGCGCGCGCCGTGCCTCCTGTATGAGAACCGCTTGATTTCCACACATTTTGGAGACGTCCGTGGCCCGCGTCACAGTCGAGGACTGCATTGAGAAGGTGGACAACCGATTCGATCTCGTGCTGATGGCTGCGCATCGCGCCCGCATGATTTCGGCCGGTTCCGCCATCACCGTCGACCGTGACAATGACAAGAACCCGGTCGTGGCCCTGCGCGAGATCGGCGACGGCACCATCTCCCCCGAGGACCTGCACGAGGACCTGATCCACTCGCTGCAGAAATATGTCGAGGTCGACGAGCCCGAGAAGCACGCCGCCCCGTTGCTCGACGCCAATGCCGACGAGGACAGCGACACCTTCGACACCATCAGCGAGGACGAACTGCTGCGCGGCATCGAGTCGCTCGCGCCGCCGGAGCGTCGGGACGACTGAGCTCGCAGCGACTGCGGCGCTGAGCCTGCGGCCGCGTTGCACAGGCGCTGATCTGGCATATAGTCACAAAGGCGTCGGGCCGCTTGCTCGGCGCCTTTTTTGTTTGCCCGGACCGGGCAGGCGTGCCGCGTAGGAGTGCGGCGAACCGATGATGCGTCAGTACGAGCTCGTCGAACGGGTTCTGGCCTACAATCCGCACGCCGACGAGGCGCTGCTGAACAAGGCCTACGTCTATGCCATGCAGAAGCACGGCACCCAGAAGCGCGCGTCAGGCGACCCGTATTTCGCGCATCCGCTCGAAGTGGCGGCCATTCTGACCGACCTGAAGCTGGACGACGCCTCGATCGCCGTGGCGCTCCTGCACGATACCATCGAGGATACCGACGCCACCCGCGCCGAGATCGATCAGCTGTTCGGCCCGGAAATCGGCTCGATCGTCGACGGGCTGACCAAGATCGAGCGGCTGCAGCTGGTGACGCGCGAGGAAGCGCAGGCCGAGAACCTCAGGAAGCTCCTGCTCGCCATTTCCGCCGACGTCCGCGTGCTGCTGGTCAAGCTCGCCGACCGCCTGCACAACATGCGCACGCTGCACTTCATGGCTCCGGCCAAGCAGAAGCGCATCGCCGCCGAGACCATGGACATCTACGCTCCGCTCGCCGGCCGCATGGGCATGCAGGACATGCGCCAGGAGCTCGAGGATCTCGCCTTCAAGGTGCTGCAGCCCGATCACTACCAGGCGATCACCGACCGGCTCGAGGCCATGAAGTCGGACTTCGCCGATACCATCAAGACCATCAAGTCCGAACTCGCCGAAAAGCTCAAGGAGCAGGGGATCGAGGCGAGGGTCAGTGCCCGGGTGAAGTCGCCGTGGTCGATCTTCTCCAAGATCGAACGCAAGCAGATCGCCCTCGAGCAGCTCTCCGACATGATCGGCTTCCGCCTGATCGTATCGAGCGTTGCCGACTGCTACCGGGCGCTCGGCATCGTGCACACCAACTGGAAGGTCGTGCCGGGTCGCTTCAAGGACTACATCTCGGTTCCCAAGCACAACGACTACCGCTCGATCCACACCACCATCGTCGGCGTCGGACGCCAGCGTGCCGAGCTGCAGATCCGCACCGAGGAGATGCACCGCATTGCCGAGTTCGGCATCGCGGCACATGCCCTCTACAAGGAGGGCGCCACCGACATCCACAAGATAGAGAACGAGTCGAAGGCCTTCGCCTGGCTGCGCCAGACCATCGGGCATCTCACCGCCGGTTCGAGCACCGAGGACTTCCTCGAATACACCAAGCTCGAGCTGTTCCAGGATCAGGTCTTCTGCTTCACCCCTCGCGGCCGTCTGATCGCCCTGCCGCGCGGAGCAACCCCGATCGATTTCGGCTACGCGCTCCACACCGAAATCGGCGATACCTGCGTCGGGGCCAAGATCAACGGACAGATCGTTCCCCTCGTCACGCAACTGCGCTCCGGCGACGAGGTCGAGATCATCCGCGACCAGAACCACCTGCCGCCCAGCAACTGGGAAACCATCGCTGCCACCGGCAAGGCCCGCGCGGCCATTCGCCGGGCCGTCCGGCAGGCCGCTCAGCAACGGGCGTTTGCGCTGGGCGAGCACCTCGTTGCGACCCTGCTCGAGCGCGAGGCGACCAGCCTCGATGAGGCCGAGTTCAAGCAGCTGGCCGAGGCCCTGGGCCACCCCGGACGTCGCGAGCTGCTGATCGCGCTCGGTGAGGGCAAGGTCCCCGCGGACGACCTTGATACCCACTTGCTCGACGTCAAGGGTGTCAAGCGCCGCCGCAAGAAGGTCGACATGCCGGCCCCCGACAAGGCCGAGGGCTGGTTCGCGCTCAAGTCGACCGTGCTCTTCCGCTTCCGCGTCCCCGGCAATCCGCGTTCGGGCCCGGAGGCCAAGGCCGCCCTCAACGAACTCAGCTTCAACACCGTGGTCACCGTTTCCCCGGAGGGTGTCGTACCGGGCGACCGCATGGTTGGCATCATGCAGCCCGGCACCGGCATCACCATCTATCCGATCCACTCCGAGGCCCTGTCCGAGCTCTACGACAGCGACGTCGCCTGGATCGACGTGCGCTGGGATATCGTCGGTCGCGAGGACATGCTGCACCAGTGCGTCATCTCCATGCAGGCGCAGAACAAGCCCGGTTCGCTCGCCCAGATCTCCTCGGTGATTGCCGCCTGCGAGGCCAACATCCATAATCTGGTGATGCGGATGGAGTCGCCCGACTTCCACAAGTTCATCTTCCAGATCGAGGTGCGGGACCTGGGGCAGCTCACCGACGTGCTCAATTCGCTGAAGCTGACGGCCGGGGTGACCGCGGTGCAGCGTGGCAGCGTCAGCGAGGCACGCGATGTGTGGCGGCTCGAGTGGACCGCACCCGTCAAGCTCAAGGAGACGGCGTGACGACCGAACAGGTATTGCAGCTCTTCCGCGAAAGCGGCGCTCTGCTGCAGGGACACTTCATCCTCTCGTCGGGCCTGCGGTCGCCGGTCTTCCTGCAGAAGGCGCGCGTTTTCATGCACCCCGACAAGGCCGAGAAGCTCTGTCGGGCGCTGGCCGAGAAGATCCGCGCCGAAGGCTACGGCGGCGTCAGCCAGATCGTCTCGCCCGCCGTCGGCGGCATCATCCCGGGCTACGAGACGGCCCGGCACCTGGGCGTGCCGGCAATCTATACCGAGCGTGTCAACGGCGTCTTCGAGCTGCGCCGCGGCTTCGAGCTGGCCCCCGGCGAGAAGGTCATCGTCGTCGAGGACATCGTCAGCACCGGCCTGTCGATCCGCGAGTGCATCGAGGCGATCCGCAAGCTCGGCGCCGATGTGGTGGCGGCGGCGTGCCTGATCGACCGATCGGGCGGGGAGGTCGATATCGGCGTCCCGCTGGTGGCGCTCGCGCGCTACAAGGTGCCCGCCTATCCCGCCGATGCCCTGCCACCCGAACTGGCTGCCATCCCCGCGGTCAAGCCCGGCTCGCGGGGGCTGGCATGAGGCAATGCGATGCGGCCACTTGCACCGCCGCCTTCCCTCTCCCCTTGAGGGAGAGGGTGCCCGAAGGGCGGGTGAGGGGAAGTGGCGATATCCGGCCCCTCATCCGGCTCGCTTCGCTCGCCACCCTCTCCCTCAAGGGGAGAAGGAAGGGGAGCAACACCCCATGATCATCGGCATCGGCAACGACCTCACCGACATCTCGCGCGTCGAGCAGACCCTCGCCCGCTACGGCGAGCGCTTCACCCATCGCTGCTTCACCGAGATCGAGCGGCAGAAATCCGACCGGCGGGCACAGCGCGCCGCCTCCTACGCCAAGCGCTTCGCCGCCAAGGAGGCCTGTGCCAAGGCGCTCGGCACCGGCCTTAGTTTCGGCGTCTATTGGCGCGACATGGGCGTCGTCAACCTGCCCTCGGGCAAGCCGACGATGAAACTCACCAATGGGGCGGCCCGGGTGCTGGAGATGCTTGTACCCAAGGGCATGAAGCCTCATATCCACCTCACCATCACCGACGACGGTGGCATGGCCCAGGCCTTTGTCATCATCGAGGCCCTGCCGGTTGACCAGCCCGCGGCGCTCCCGTAACCACATTGGCCCCGTGCGGGCAGAGGCAGCAATGAGCGAGACCATGACCAAGGCCGAGGCCAAAGCCGGCAAGAAGAAGAACGAGCTGGTCGAGACGATCGTCGTCATTATCGAGGCGCTTGCCATCGCGCTCGTCTTCCGCACCTTCCTCTACCAGCCGTTCTCGATCCCGACGGCCTCGATGCAGTCGACCATGATGATCGGCGACTACTTCGTCGCCAACAAGTGGGCCTGGGGCTTCGGCAAGAACTCGTTCCCGTTGCCGCTGCCGTTCAGCGGTCGCTTCCTGTCGTTCGATTCCCCCGATCGCGGCGATATCGCGGTGTTCCACAACATCACCAACGAGGACTACATCAAGCGCGTCATCGGGCTGCCCGGCGACACCATCCAGATGAAGGCCGGCCGGCTCTACATCAACGGTACGATGGTCGAGCGCGAGCAGGTGGGCAGCGGCACCGACACCGATAGCGGCATGAGCGCCGTGCCGGTGACGCTCTACCTCGAGACGCTTCCCAATGGCGTCACCCATACCATCCAGGAAATCAGCGACGACCAGCCGCTCGACGACACGGCCGAATACATTGTTCCGGCTGGTCACTACTTCATGATGGGCGACAATCGCGATCGCTCCGCCGACAGCCGCGTGCTCCGCCAGGTCGGCTACGTGCCGTTCGACGCCTTTGTCGGCAAAGCCGAAGGCCGCTTCTTCTCGATCAAGAACAACCTGCCGCCGTGGCAGCTCTGGCAGTGGCCGGCCAATGTCCGCTGGGACCGCATGTTCCAGGGCGTCGATCAGAACTACACCAGCACTCCGGCTCCATGAGTGGGAAGGTGAAGCGCCACGATCGGCTCGAGACCCGGCTGGGCTACCGCTTCGCCGATCCCGACCTGCTTGACCGCGCCTTGACCCACTCCAGCGCCGTTTCGCCCGGCAAGCGCATCGAACGCTCCTACCAGCGGCTCGAGTTCCTTGGCGACCGCGTGCTGGGGCTCGTGGTCGCCGATCTCATCTACCGTCGCTTCCCCAAGGCCAACGAGGGCGAGCTGTCGCGTTCCCTCAATACCCTGGTGCGCAAGGAAACCTGCGCGGCGATCGCCCGCGAACTCGACATCGGCTCCGAACTCAACCTGGGCGAAAGCGAGGCGCGGACCGGCGGTGCCAACAAGGACGCGATCTTGGGAGACGTCGCCGAGGCGGTGCTGGGCGCGGTCTATCTGGATGGCGGCCTGGGGCAGGCCTACGAAGTCATCGAGCGCCTGTTCGGCGCCCATATCGGGCACGCCGGCAATGTGCGTGCCGACCCCAAGACCACGCTGCAGGAATGGGCCCAGGGAAGGGGGCTGGAGCCCCCCAGCTACACCGAGGTGGAGCGCACCGGCCCCGATCACGCCCCCGAATTCACCATCGCCATCCGGCTTGGCGGCTTCTCCCCGGTGACCGCCACGGGGCCCTCCAAGAAGCTGGCCGAACACAAGGCGGCCGAGGCCTTCCTTATCCGCGAGAAGGTCTGGATCTCATGACAGACAACGAGATTTCCCACGATCCGGCACCCATGCCGGAGAACACCCGCTGCGGCTTCGTCGCGCTGGTCGGCGCCCCGAATGCCGGCAAGTCGACGCTGCTCAATTCCCTCGTCGGCACCAAGGTGTCGATCGTCACCCACAAGGCGCAGACCACTCGCGCCCAGATTCGTGGCGTCGTCACCGAGGGCACGGGGCAGGTGGTGTTCATCGATACACCCGGTATCTTCGCGCCGAAGCGCCGGCTCGACCGGGCCATGGTCGATGCGGCCTGGGGCGGGGCCGGCGATGCCGATCTGGTGGCGCTCATCGTCGACGCCGAGCGCGGTCTGACGCCGGAAATCGAGGCCCTGCTTTCGGGGCTCGAGAAGGTCCCGCGCGACAGGCTCCTCGTCCTGAACAAGATCGACCTCATTGCGCGCGAGAAGCTGCTGGCCCTGTCGGAGCGCCTCAATGCCGCTCTTCGTTTCGAGCGCACCTTCATGATCTCCGCGCTCACCGGCGACGGCGTGCGCGATTTCCTCGATTTCTGCCTGGCGCGCCTGCCGCTCGGCCCCTGGCACTTCCCGGAGGATCAGCTCACCGACCTGACGCTGGCTCTGACCGCCGCCGAGGTGACGCGCGAAAAGCTGTTCCTCAGGATCCACGACGAGATTCCCTACAACACCACCGTCGAGACCGAGAAGTTCACCATCAACAAGGATGGTTCCTACCGGATCGACCAGGTGGTCTACGTCACCCGCGACACCCACAAGAAGATCGTCCTCGGCGCCGGCGGCCAGACCATCAAGGCGATCGGCGCCGAAGCGCGCGCCGAACTGATGCAGATGTACGAGGTGCCCGTCCACCTGTTCCTCTTCGTCAAGGTCCGCGAGAAATGGGGCGACGATCCCGAGCGCTACCGCGAGATGGGGCTGGAGTTTCCCCACCAGAAGTGAGGGAGTCTCGGGCATACGTTGGTGGTGTTCCTCCCCTGCGCAGCGGGGGAGGGTCTCGCGCCGGCGATTGGTTCTCGATCGAGCCTCCCCATGCAGTGGACCGGTGAGGGTCTCATCATCGGCGTGCGGCGGCACGGGGAGTCGAGCGTCATCGCCGACGTGATGGTGGCAGGCCGTGGCCGGCAGCTGGGGCTGGTGCGGGGCGGGCGGACAGGCCGGATGGCGCCGACACTCCAGCCCGGAAACTCCGTGCAGGTCACCTGGCGGGCCCGCCTCGAGGATCATCTCGGTACCTTCGCGCTCGAGCTCCTGTCTGCCCGCGCCGCCCGGCTGATGGAGGATCGGGTCCAGCTCTATGCCAGCCAGTTGCTCTGCGAGCACCTGCGCCTGCTACCGGAACGCGACCCGCACGACCGGTTGCTCGCAACCGTCCTCGACATCCTCGATGGAGCCCTGCCGCCCGGGGCCCTGGGCCCGGTATTGGCCCGCTTCGAGCTCGTGCTGCTCGAGGAACTCGGCTTCGGTCTCGATCTCACCAGCTGCGCCGCGACCGGCACGACGCACGACCTGACGCATGTTTCGCCCAGGTCCGGGCGTGCCGTCAGCCGCGCCGCCGCGCAGCCCTGGCTCGACCGGCTGCTGCCCCTGCCGTCCTTCCTCGTCGGCGGAGGCGAACCGGGGCCCGGCGACGTCGCCGCCGCCTTCGCGCTCACCGGCCACTTCCTCGACATGCATGTCTGGATACCGCGCCGCCTCGATCCCCCGCCGATCCGCGACGCGCTGATCCCGCTGGTGGCACCTCAGGCGTAGCGCGGTGGCGGCGCGCCACCCGGCGGGGTCTCGGGCGCGGCCCCGAGTTTCCGTTTGAGCTTGGCCAGCGCCAGCTGCTGCATCTGCAGGCGCGACGCCGTCAGCGGTGCGATCACCACCACCTCGGTGCTGGTGGCCTCGTCGATCGCCGCGACCCGCATCTGCTGGCCGAGCGGAATGAACTCGAAGAACACGCGACCGGGCGGACCGTGGGCGTCGCTCCCGGCCATCGCATCAGGTGTCCGCGAAGCTCACGATGCCCGCCGCGTCGTACTGGTAGACGTCGTCGCGGAAGCTCACCGTGCCCTGCCGATTGGCCCAGGCGGTGATGTAGGTGGTGTGGATCGGCACCTGCACGGTCAGCGGCACGTCCTCGCGCAGTCCGCCGGTAAACGCCGCCTGCACAGTCGGCAGGTCCCAGCCGCCATTGTCGCGCAACAGCCAGGCCGCGAGGCTGTCGATGCCTTCGCAGCGCACGCATCCCGACGAGTGGAACCGGGCATTCTCGCCGAACAGCGCCTTCTGCGGCGTGTCGTGCATGTAGACGTCGTAGGGGTTGTAGAAGTCGATCTTGCAGTGCCCCATCGAGTTTTCGCCGCCGGGGTCCTGCCGGAAGGTGTACTTGACCGCGTCGGTGGTCGACCAGTCGATGGCGGTGGGGGGGAGTTCGTTCCCCTTGCCGTCGAAGATGCGGATGTTGAACTTGGTCAGGTACTCCGGGTCCTCGTTCATGTACCGGATCAGGTCCTTCTCGATGATGCTCTTGGGCACCGTCCAGTAGGGGTTGAACTTGACCTGGTGAACCTTGGAGTTGAGGATCGGGGTGGCGCGGTCGACCTTGCCGACCACCGCCGTGTGCCGCTGTACCACCTGGCTCGCCTCGACCGCCTCGATCGTCGCTGCCGGGATGTTGACCACGATGTAGCGGTCGCTGAGCGCCGATGCCCACTGTTCGATGCGCTGCGCGTTGAGCCGCAGCTGGTTGAGCCGGTAGTCGGCCGGCACGGCCAGCGCGTAGAACGTCGCCTCGTCGACCATGCCGTTGATCACTAGTCCGTGGCGGGCCTGGAACAGCCGCACGGCGGCATCGAGCTTGTCGTCGAACTCGTCGTTGACGCGCTTTTCGAGCGGCATGTCGCCGTTGATCATCAGGCGGCGCTTCAGCAGGGCCGCGGCCCGCCGCGATTCACCGAGCTTGAGCCCGTAGGTTTCCCGCACCGGCTCGTCCCAGCTGCCGTTGGCGGCGACGAATGCCTCGTAGTTCTGGATGGCGAGCTGCAGGTTGTAGGCGGTGTCGTAGCTCAGCACCGGCTCGATCGTGTCGACGAGGCTGCGCGCCGTCGCGGTGTTGCCGCTCTGGTCGACATTGCGCATCGCGTTGTCGCGCTTGAAGATGTCCCAGAAATTGTCGCCTTCGGCCGCCCGCGCGATGGCAGGCAGGGCGAGCCCGGCCCCCGTGGCCGCGATGGAGCTCAGAAGTCTGCGTCGATTCAGCCGCATCAAGTCACCCGCACGTCACGCCGTTCGCAGCGTTCGCCCTCTTAGCATCGGCCCCGGTAAGCGCCAAAGCGCGTCGCGCAGGTGTGAACCGCCTGTCGATCCGACTCACGCACTCATGGGGTTGCAGCGGCCGAGGAGCCTCCCTGCAATCGATCGATTTCATACCGGGATTTTGGGCATAAATAAGAAACGCCGGCTTAAGGCCGGCGTTTGCTGCAAGCTTTGTGGCCCATCCGCCACATGCGGGCGACGGATCAGAGCTTGTACAGGATCTGATCGACCCAGAAGCGCTCCAGCCGGCCCAGCGCCTTGTTGAGGCTCTCGAAGGCTTCGCCGTTGAGGCCGCCGACCTTCTCGATCGATTTGAGGTGCCGGTCGTAGAGTTCGTCGATCACCTCGGCCACTTCCTCGCCCTTCGGCGTCAGCCGGATCCGCACCGAGCGCCGGTCGGCGCGCGAGCGTTCCTGGAAGATGTAGCCGGTCTCGACCAGCTTCTTGAGGTTGTAAGAGACGTTGGACCCCAGGTAGTAGCCGCGGGAGCGCAACTCGCCGGCCGTCATCTCGGCATCGCCGATGTTGAACATCAGCAGCGCCTGGACCGGGTTGATGTCGTCCCAGCCCATCCGGTCGAACTCGTCCTTGATCAGGTCGAGCAGACGCCGGTGCAGGCGTTCCACGCGGCTGACCGCTTCGAGGTAGAGCGGCTTCAGCCCTGGGGCTTCCGCCGGAACCATCGCCTCCGCGGCGTTGGATTTCGTAGCCATAGTTGCCTCACTGTCCTGTCGTCTTGCGCGATTGTCTTCGCGTCTCATGGGGCCAACCTACGGGCCGCCAAATAAGATGGCCTTAAGTCGCACACTTAAAACTATCTTACGGAAAAAGTTCAGGAATTTGGCTTTACGAGAGGTAACCACCGGTCAGGAAATTGTAACCTGAATCGAGCGTTTACGCGGTCTCGGGGTCGCTGACAGGAGCCCTCGACGGTCCCGGTGCTAGTCGTGCGCGCGGCGCATCCTCAGGCTCAGCACGAACAGCGTCGTGACGCTCGCCACCAGCACCACCCGCACCGCAAACCCGATGGCGTCGATCTGGATGTCCTTGTTGCCGATGAGGTAGAGCGCCAGTTCGACCAGCGTCGCGCCGCCCAGCAGCACCGCGCCCCAGCTCGCCTTGATCCACAGCCCCACCGCCGCGAACAGGCGGGCCAGGCAGAACACCGCCAGATAGGTGAACCCGGCCGGCCCGAGCGTCGTGATCGGGCTGGTCGATCCCCCCGACACGCCCAGCAGCCGTGCCGCGTCGGCCAGGCCGAGCAGCAGCGCGATGATTGCTACGATCCTCAGGAACCGTGCGGCGAGCTCGCTCTTGAAGTCCATGGGCCGTCCTTGCCGGGAGACGTCCGTGTAGCGCGCCGCAGGTCCTGCGACAAGCGCGGGCTTGGCGGCGTGCGGCCGCCGCTGGTAGATGGTCGCCGACACGACTCAGGGAGTCCCCCGATGGCCGCCGCCTGGAAAAAGCACGACATGTCCTTCCTCGACGGCCGCCGCCAGCGTCGGCTGCGCCGGACCGGCTGGATGCGCGACCTGGTCCGCGAGACGGTGCTGACGCCGGCCGATTTCATCTGGCCGCTGTTCATCATCGAAGGGCGCAACGAGCGCACCGGCATCCGCACCATGCCCGGCGTCGAGCGGCTGAGCATCGACCTCGCCGTCGAGGCCGCCCGCGCCGCCGCTGCCGAAGGCATCCCGGCCCTCGCGCTGTTTCCCAACACGCCCGACCACCTACGCAACGAGAACGGCTCGGAGGCCTACAACCCCGACAACCTGATGTGCCGCGCCCTCGCTGCCATCAAGTCGGCCGTCCCCGGGATCGGCCTCATCGCGGACGTGGCGCTCGATGAGTACTCTTCGGACGGCCAGGACGGCCTCGTCCGCGACGGCGTCATTCTCAACGACGAGACCGTCGAGGCGATGGTCAGGTCGGCGCTGGTCCAGACCCGGGCAGGGGCCGATATCATCGCTCCCTCCGACATGATGGACGGCCGCGTCGGGGCCATCCGCCACGCGCTCGATGCCGAGGGCTTCGACGACACGGCAATCATGTCCTACTCGGCCAAGTTTGCCTCCGCCTACTATGGTCCGTTCCGCGAGGCCGTTGGGTCCGGCAGCCGCCTCAAGGGCGACAAGCGCACCTACCAGCTCGATTTCGCCAATGCCGACGAGGCCATGCGCGAGGTCGAGCAGGACATCGCCGAAGGCGCCGACATGGTGATGGTGAAGCCGGGCATGCCCTACCTCGACATCGTCCGCCGCGTCCGTGAGGAGTTCGACATACCGCTCTTCGCCTATCAGGTCAGTGGCGAGTACGCGATGCTGCGCTTTGCGGCCGACGCCGGCGCCATCAACGGCGAAGCGGCGATGATGGAGGGGCTCATGGCCTTCAAGCGTGCCGGCTGCGACGGGGTGCTGACCTATTTCGCCCTCGAGGCCGCCCGCCTGCTGAACCGATAGCCCGCGCGGCACGCGCCGCCAACCGCTGCCTCCGTCCCGTCCTCGGTCATCATGCCGCGAAAGGCGGGGATCCCCGTCTTCGCCTGCCGGCCGCAATATTCCCCCCGCCCACTTGCGCTCTCCCCCGGGGTCCCCATCTACTGCGCGAGACTGCGATGGGGGACGAGATGACCGCGTTTCTGCCCGATCCGGCGCGCAATCCGGAGCTTTTCGACGGCGTGCTGCTGCGGCGCGCCATGGCCTATGTCGTCGATTGCGCCATCATCGTGCTGATCGCCCTCGGGGTGATGATCGTCGGGCTGATCGCCGGCATCGTGACGCTTGGCGTCGGCTGGCTGGCCCTGCCTGTGGTCGTGCCTGTCGCCATCCTTGCCTACTACGCCGCCACGCTCGGCTCGCCGATGCGTGCCACCGTCGGCATGCGGGCCATGGACATCGTCCTTACCCCGGCGCGGGGCCGGCCGCTCGATGGCTGGATGATCCTCGTCCACCCGCTGCTCTTCTGGCTGACGGTGTGGATCAGCTGGCCGTTTTCGATCCTGTTCGCCCTGTTCACGCCGCGGCGACAGATGCTGCACGACCTGATCGTCGGCACGCTGATGCTGCGCCGCTCGCCGATGGAGCAGCATTGGCGGACGCTGGGTGACGCCTCGCCATCGTGACGCGCTGATCGCCATTGTCGGGAGCGAATCGCGCGTCTAGACTGCCTGGGTCGAAGACAGGCCCGCGATGACCGACCAGACTCCGGAGAACACCCAGCTCTTCCTCACGGCCGCCATGCCGTGTCCGTATCTGCCGGGTCGTCAGGAGCGCAAGCTCTTCACTCACCTGACCGGCCGCCGCGCCACCAACCTGCACCACCTGCTGTCCGACAACGGCTTCCGCCGCAGCCAGAACCTCATCTACCGCCCGGCCTGCGATGGCTGCGCCGCCTGCCAGTCCGTGCGCATCGTGGCGCAGGAATTCGTCGCTTCGGCCCGCTACCGCCGCATCGCCAGGGCCAATGCCGACGTGGTGGTCGAAGTCTGCCAGCCGCGCGCCACGGCCGAGCAGTTCGCGCTGTTCAAGCGCTATCTCGAGGCCCGTCATGCCGGCGGTGGCATGACCCAGATGAGCTTCGTCGACTACGAATACATGGTCGAGGATACGCCGGTGCAGACCGTCCTCGTCGAGTACCGGCTGGCCTCCGTCCCGGGCCGGCCATTGGTCGCCGTGGCGCTGACCGATGTGATGCCGGACGGGCTGTCGATGGTCTACAGCTTCTACGATCCCGATCTCGACCGGCGCGGGCTCGGCAACCACCTGATCCTCGACCACATCGAGCAGGTCAAGCTCGCCGGTCTCACCTACGTCTACCTCGGCTACTGGGTGAAGGACTCCCCCAAGATGGCCTACAAGGGCCGCTTCAAGCCGCTGGAAGTCCAGCGCGGCCCCCTCGGCTGGCGCCGGCTGGAGTAGGGCAGGACGGTCCCCATCCACCGTGTCACCCCGGCGAAGGCCGGGGTCCAGCCTGAGATGCTTCCGCTCGCCGTGACAGTGGAGAGGCCCCACGATGGATGCCGGCCTTCGCCGGCATGCCACGGCGCCGTGGTGAGCGTCAGCCCGTGAACTTGTTGTTCCGCGGAAACCCCGTCGGCGGCTGCCGGCCGGCCGTAGCGCGTTCGGCCACCCATTCGCCGAGGTCTGCCATCGACTTCGAGTAGGTCCGTCCCGACGAATCCGTCCAGGTGAGCCCCGCCGACGCCGCGAAGGTCTTGAGGTCGGATAGCCCGCCATCCTTGTACTTCTGCAGCCGCACGCCCTTGCCGCGGCCCATCTCCGGCAACTGGTCCAGTGCAAATACGAGGAGTTTCCGGTTCTCGCCCACCACCGCCACCATGTCGCCTTCGACCGGCACGATCAGCCGTGCCTCCTCGGCGCCGGAGACGTTGAGCACCTGCTTGCCCTTGCGGGTATTGGCGATCAGTTCGTCCTCGGCAACGATGAAGCCGTCGCCCTTGCGGGAGGCGACCACCCGCTTGCGGCCGGGCCGGTGGACGAACAGTTCGACGATATCCTGCCCTTCCTCGATATCGACCATCAGCCGCACCGGCTCGCCCTGGCTGCGTCCGCCCGGCAGCCTGTCGCCGAAGAGTGTGTAGACCTTGCCCCCGGTGGTCAGCAGCAGCAGCTTGTCGGTGGTCTGCGCATGCACCATCAGCTTCAGCCGGTCGCCGGTCTTGAAGCCCTTCTCGTCCACTTCGCCGGTATGGCCCTTGACCGCGCGGATCCAGCCCTTTTCGGAGAGGATCACGGTGATCGGCTCGCGCTCGATCATCGCCGTCGCCACCTCCTCGAGGTCGACGTCCGAGGCCTCCGCAAAGCTGGTGCGCCGCTTCCCGAGCGGGGTGTCAGGTCCGTAGTCCTTCTTCAGCTCGCCGATCTGCCGGGCGATCTCGCCCCATTGCTTGCGTTCCGAGGCGAGCAGCGCTTCGAGGTGCGTCTTTTCTTCGCTCAGCGACTTGTGCTCGGTCCTCAGCTCGATCTCCTCGAGCTTCCTCAGCGAGCGCAGCCGCATGTTGAGGATGGCTTCCGCCTGCACGTCGGTCAGGTTGAACGTCGCGATCAGCGATGCCTTGGCGTCGTCCTCCTCGCGGATGATCCGGATCACCTCGTCGAGGTTGAGGTAGGCGACGATGTAGCCGTCCAGCACCTCGAGCCGCCGGGCGATCTCGCCCAGCCGGTTCCGGGTGCGCCGCACCAGCACGTCCTTCCTGTGCTCGAGCCAGGCGGCGATTGCCTCCTTGAGGCTCATGACTCGGGGGATGATGCCCCGGTCGAGGACGTTCATGTTGAGCGGGATGCGCTGCTCAAGGTCGGTGAGCTTGAACAGCTGCTCCATCAGGATCGCAGGGTCGACCGTGCCGGCGCGCGGTTCGATCACCAGGCGGATATCGTCGGCGCTCTCGTCGCGGATGTCCTTGAGCAGCGGCAGCTTCTTGGCCAGCAGCAGCTCGGCGATCTTCTCGACCAGCTTGGATTTCTGCACCCCGTAGGGGATCTCGGTGACGACGATCTGGTAGACGCCCCGTCCCTTGTCCTCCCGCGCCCAGCGCGCCCGCAGCCGGAACGACCCGCGACCGGTTTCGTAGGCCGAGAGGATCGACCCCTTTGGCTCGACCAGGATGCC
>NZ_JAYRYM010000081.1:0-14898 GCF_041917035.1 Devosia sp. | reverse complement strand
ACGCCGCCGACGCCTTCGGGCTCAGGGCCGGCAATCGCGGCGGCATCGATGAAGTGGTGATCGGCATCGGGCTCTCCACCGGCGAGGCGCTGGTGGGCAATATGGGCCTCGAAACCCGCTTCGACTATTCGGCGCTCGGCGATACCGTCAATGTCGCCTCCCGCGTCGAAAGCTCGTGCAAGGAGATGGGTTACGATCTGCTGATCACCTCATCCACCCGCGACGCCGTACCCGATTTCGCTATTCTCGAGGCCGGCGCCATCGCGCTCAAGGGCAAGTCCGACCGCGTCGTGCTGCACCTTCTGGTCGGCGGTCCCGAACTGGCGAAGTCCGGCAGCTTCAAGCTGCTGCGCGCCACCCATGGCGAGGCGCTGGCCGCGCTGCGCGACGGTCGCGACGCCACCGGCGCCATCGCCGAATGCCTGGCACTGGCCCAGCAGGTCGAGCCCGGGCTCAGGACGTTCTACTCCAAGCTCGCCGCCCGCCGCGCCGATTTCGCCGGCGCCGCGCCCGACGCTCACGAGCCGGCCGAATAGGCCTCGCGCATCTCCTCGATCTCGCCGAGCGCCGCGTAGAGCGGCCGCCAGTCGTCGCGCTCGGCGATCGGCGCCCACAGCGCCTCCATGTCCTCGATCAGCATGGTGCGCGGCGTTTCCCGGACAAAATAGGGATGTTCGAGGTTGGCGTTTGGCGCCGGCGGATGCGCGGTGATCAACCCGGCCAGCGTCTCGAAGGCCGCCCCCCGATAGTGTGCGGCAAACGGGCTGCGCATCGCGCGCCCGCCATCGCCGCCGCGCCAGTCGAAGAAGAACTGCTCGAACGGCACCTGCGTCTCGTGCAGGACGTTGAACAGCTCCTGCACCAGCGTCGAATCCTGCTCCACCCCCAGCGACTGCAGCCCCAGCCGGTCCAGCACCGCCCTCCAGACCGACGTCTGGAACGCCGGCCAGAACCGGTTGAGCGCCGCTTCGATCTGGGCATGCTCGCCCAGCGGCAGCAGGACCTCGGCCAGCCGCGTCAGGTTCCAGGCCAGCGTGTCCGGTTGCCGGCCGAAGGCGTAGAGCCCCGACTGGTCGAAATAGGCCGCCGTGAAGCCCGGATCGTAAGTCGGCAGGAACCGCCACGGCCCATAGTCGAAGCTCTCGCCGGTGATGTTGATATTGTCGGTGTTGAGCACCCCGTGCACGAATCCCGCGGCGATCCAGCGCGCGCCGGTCTGTGCCACCTTCTCGCTGACCGCGCCGAGGAGCTTCGCCGCCCGGCCATTGTCCCCCTCCTGCCAGAGCTCGGGATAGTAGTGCTGCACCGAATGGTCGAGCAGCGCCGCCAGCGCCTCGTCGTCCCTCAGGTATGCCAGCCGCTGGAACGAGCCGATCCGCACATGCGAATGGCTGAGCCGCACCAGCACCGACGACCGCGTCGGCGACGGCTCGTCGCCGCGCTGCAGCTCTTCGCCGGTCTCGATCAGGCTGAGGCTCTTCGACGTGTTCACCCCCAGCGCCTCGAGCATCGCCGTCGCCAGCACTTCGCGCACCCCGCCCTTCAGCGTCAGCCTGCCGTCGCCGCCGCGCGACCATGGCGTCCGCCCCGACCCCTTGGTGCCGAGGTCCAGCAGCCGCCCATCACGCAGGTCCTCGAGTTGGGCGTAGAGGAACCCGCGCCCGTCGCCGAGATCGGGATTGTAGGAGCGGAACTGGTGCCCGTGGTAGCGCAGCGCCAGCGGCTCGGCGAACGAACCAGCCAGCGGCTCGAACCGTCCGAAATGCGCAACCCACTGCTCGTCGCTGAGCTCATCCAGCCCCACCGACGCCGCCGCTCGTTGGTTGCGGTAGCGCAGGATGGTTTGCGGAAAAGCCGCCGGCTTCACCGGATCGAAGAGGCCGGACCCGAGCTCGGCATGGGTGGTGCGCGGACGGTACTTCGGCATATCAAGTCGTCCCCTCACCCGCCCTTCGGGCACCCTCTCCCTCAAGGGGAGAGGGAAGATGTGGCACCACCTGGCCCCAGCTTCCCTTCTCCCCTTGAGGGAGAAGGTGGCTCGGCCGAAGGCCGAGACGGATGAGGGGTCGGTCGACCTCCAGCCTCACCTCCGAAACACCCCCACCACTTCCACATGCGGCGAATAGGCGAACTGATCCACCGGCGTCACCGATTCCAGCCGATACCCGCCGCCGATCAGGATCGCCGCATCGCGCGCGAAGGTCTTGGGGTCGCACGAGACCGCCACCACCGTCTTCACCTTGCAGCGCGCCAGCTCGCGCGCCTGTGCCTCGGCTCCGGCCCGCGGCGGGTCGAACACCACCGCGTCGAACGGCATCAGTTCCACCGGCGCCAGCGGGTCGCGGAACAGGTCGCGCACCTGCGTGGTGATCGGCTTCAGTCCCTGCACGTGGTTGACCGCCCTGGTCAGCGCCACGATCCCCGGCCGGTCGCTGTCGGCAGCATGGACCCGCGCCGTCTCCGCCAGCCTGAGCGCGAACGGCCCGACGCCGCAGAACAGGTCCGCCACCGCCTTCACCGCGCCGCCCCCCGAGTCGATGCCCTCGCGCACCAGCCGCGCCAGCGTCGCTTCGGCCGCCGCCGTCGCCTGCAGGAAACTCCCCGGTGGAATCTCCACCATCGCCTTGCCCATCCGGATGGCGGGAGCCTGCACCATGAACACCGGGTCGCCGTTGAAGGTCAGCCGCGCCAGCCTGTGAGTGCGCGCGAAGTCCGCCAGTGCCATGGGCTTCAGCTTGCGCGCCGATTTGACCGACAGGTCGATCCCGGTATCGGTGGCGGTGAAACCGACATCGCAATCGCCGGCCAATTGCTGCAGCGCCCGGGCGATCCGCGGCGCCGCCTGCTGCAGCGCCGGCACGAGGATCGGGCAGGTGGCGATATCGAGCACGTCGTGGCTCTTTGCCCGCATGTAGCCGGTGCCGGACTTGCGCACATGCAGGCTCGTCCGCCGACGGCCGATGCCGCGCGCATCGATCACCTCGTCGATGCCGGCGTCGATGCCGGCATGCTCGAGGGCCAGGGCGACCAGACCTCGCTTGAACTCCGCGTAGGCCGGAGGCGCCACGTGCTGCAGCGCGCAGCCGCCGCAGCGGCCGAAATGCGGGCAGCCCGCTTCGACCCGGTCGGGGCTGGGCTCGACCACCTCGAGCAGCGTCGCACGTTCGCCCTCGAGCGCCGCCTCGATTCGTTCGCCCGGCAGCGCGAACGGCACGAAGATCCGTTCGCCGCCATGCGTGGCGACCCCGTCGCCGTGCTGGCCGAGGCTCTCGATGCGCAGTTCCGTCATGATCGCGGAGGTAGCAGGCTTTGGCCGCCGCCGTAAGGCCCGATCGCCGGCGACCAGCGCCATGCGGCGTGCTAGGGAGAAATCCCCTCAGACGCGGGAGCAGGACCGATGCCGCCAGATTCCGACTCCTACCTGGTTCGGATCGCCGAACTGGAGATCGACCCCTCCCGCCTCGAGGAGTACCGGGCCCTGCTGGCCGAGGAAGTCGCGGCCTCGGTGGCGCTCGAGCCGGGCGTGCTCTCGCTCCTCGCGACGGCGCTGAGGGATGAACCCCACCAGATCCGCCTCTTCGAGGTCTATGCCAGCCGCGCCGCCTACGAGGCTCATCTCGAGACGCCGCACTTCCTCCACTACAAGCGCCGGACGGCGGACATGGTGCGATCGCTTCGTCTCGTCGATACCGATCCGGTGGCGCTGCGCAGCAAGGCGTTGCCTGGCCCTGAGGACGGCGGCGCCGGCCGGTCTGGCTAGAAGCCCAGCAGGGCCCAGAGGCTCGCCAGCGTCATGAAGACGATGATCAGCGAGCCAATGGTCCACAGCGTCGCCCGGATGTCGTGGATCTGAGCGGTATAGTAGGCGGCAAAGTGCAGCAGCCGCGAGACGACGTAGCCGTAGAAAAGCGTCTGCGCCAGCCAGAGCGGCGGAGCGGTGAGCACGTAGAGAAAGCCGGCGACGAAGAAGAAGGGCAGGTTCTCGAGGTCGTTGTGCTGGATGCGGCGGATGCGCTCGACCCGGTCGTCGGGATCGAGCTGGCCGGGCCGCGGCTCGGGATTGAGGGCCGTGCGCCTGGCGTCCTCGGGCGAGCGATAGCCGCCCTTGACCTGCATCATCTTGACCACGGTGAGCCAGGACATGCCCACTGCCTTGAGCACCATCAGGGCCGCCGCGATGGCGTAGGTGGCGAAGACGGGATTGTCGAAACCGATCTGCGGCATGCTCGGGTCTCCTCGCTTTGGTCAGCGGCTGTAGCGGCTACGGGCGGCTTACCTTCTCCAGAAGGCTCGCGATCGAGACGAACGGAATCCCCATCCGCTCGCTGAGCCCGGTGGCGCAGGTCGAGACGGTCGAGAGCCCGATCGTGCAGTCGGGAGGAATCTGCGCCCGCGCAAAGCGCGTCGCGTGGGCGTTGAGCTCGGGTACGTAGAGCCCCTTGTCGCCGGCATAGCCGCAGCAGGTGATGGCATCGAGCACGACCGCCTTGCTGGCGATCGCCGCCGCCAGCGCCTCGATCGCCGCCTGCTCCCTGAGCCGCTGCGCCGAACAGTTGTGGTGCACGGCCACGGCCGGGAGCGGCGCGGTGACGGTCAGTCGCGGCAGCACCTCGTTGACGAGGAACTCGGCCGAATCCAGTACCGTCGCGGCACCGGGGTGCTCGCGCATGTGCTTGGCGCAGGTCGAGGCATCGGTCACCACCGGGTGGCGGCCCTGTTCGGAGAGCCGGTCGAGTTCGGAGCGCGTCGCCGCCCCCACCTGCTCCGCCTCTTCGGGAAAGCCCTTCGAGAGGAAGGGCTGACCGCAGCACTGCCCCTCGAGCCGCTCCGGCACCACCGGGTTGAACCCGGCCCGGCGCAGCAGGACCAGCATCGCTTCGGTGGCGGGCAGCAGGCCGTTCTCGTCGGTCTGGGCGCCGAACATGCGGGTGGCGCAGCTGGGGAAATAGACGACCGGGCCGTTCGGCGCTTCGGCGGCGGCCGGCCCGGCCTTTGGGGCCCCCGGCCCGACCCGAAGCGCCGGCGAGACGCGCGGCACGGCCTTCGGGGCGAGCCTGTGCATGGCGCCCGCCAGCACATCGGTGAGGCCGTCGCCGACGATCCGCCGCGACAGCTGCTGCACGCCGACCCCGAGCTTCATGCCGGCCTCGACCGCGCCGGTATGGCCCGCCACCCAGCTCGCCGCCCGGTGGTCGCCCTCGGTGCGGCGGCGCCCGCGTTCGCCGATCACCATGCTGCCGGTTTCGATACCCACCGGGCAGCGCAGCGAGCACAGGTTGCAGGCCGCGCAGGTATCGAGCCCGGCATACTGGAAGCCGTCGTCGAGCGCCTTGAGCCGTTCGGGGTCCTCCCCGGTCCGGCGCAGTCGCGCCCGCTCGCGCGTCACCACGATGCGCTGGCGCGGGCTGAGCGTCATGTGGTGGCTGGGGCAGGCCGGTTCGCAGAAGCCGCACTCGATGCACAGGTCGACGATCTCGTCGGCGAGCGGCATCAGCTTGAGGTTCTTGATGTGGATGTCCGGGTCCGGGTTGAGCAGCACGCCGGGATTGAGCAGCCCCTCGGGGTCGAACAGACGCTTCACCTCGTGCATCACCAGGTACGCCTTGGTGCCCCATTCCGCCTCGACGAACGGCGCGATGGCGCGGCCGGTGCCGTGCTCGGCCTTCAGCGAGCCGCCATAGCGCACCGACACGAACTCGCTGAGCGCTTTGGAGAAGCGATCGAACTTGTCGGCCGCGCCCGGCTCCATGAAGTTGTCGCTCATCTGGAAATGCAGGTTTCCGGCGAGCGCGTGCCCGAAAATGATGGCGTCCTCGTAGCCGAAATCGTCGAGGAGCTTGCGCATATCGATAACGAAGTCGGCCAGCCGGTCGATCGGCGCCGCCACGTCCTCGGTGAGCATCGAGGTGCCCTTGGGTCGCGCCGCGCCGCCCGAGGCGAAAAAGCCCTTCCGCACGTCCCACAGGGCGTGCGACTTGGCTTCGTCGGGCGAGAAGTCGATATGCGTCGCCCCTTCCGAGTGGAGGATGGCCACCGCCTTGTCGGTCTCGGCCCTGAGCGTCGCCTCGTCGGGCGCGCTGATGTCGATCAGGATCACCGGCGAGGTCTCGGTGAAGAACCGCACATAGGGCTGGATCGCCGGCAGGTGCTCCACCGTCTGCAGGGCCCGCCGCTCGATATACTCGGCCGCCGTCACGCCGGTCGTCGTCTGGATGCCGCCATTGGCGAGCTTGGAAATGGCCCGGGCGCACGAATAGGGGTCGGGGAACGGGATCAGCCCGGTCACCTTGTGGGGATGCTCGGGGATGGTGTTGTAGGTCACCTCGGAGACGAAGCCGAGCGTTCCCTCCGACCCCACGATCAGGTGGATCAGGATGTCGACCGGATCGTGGAAATCGACCAGCGCGTTGATCGAATAGCCGACGGTGTTCTTGATGCGGTACTTCTTCCTGATCAGCTCGACCAGCTGGCTGTCGGCCGTCACCTGGTGGTGCAGCTGGTGCAGCCCCTCGAGCAGCCGCGCATGCGACGTGCGGAAGGCCGCGACCGATGCCGGATCGCCCGAATCGAGCACCGTGCCGTCGACCAGCATCACCCTGAGCCGCTGCATGGTGTGGTAGGTGTTGTAGGCCACGCCGCAGCACATGCCCGACGAGTTGTTGTTGACCACGCCGCCGATCTTGCAGGTGGCCTGGCTCGCCGGGTCCGGCCCCAGCTTGGCGTTGAACGGCTTCAGCGCCTTGTTGGCGTTGGCGACGATCACCGCCGGTCCCAGCGTCACCCGCGCTCCGCTGTCGTCGATCTGCAGCTTCTTCCAGCCGTCGCCGAGCACGGCGAGCACCCCTTCGGTGATCGCCTGCCCCGACAGCGAGGTGCCGGCGGCGCGGAAGGTCAGCGGCAACCGCTCGGCCCGTGCCGCCTCGATCACTGCGCGGACCTCGTCCTCGGTATTGACGATCACCACCACGGCCGGCACCAGGCGGTAGGAGCTGGCATCCCCCGAATAGGCGTAGGTCATCACCGGGTCGGTCATGATCCGGTCCTTGCGGATCACATCCCTCAGCCGGTCGGCAACGCCCAGACCGGCCTGCGCCCGGTCCACCGCAATGGGGGCCATGTTGTTCACGATTATCGGTCCTTCAGAAAATCTGTCAGACAAGTTAGTGCATCGGGCGGCAAGATGCAAAAGCCTGCCGGTCTGTCGCCGGCGGCATGGAGCTAGACAATGGTGCAACATTCAGGACTGGAGCCGCCGGATCAAACCGCTCCGGCCAGGTCCCGGGAGAGCGTCCTGGTCGCCATCCCGGTGCACGACCGGCCGCGGCTGGTTGGCCACTGCCTCGCTACCGCGACCGCGCTGGTCCTGCCCCCCGGCAGCGAGATCCTCGTCATCGACGATGCCAGCACCGATCCGGCGATCCCGGCCCTGCTCGCCGGCGTGGCGACGCGGACGCGACAGCTGCGCCGCGACCGTTCGACCGGAGCGGGCGGCGCCATTGTCGATGTCTGGACGCGGTTCCTCGCGGGTCCGCACCAGGCGCTGTTCTGTCTCGACAGCGACATGATCGCCAACCGAACCGCGGTGGTGGACGGGCTTGCGGTGCTCTCCGGATTTGCTGGCCTGCTCTCGCTCTACAACTCCACCATGCACCCCGACCTGGGTCCGGTGTCCGGCCCGCGGGTGGCCAAGCCGCGACTCGGCAATGCCGGCACGCTGTGGACGCGCCGCCTCGTCGAGCTGGTCGCGGCCGAGATACCGGCGGGGCCGCGCATCGATCACCGCTACTCCGAACTGCTTGCCCGCCGCGGTATCCCGATGGCGGCGACGACCCGCAGCCGGGTGCAGCACCTGGGCATCGAGGGCAGCAACAACCGCTATTTCGGCATGATCGACTATGGCATCGGCTTCGTGCCCGATTCTGCCGAGCAGTCCCGGGCGCTGGCCGAGACGCTCGACCTGCTGCTCGGCAACCAGGCATACTATCTCAGGCCGCCGCTATGGCGCCGGGCGCTCCGCCGGCTGCTCCGGCCGACAGGCCCCGGCTGAGCACCGCGCCGGCCGAGCGAAGCTCGAATCTGTGGTCCGGCTCCTCAACAACCGGTTTTCGCCGTGGTAGGCCGCAAGCTGCAAAACGCCGTACGTCGCCCGGGACGGCCGGGATTCGACGTTCGTCTTTGCTTGCCAGTTGACCGCGAGCCGTCGGAAATCGTTTGCTGCGTCCATGGAACTCGCGATCCATCGTCCCGCCCCGCCGCTCGGCCTCCACGTCGAGACGATGACGTTTTTCGCCGGGCTCGAACCAGCACACCAGCGCCAGAAGCTGATTCCCGACGGCGCCATCGAGTTGATCGTCGACCTGGGCGAACGGCCCAAGAAGCTCTACGCCTCCGAGCACGGCCCGATCGCCACCGCTTTTCGCGGCGCCTGGATTTCCGGCATGCAGCGCCGGCCCATCATCATCGAGGCGCAGCCGCAGGCCTCGCTCTTCGTCATCCGGTTCCGCCCGGGAGGCGCCCATGCGCTCGTTCGGCATGATGCCGAAACCCTCACCGATTCCGTGTTCACCCTTGCCGACGTGATCGATGCCACTTCGCTGCGCGATTGCATCCTCGAGGCGGCAACGCCCGCCGGCCGCTTCGCCGCGGCCGAAGCCTGGCTGCTGGGCCGCATCGGCCCGCGACTCGGCATCGATCCCGTCGTCCGCCATCTTGCCGCGCGTCTCGGCCGCGGCCGGGTGCGCGATCTGGTCGAGGCCACCGGCTACAGCGACCGCCACGTCCGCGCCCTGTTCCGCCGCCATGTCGGCGTCAGTCCCAAGCAGTTCGCCCGCATCGAGCGCTTCCGCGGCCTGCTGCGCGGCCTGAGCGGCGTGGTCATCGACATGGAGTTTCGCGGCGCGCCGCTGCCGCCGCAGGATTGGGCCCGGCTCGCGGGCGCCCACGGCTACGCCGACCAGTCGCACCTGGTGCACGAGTTCCGCGCCATGTCCGATATGACGCCGAGCGCCTACCTCTCCGCCTATCGCGGCCTCGAGAACTACCTGCCGATCGTCACCGACGGCGATAGCTGACCGGTTCGGCTGGGAGCAGACCACCCGGCTGTCGACTTCCGTTTTCTACAAGACGGCTCGCGCCGTCTGGGGCAGTATCAGGTCGGTTTCAGGGGGAACACATCATGCCTGCTGTCAACTGGTTCGCCGTCATTGCCGCCGCCGTTTCCGCCTTTGTGCTCGGCGGCCTGTGGTATTCGCCGCTGCTGTTCGAAAAGGCCTGGCAGCGGGCCGCCGGGCTGGGCGACGCCGATCTCAAGCGCGGCAGCATGCCGCTGATCTTCGGTGTCGCCTTCGTGCTGACCCTCCTGATGGCGGCCAACCTCGCCTTCTTCGTCAACGGCCTCGACCTGGGCATGGTACTGGCCTACTCGCTGGCCGCAGGTCTCGGCTGGTCGGCGTTCGGGCTGGGGATCGTCGCCCTGTTCGAACGCCGGCCGCCGGCCTATTTCCTGATCAATGGCGGCTATCTGACACTGATGTTCCTCGTCATGGGGCTGATCCTCGGCCTCTGGCGCTGACGCCTCGTCAGCACCGTCGCGCCGCGGGGCCGACCTTGCCTCGCCGGCGCGACGGACCGCCGGCGCCTCAGCCGCGGTCGATCTCGACCGCTTCCTCGGCACGGGGGCGACCGCGACGGATCTCGTCCGCGGCGCGGTGGAGGATCTCGATGACGCGCCTCTCCTCGTCGGGCCCGTGCCGGACTGCGTCCTTCAGCGCCCGCTTCAGTGCCTTGCGCGCCTCGTCGACGTCGCGCGGCAGCGGTCCGGCCTGGCGCGGTGCGTGGTCCGGTCGGGGGTGATGCGGCGGGCGTGGCGGCGGGGGCGGTGGCCCGCGCTCGGCGAACGGCCGGCCATGCCGCCCCATGTCGTCGAATCGCTCGGCCTGCTCGGTGCCGAAATCGGCGTTCGACATCCTGTCGCGCCACTCGTGCATGCGGGCACCGGCCTTCTCGAGAAAATCGAGGGTCGACTCGATCGCCTCGCGGTTGTCGGCGAGGTGGGAGCGGCCCTCGTCGGTGATGGTGTAGAGCTTCTTGTTGCCCTCCGCCGCCGAGGTGACGTAGCCGGCCTCCTCTAGGAAGGTCAGCGCCGGATAGATGACGCCGGGGCTCGGCGAGTAGAGGCCGTGCGACTGCTCCTCGATGGCCTTGATCAGGTCGTAGCCGTGTCGCGGCTGCTGTTCGATCAGGTACAGGGCGACCAGCCTGAGGTCCCCCGAGGCCAGCATCCTGCCGATGCGAAAGTTGCCGCCGAAGCCGCCCCAGTCGCCCAAGTTGACGTTGAAATTGCCAAACTGCCGGAAGCCGCGACGGGCCATCGCCTCCATCCGGCGCCAGTTGCGCTCCCAGCGCGGGTCATGATCTTGCATCGACTGTTCTCCGATGTATCTTACGATAGGTCGAAGATGCGCACTTCGTGGCGCGCTTTCAAGACACTCGTACGATATATCTTGATGATTGGGACCGGCACTAGCGATAGTCCACCAGCTTCCTCTCGGGGTCGTAGGCCTGCTCGGCCACGGTGCGGATCACCGCCTGGCCACACTTCATGCGCTTGGCCACCGCATCATAGGCATAGGTGGGGCTGCCATGCAGCTCCCAGCCCTCCGACAGCGCCTTGGTGACCTTGTGGCAAAACGAGGAATCGTCCTCCCCCGTGAGGAACCGATAGATCAGCATGCAATGCTCCTATGCCCCGCCCCCCGGCGTCGGGCGATTGATATTCTGCCCGCGAACCGCTAATCGCTGCGGCATGCACCGTTTTCCAGCATTTTTGCTCGACGGCTACAAGTCGTTCATGTCGGATCGCTACGATCCGGAGCAGGGGCGCTATCGCGAGCTTGCCGACAAGGGCCAGTCGCCCACCACCATGATCATCGCCTGCTGCGACAGCCGCGCGGCCCCCGAGACGATCTTCTCGGCCGGACCGGGCGAACTGTTCGTGCTGCGCAACGTCGCCAACCTGGTGCCGCCGTTCCAGCCCGATGGCGGCCAGCACGGCACCTCGGCGGCCATCGAGTTCGCCGTCAATGCGCTGAAGATCTCCAATATCGTGATTATGGGCCACGGCCGCTGCGGCGGCATCCGCGCCGCGCTCGATCCCAGCGCCGGCCCGCTCGCCCAGGGCGATTTCATCGGCAAGTGGATGAGCATGCTGGCGCCGGTCTCGGAGGCGGTGTCCCGCTACAGCCTCGCCACCAGCAAGGAGCGCCAGACCATGCTGGAGCGCTTCTCGATCCGCAACTCGATCGCCAACCTGCGCACCTTTCCCTACGTCAAGGCACTGGAGGCAGAAGGCAAGCTCGGCGTCCACGGCGCCTGGTTCGACATATCGTCGGGCGAACTGTGGGTGATGAACCAGGACGGCGACTTCTACCGTCCGGACGCGTAGGCCGCACCGTCCGGTCGGACCCACCGGTAGCGCACGTCCGGTGCCCTGGCCTCGTTATCCGCCCCGTCGGTGAACTCCACCGCAACGAAGCCGTGCCGCTCGTAGAAGCGCCGGGCGGCCGTGTTCCGGGCGAAGCACCAGAGCTCCAGTCTTGGGTGCCGCGCCATCGCATCGGCGAGCAGCGTCGCGCCGATGCCGGCGCCGATCGCGGCCGGTGCCACGTAGAGCTGCTCGATCCAGCCGTTCCGTCCGGCGATGAACCCGGCGATCCGTCGATCGGCTTCGGCGACCGTCACCGTGCAGTCGCGCAGCACCACTTCGGCGATGAACTGGCGGTCTTCCGCCACGCTGTGGAGTTCAGGCAGGAAACACAGCAGGCGACGCGAGGCGGAGAACACCGCCGCAACGGCATCGGCGTCCCCTGCCGTGGCGGGTCGCAGCGCGATCACGCCGGCGCACGCGGGAACAGACGCGGCCCGAACACGTTGAGCAGCAGCCCGGCGAACACCAGCAGGCTGCCGGCGATCTCGAGCCCGCTCACCGTCTCGCCCAGCAGCAGCGCCGCGCTGCCGATGCCGGCCACCGGGATCAGCAGCGCGAACGGCGCGACGAGATTGGCCGGATAGCGGCTGAGCAGCATGGCCCAGAGGCCGAACCCGAGCAGCGTCGCGCCCCACGCCATGAACGCCACCGACCCGATCGCCCGCGGGCTCATGTCGAGGATCGCCGTGAACGCCGCCGGCCCGTCGAGCAGGTACGACCCCACCAGCAGGGGAATGGGCGGCACCAGCGAGGACCACACCACGAATCCCAGCATGTCGATAGGCCCCGCCGCCTTGCTCGCCATGTTGCCGAGGCCCCAGCATACCGCCGCGACGATCGTCAGCAGCAGCGGCAGCAGCGCCGCACCGTCGAGCCGGGCGAGTCCGATCACCCCGATCCCGGCGAAGGCAACCAGCGCTCCGGCCACCTGCACCGGCTTCGGCCGCTCGCCGAACAGGTAGAAGGCGAGAAAGATGGTGAAGAACACCTGCAGCTGGATCACCAGTGAGCTCAGCCCCGCCGGCATGCCGAGCTTGATCGCAACGAACAGCAGTCCGAACTGCCCCACCCCGATCGCCAGCCCGTAGCCGAGGAGGATCGGCAACCGCACCTGCGGCCGACGGACGAAGACCACCGCCGGCACCGCCGCCGCCAGATAGCGCAGCGCCGTCAGCGTCAGCGGCGGCACCTCGTCCACCCCCCAGCGGATGGCAATGAAGCTCAACCCCAAAAGGACGACGACGAGCAGGGCGAGGAGAATGTGGCGGACGGACATCGAAGTCTGCATCACGGCTTCCCTTCCTCCCGTGTGGGACGTCGCGCCGGTCGTGCAGCGCCTGATCGTTCCGCTGGGCCAGGCGCCGGATGGAGGGGGCGGCCGCAAGCGTCGGCGCGCGTTGCCTGCCCCTCATCCGTCCTTCGGGCACCCTCTCCCCCGAGGGGGAGAAGGAAGAAGAATTAGGCCGCCTTCTTCTCCACCAGCCGCCGCTCGATCAGCGTCTCGAGGATCTGCACGGTGTTGAGCGCCGCACCCTTCCTGAGATTGTCGCTCACTACCCACATCGACAGCCCGTTCTCGACGGTCACGTCCTCGCGGATGCGGCTCACATAGGTGTCGTACTCGCCCACGCACTCGATCGGGGTCGCGTAGCCGCCGGCCTCGCGCTTGTCGAGCACCGAGATGCCGGGCGCGTCGCGCAGCAGGTCGCGTGCCTCGTCGGCAGTGATCGGCCTGTCGAACTCGAGGTTCACCGCTTCGGAGTGTCCCACGAATACCGGCACGCGCACGCAGGTGGCGCTGAGCTTGATCTTGGGGTCGAGGATCTTCTTGGTCTCGACCACCATCTTCCACTCTTCCTTGGTGGCGCCGTCCTCCATGAACACGTCGATATGCGGGATGACGTTGAAGGCGATCTGCTTGGAAAACTTCTTCGGCGTCGGGCTGTCGTTGACAAAGATGCCCTTGGTCTGCGCCCACAATTCGTCGACGCCTTCCTTGCCGGCGCCGGAGACCGACTGATAGGTCGCGACCACCACGCGCCTGATCGTCGCGAAGTCGTGCAGCGGCTTCAGCGCCACCACCAGCTGCGCCGTCGAGCAGTTCGGGTTGGCGATGATGTTCTTCCTGTCGTTCTGCGCCATGTAGGCGTCGAGCACGTGGGCGTTGACCTCGGGCACCACCAGCGGCACGTCGGCGTGGTAGCGCCAGAAGCTCGAATTATCGACGACGATGCAGCCGGTGCGGCCGATCTTTTCGCCATACTCCTTGGCGATCGCCGAGCCGGCGCTCATCAGCGCGAAATCCACCCCGGCGAAGTCGAAATGCTCGAGGTTCTGCACCTTGAGCCGCTTGTCGCCGAAGCTGATCTCCTGGCCCTGGCTGCGCGCCGAGGCGAGCGCGATCACCTCGGAGGCGGGAAACTTCCGCTCGGCGAGGATGTTGAGCATTTCCCGGCCCACATTGCCCGTGGCCCCGACGACGGCGACGCGATAACCCATCTCTTGAACTTCCTTGCTTGCCCTATCCCCCGCGCGTCGATCGCTCCCGATCCCGCGGCACACGTGGCTCCGGCCGCTCCCCGGCGGGAGAGGCCCGGGGATCGGCTCAGGGGGTTTTGGTGGTTTTGGTCGCCGCCGCGCAGAAGCCGGCAGCGTGCATCGCGCCCTCGGCTTTCGCGTTGATATTCCGGTCGATGCGCATCGCGCCCGGTCCTCGTTAAGTGCGGCACGCCGTTATCTACGCCGAAATCGCCAAGTGTCAACCAGCGAATAGGCATTTGCCTATCATCGCAGACGGAAAGCGCCCCGCCCGGGGGCGGAGCGCTTGCCTGTGCTGTCCCGCGGAGGGCCGGCTCAGGGGCCGACCGGTCCGACCTGGGTGATCGTCGCCGTGCTGTTGACGCTGGTGCTCCAGATGCCGGCGAAGTTGCCCCAGCCCCACTGCGTCGTCGTGGCGTTGTTGTTGGCGCCGATCTGCACCGTCGTCGAGCTGTTGTCGGCGCCGACCTGGCCGGTGGTCGCGGTGTTGTTCACCCCGGCCTGCACGGTGGTGTCGGTATTGTCGACACCCAGCTGCACGTTGGTCGCGCTGTTGTCGGTCCCGAGCTGCGCCTGGGTGTTGTCGTTGCCTTCACCCAGCTGCACGTTGGTGGCAGAGTTGTCGACACCGCCCTGCAGCGTCAGGTTCGAGTTGTCCTCGCCGCCCTGGACGCTCAGCGCCTCGTTGCCGGCTCCTGCCTGGCCGGTGAGGTTCGAATTGTCCTCGCCGATCTGGGCGTTCAGCGCCTCATTGTCGTTTCCGAGCTGCACCGCGGCGTTGTCGTTCTCCTCGCCGAGCTGCAGGTTGCCGGCGAGATTGTCGTCGCCGCCCTGGATGGCGAGGTTCTCGTTCTCCGACCCACCCTGGATGTTGG
>NZ_JAYRYM010000080.1:0-15084 GCF_041917035.1 Devosia sp. | reverse complement strand
TGGCACTGGATCTTCTGGATCAACGTGCCGATCGGGGTGCTGGGCATCATCGCCACCTCGATCTACCTCCCCAGGATCGAGCCGCGGACACCGCGCCCCATCGACGGCATCGGCTTCGTCCTCGCCGGCCTCGCCTTCGCCGGCATCATCTTCGGCCTTTCGGTCATCAGCCTTCCCGCCATCCCCCCGGCCGCCGGCTACGCCGCCGTCGTCGTCGGGGGCGTGGCCGGGCTGGCCTACTGGCGCCACACCGGCCGGGCGGAGCACCCGTTGCTCGATCCGGGCCTGTTCCGGCGCTACAAGCTGTTCCGCAGCGCCATCATCGGCGGATCGGTCTTCCGCATCGGTGTCGGGGCGACGCCGTTCCTGCTGCCGCTCATGCTGCAGATCGCCTTCGGGCTCACCCCGTTCGAGAGCGGGCTGATCACCTTCGTCGGGGCACTCGGCGCCATGCTGAGCAAGTTCGGAGCCGAGCGGGTGTTCGCCAGCTTCGGCTTTCCGCGCGTCCTGGTGACGGCCGGTATCGCCGGCTGCCTGGCCCTGGGCATTATCGGCTTCTTCGAGCCGGGGACCCCGCATGTCGTGCTCTACGCGGTCCTGCTGACCACCGGCCTGCTGCGCTCCATGTTCTTCACCGGGGTCAACGCGCTCGGCTTCGCGGATGTCGATGAGCAGGACGCCAGCCAGGCCACCGCGATCACCGCGGTCAGTCAGCAGTTGAGCGTCGCGCTTGGCGTCGCCGTCGCCGGGGGCGCGCTGGAGATCAGTTCCCGCCTCACCGGTGGCGGACTGAAGCTCGAGGATTTTCACTTCGCCTGGTTCGTGGTGGCCGGTGTGTCGCTGTTGAGCGCGGTGCCGTTCCTGCGCCTGCCGCCCGACGCCGGCAGCGATGTCTCCGGTCATCGCGCGAGGCCCGGCCGATTGTCGGACGGCTGAGACCCCATGTCCTCGCTTCGCCTGACCCCCCTCATCCTCGCCGTCGCGCTGTTCATGGAGAACATGGACTCGACGGTGATCGCCACCTCGCTCGCCGCCATCGCGCACGACATCGGCACCGAGCCGACGGCGCTCAAGCTGGCCATGACCTCCTACCTCGTGGCTCTGGCGATCTTCATTCCCATCTCGAGCTGGATGGCCGATCGCTTTGGCGCGCGGCAGGTCTTCCGCTGGGCCATGATCGTGTTCATCGTCGGGTCGGTCTTCTGTGCCGTCTCGGACTCGCTGCTGACCTTCGTGCTGTCGCGCTTCCTGCAGGGTGTCGGGGGCGCCATGATGACGCCGGTGGCGCGCCTGGTGCTGGTGCGCGTGACGCCGCGCCACCAGCTGGTCGACGCCATGGCCTGGCTCAGCATTCCCGGCCTCGTCGGTCCGATCGTCGGCCCGCCGGTCGGCGGCTTCATCACCACCTACTGGAGCTGGCACTGGATCTTCCTGATCAACGTGCCGATCGGCATCGCCGGCGTGGTTCTGGTCAACCTGTTCCTGCCCGACTGGCAGCGCAGCGGCACGCGGCGCCTGGACGCCTTCGGCTTCCTGCTTGTCGGCACGACCTTTGCCGGGTGGGTGTTCGGCATTTCCGTACTGACGCTGCCCGCCCTGCCGATGAGCTTCGGGATTGCGTCGCTGGTCGGCGGAACCATCGCCGCGCTGCTCTACCTCTGGCACTTCCGGCGCACCGAGTATCCGCTGCTGGACTTGCGCATCTTCAGGCTGCCGCTGTTCCGCACCACGGTGATCGCCGGCACCTTCTTCCGGCTGGGCGTGGGCGCAACCCCGTTCCTGTTTCCGCTGATGCTGCAGCTGGGCTTCGGCCACAGCCCGTTCGAGAGCGGCATGATCAGCTTTGCCGGGGCGGTGGGCGCGTTCATCGCCAAGTTCGTCGCCGAGCGGGTCATTCAGCGGCTGGGCTTCCGCTCGACGCTGGTGTGGTCGACCTTCGTGACCGTGCTCGGCATCTACGGCATGGCGCTCTACACCATCGACACGCCGATACCGCTGATCCTCGCCATCCTCGCCGTGACCGGCTTCTACCAGTCGATGTTCTGGACGGCGACCAATGCCTTCACCTTTGCCGACGTCTCCGACAAGGAGGCCGGTCAGGCCAATGTGATCAGCCAGGTCGGCGTGCAGCTCTCGCTTGCCTGCGGCGTCGCGCTCGGCGGCGGCATGCTGGAGTTCTCGCACCTCGTCTCGGGCGGCGCGACGCCCACCGTCGGCGATTTCCACACCGCCTTCTGGGTCGTCGGCACCGTCGCGCTGGTCGCCACCGCGGTCTTTTTCCGCCTGCCGCGCCACGCCGGCCACGCCCTCTCCGGCCACCGCGCCGCCGAGCCGCAGGCCGGCGAGTAGGCTCCGCCGCCGGCCGCGCGGACAGGCCCGTTCAGCAACGTGGCCGAAACGTGGCGAACGCACAAACTATCTGTTGTATTTCAAATACTTACCGCGTCCTCTGAGGGGCCCGGATCAATCTATCCCCAACCCCCGCCCGTCCGCCTCCGCCTCGCTCCGGAGCAAGGCGGGAAAGGCTGTGCCAATGCCGGACATGGTTGCAGGCGAGGGCGGCCGACCGCATGTTCGCCGCACGGAGGCACACATGCTGATTCTCATCGCCGGACTGATCCTGTTCTTTGGCATCCACCTGATCCGGGTCGTCGCGCCGGGCCTGCGCGAAGCCCAGATCGCCGCCAACGAACGCCGCTGGAAGGGGATCTACGCGCTGATCTCGCTGGTCGGCCTCGGGCTGATCATCTGGGGCTGGATCGCCTACCGCGGCGAGGCGCCCGAGCTCTACGAGCCGCCGGCCTGGGGACGACACCTCGCGGCGCTGCTGGTCTGGGCCGGTTTCGTCCTCGTCGGCGCCGCCAACGCCCCCGCCGGACGCATCAAGTACTTCGTCAAGCACCCGATGCTGACCGGGGTGTTCCTCTGGGCAGTGGCGCACCTCGCCGCCAATGGCGACATGGCCTCGCTGCTGCTGTTCGGCGGTTTCGCCCTTTATACGCTGATCGACCGGCTGGCGGTGATTCCGCGCGGCGATCCCGCGCCGGCCATCGTGTCGCCGCGCAGCGACCTCATCGCGTTGCTGGTCGGAACCGTGCTGTACGGGGTCTTCGCCTTCCTGCTGCACGGGCTGCTGTTCGGGGTGAGCCCCTACTAGCGGGCTCCCGGCCTCAGCTCATCACGCGGATGGTGGTGTTCTCGGCGCCGACCTGCTTGACCAGGTCGAACAGCGTCTGGGCATTGTCCGGGTGCAGCCGGACACAGCCATGCGAGGCGATGCGGCCCAGGTTCTTCAGGTCGGTGGTGCCGTGGATGGCATATCCGCCGTGAAAGAAGATGGAATAGGGCATTGGCGCCCCGTCGTATTTCTTCGAGTGATACTTGCGGTACATGCGCGTGACATCGTAGCGCCCGGTCGGGGTGTCGTAGCCCCTGCGGCCGGTCGACACGTCGAAGCTGTGCGTCGGCGCCCCATCCACGGCGACCCACATCTTCTGTTCGGAGATATCGACCACGATGAAGATATTCGAGGCAAACGCGGGCGTGGCCAACAACCCGAAAGCGAGCCAAAGAAGAACGCGACGCAACATCTGCTACTAGCCCCCGATACGCAGGCCGCAATGCTGCTACACTTGCATTGCCCGAGCGTTAACGACAGCCGGGTTCACGCGCATGTGAGGCCGGCGATTCGTCGGTTTTTCCCCCGCCGCAAGGGATTTGCATTCGCCGGGGCGGGTCACTATGGTGCCGGCGATTTTCCGTCCTCCCGAACCCACACAAGATGACCAACGACAACTTCATCCGCGAAATCGACGACGAGTTGCGCAGCGACCGGATGCGCGCCCTCTGGCGGCAGTTCGGGCCCTACGTGATCGGCGCCGCCGTGGGTGTGGTCCTGCTGGTCGCCGTGAACGAGGGCTGGACGTGGTGGCAGAATTCCAACGCCGCGCGATCCTCGGACCAGTTCTATTCGGCGCTGGAGATCGTCGACGGCACCGATATCGCGGCGGCCCAGGCGGCGCTCGAAAAGGTCGCTGCGGAGGGCTCGGGCGGTTATCCGACGCTGGCGCGCTTCCGGCAGGCGGCCCTGCTGCTCAAGGACGGCAAGACTGCCGAGGCCGTCGCCGCCTATGATGCGCTGGCGGCCAAGGAAACCAATGTGCACCTGCGCGACCTGGCGCTGGTGATGGCCGGGCTCGTCCTCGTCGATGGCGGCGACGTCGCGCAGGTCGAGCAGCGCGTGGGCGGCCTAGACACGGCCGACAATCCGCTCCGCAATGCGGCGCGCGAAGCGCTCGGACTGGCCAAGTATGCCGTGGGCGATATCGATGGGGCGAGAGTCGCCTTCGAGGCGATCATCGCCGACCCGCTGGTCTCGCAGGATACGCGGAGCAAGCTGCAGCTCTACCTGCAGCAGCTGGTCGCCGAAGGGGCGGTCGATCCCAAGGCCGACGCCTCGGCTTTCGTCGAGGAGGCGCCGTCCGTCGGCGACGCGCCGGCCCTCGACACGGCGGAGCCGGCCCCGGCCGAGCCGACGCCCGCCGAGGCTGCGCCCAGCAACTAATTGTGCCGGTACTCTCGATCGGGCCCCTGCCGCGCGCGGGGGCCCGCTGCATTTCCTGCTTCCGCGAGGCGCGCGGAGTAGGGTAACGAACAATTCCGCCACCAGCGAGCAGGCCCGTCATGACTGTCACCGTCGCCATCGTCGGCCGCCCCAACGTCGGAAAGTCCACCCTGTTCAACCGCCTGGTGGGACGGAAGATTGCGCTCGTCGATGACACGCCGGGTGTCACCCGCGACCGCCGCGAGGCGGAGGGGCGGATCGGCGATCTGCGCTTCAAGGTCCTCGACACGGCCGGCTACGAGGACCGCACCGATGGCTCGCTCGAGGATCGGATGCGTCAGCAGACCGAGATCGCCATCCGTGATGCCGACGTCATCCTGTTCATGATCGACGCCAAGGCCGGCGTGACCCCCCTCGACGAGCGCTTCGCCCAGGTGCTGCGCCGCGCCGGCAAGCAGGTGCACCTGATCGGCAACAAGGCCGAGGGCAAGGCGGCAGATCCGGGCCTGATGGAGGCCTATGTGCTGGGCTTCGGCGAACCGGTGGCCCTGTCGGCGGAGCACGGGCTGGGGTTGGCCGACCTGCACGCCATCGTTTCGAAGGCGGTCGATGCAGCCGCCGAAAAGGCCGCGGCCGCTGCGCCGGCCCTCGACCAGTTGCCCGAAGTGGATGTCGACCTGCCGCCCGACGATGGCTCGACCGAGGAAGGCCCTGCCAGGCGCTGGGACCCGAAGCGCCACCTCAACGTCGCCATCATCGGCCGGCCGAATGCCGGCAAGTCGACGCTGATCAACCGCATGGTGGGGGAAGAGCGGCTGCTTACCGGGCCGGAGGCCGGCATCACCCGCGATTCCATTCTCGTGCCATGGGAGTACGACGGCCGCACCATCAACCTGGTCGATACCGCCGGCATGCGACGCAGGGCCCGCATCTCGGAAAAGCTCGAGAAGCTCGCCGTGTCCGACTCGCTGCGCTCCATCCAGTATGCGGAGGTGGTGGTCCTGCTGCTCGATGCGGCCATCCCGTTCGAGAAGCAGGACCTGGCCCTGGCCGACCTCGTCGAGCGCGAGGGGCGCGCCATGGTCATTGCCGTCAACAAGTGGGACACCGTCGAGGACAAGAACAAGGCGCTGGCGGAACTGCGCGAGCAGTGCGAGCGCTACCTGCCGCAGCTGAAGGGCATCCCGCTCGTCACCATCTCCGGGCTGCAGGGGCGCAACATCGACAAGCTGATGGCGGCGATCTTCTCGGTCGAGCGCAGGTGGAACAGCCACGTTTCGACGGCCCGCCTGAACCGCTGGCTCGCCGGCATGACCGAAAGCCACCCGCCGCCGGCGGTCTCGGGACGGCGGCTGAAGCTCCGGTACATGACGCAGGCGAAGATCAGGCCGCCGAGCTTCATCCTCTTCGCCTCCCGCCCGGAGGCGCTGCCGGGTGCCTATCAGCGCTATCTGGTCAACGGCCTGCGCGACGCGTTCGACCTGCCGGGCACGCCGATCCGGCTGTGGGTCCGGGGCGGCAAGAACCCGTTCGACAAGAAGGACGGCTGAGTGCCGCGGCGATTGGCTCTTCGCGTTTCGGCGAGCAGCCGCTATATTCGTCGCCTCCCAAGCGACCCGATGCTGAGTGCGGGGCCGCAACCTTGATACGGCATTGTTCCTCGAAATACTGATCGTGGCCGTTCTGACCCTGGTCAACGGTCTGCTGTCGATGTCAGAACTGGCGGTCGTCTCGTCGCGCCCGGCGCGGCTGAAGGTTCTCGCTGCAAATGGGCGACGGGGAGCCGAGATAGCCCTGAAGCTGCAGGACGATCCCGGCAAGTTCCTGTCCTCGGTCCAGATCGGCATCACCCTTGTCGGCGTGCTCTCCGGCGCCTTTTCCGGCGCCACGCTGGGCGAGCGCCTCGGCCTGACATTGGCCGGTGCCGGGATCGACCCCGGCGTGGCCATGCCGCTCGGCGTCGGCCTCGTCGTCATCATCATCACATACCTGTCGCTGATCATCGGCGAGCTGGTCCCCAAGCAGGTGGCGCTGCGTGACGCCGAGGGCGTCGCCGCGCGCGTCGCCCCGCTGATGGCGTTCATCGCGTCCGTGGCCGCCCCCCTGGTCTGGCTGCTCGATGTGTCCGGCCGGCTGGTGCTGCGCCTCATCGGCCAGGCCGGCGAGACCGACGAGACGGTGACCGACGAGGAGGTCAAGACCATCATCGCCGAGGCCGAGAGTGCCGGCGTGCTCGAGACCGAGGAACGCCACATGATCTCGGGGGTCATGCGCCTCGCCGACCGCTCGGCACGCGGGCTGATGACGCCGCGGCTCGATGTCGAGCTGATCGACCTCTCCGAAAGCCGCGAGGAGATCCTGGAGAAGCTCCGGACCATCCGGCACTCGGTCGTTCCGGTGCAGGATGGCAGCGTCGACGAGATCGTCGGGGTGATCGTCAGGAAGGACCTGCTCGACGTGCTGTTTGCCGGCAGCGAGCTCGATGTCCGCTCGCTGGTGAAGCAGGCGCCGGTGGTCATGGACCGGTCCGATGCGCTGGACGTCCTCAAGGCCATTCGCGCCTCGGTGGTGCACATGGCGCTCGTCTTCGACGAGTACGGGCACTTCGAAGGCATCGTGACCCCCGGCGATGTGCTGGAGGCGATCACCGGGGCCTTCCAGGAGGAGGAGGGCGACGAACCCGCCTTCACCACGCGGGCCGACGGCTCGTTCATCGTTTCGGGCTGGATGCAGGCCGACGAGTTCGAGGACAAGATCGGCGTCCGCGTCGCCCGCGACGCCAAGTACGAGACCGTGGCGGGCTATGTCCTCGCCGAGCTCAACCACCTGCCGGCGGTTGGCGAGGTCTTCGAGCGCGGCCACTGGCGCATCGAGGTGATCGATCTCGATGGGCGTCGCATCGACAAGATACTGGTCAGCCGTATCGACGGGTGACGACCTATAGCGGCGTCAGGGCCGCCGTCTCGACGTTGAACAGCATGCGATTGGCGTCGAACCCGGGCTCCAGCATGTCAACGAGCATGGGTGAGATGGCCGACGGATGCGGCAGTGTGTCGGGGTTCTCTCCGGGAACGGCACGGGCGCGCATGGCAGTGCGCACGGCCCCCGGATAGAACGCGTTGACCCGCACGTTGGTGACGCCACCGACCTCGGCCGCATACGACTTGACCAGCGCCTCGAGCGCGGCCTTGCTGGCCGCGTACGGTCCCCAGAACGCCCTGGCGGAACGGGCCGAGGACGAAGACAGGAACACCGCCCGGCCGGCCGCCGATTGCCTCAGCAGCAGGTCGAACGAGCGAATCAGCCGGTAGTTGGCGGTGACGTTGAGCGCCATCAGCTTCTCGAAATCCTTCGGTTCCATATGCGGCACCGGCGTGATCGCGCCGAGCGATGCGGCATTGCCGACCAGCCCGTCAAGCCGGCCCCAGCGCTCGAAGATCGCCTGGCCCAGCCGGTCGATGCCGTCGAACTCGGTGAGGTCGAGGGGCACGAGCGTTGCCGTGCCGCCGACGCCCTCGATGGCGTCATCGAGTTCCTCGAGGCCGCCGACGGTCCGCGCCACGGCCACGACATGCGCACCGCGCCGCGCTGCTTCGAGCGCCGCCTGGTAGCCGATGCCGCGAGAGGCGCCGGTGACGAGTATGATCTTGTCGGCAAGGGTCGAGGTCATTGTCGGGTTCCGAAATGCGATGGCGGCCTTCTACCGTCGGCGCGGCGGGGAGAAAAGCAGAACCTTGCCCCATCGCCGGGTCGGAGGTGCATCCCGGCGACAGCGTCGTCGGGCGCCGGCGCGGGTCGAAGGCAGGTCCGGCGCTCTCAGGAGGCCTCGCGCATCAGCGACAGCGTCTTGGGATCGCTTTTCGGGCGCCCGGTCAGGTCGGTGAGGCTGGTGGGGTAGTCGCCCGTGAAGTGGTGGTCGGTGAACTGCGGGCTGAGCGGGTTGCGACGGATACCCCCGACCGCATCGTAGAGCCCGTCGATCGACAGGAAGGCGAGCGAGTCCGCACCGATGAACCGGCACATCGCGTCGAGATCCTTGTACTGGTTGGCCAGCAGGTGCTCCGGATCGGGCGTGTCGATGCCATAGTAGTCCGAATGAAAGATCATCGGCGAGGCAACCCGGATGTGCACTTCGCGTGCCCCGGCGTCCCGGATCATCTGCACGATCTTGACCGAAGTGGTGCCTCGCACGATCGAGTCATCGATCAGCACGACCCGCTTGCCGTCGATCTCGGCCCGGTTCGCCGAGTGCTTGAGCTTGACGCCGAAGGCGCGGATGGACTGCGTCGGCTCGATGAAGGTTCGCCCTACGTAGTGGTTGCGGATGATGCCGAGTTCGAACGGTATGCCGCTCGCCTGTGCGTAGCCGATGGCCGCCGGGGTGCCGCCGTCGGGAACCGGCACGACGACATCGGCGACGACCGGTGCTTCCTGCGCCAGGTTGATGCCCATGCGCTTGCGGGCGGAGTACACCGGCCGCCCCGCGACGACGGAGTCGGGACGCGCGAAGTAGACGTACTCGAACAGGCAGATGCGCTCGGGGCGGGGCGGAAACGGCTTGACCGACTCGATCGAGATCGAGCCGTCGGGCTGTGTCTCGCAAATCACCACCTCGCCGTTCTCGACATCGCGGACGAACTTGGCGCCGATGATGTCGAGGGCGCAGGTCTCGGAGGCGAAGATCGGCCGTCCGTCGAGGTCCCCCAGCACCAGGGGGCGAATGCCGTTCATGTCGCGCGCGCCGATCAGCTTGGTGCGCGTCATGGCCACGAGTGCAAAGGCGCCCTCGAGGTGCATCAGGGCGTCGATGAAGCGATCGGAGGACGCGGCCTTCTTGGAGCGGGCGATGAGGTGCAGGACCACCTCGGTGTCCGAGGTCGACTGGCAGATGGCACCGTGCGCGATCAGTTGGCGCCGCAGCGTCAGGCCGTTGGTGAAGTTGCCATTGTGCGCGATGGCAATGCCGCCGACTTCCAGTTCGGCGAACAGCGGCTGCACGTTGCGCAGGATGGTCTCGCCGGTGGTCGAGTACCGGACGTGCCCCATGGCCAGGTGCCCGGGCAGCCGGCCCACGGTTGCGGGGTCGGTAAAGTGGTCGCCGACCAGCCCGAGTTGACGCTCGGAGTGGAACTGTCTGCCGTCGAAGCTGACGATTCCCGCGGCCTCCTGGCCACGATGCTGCAGGGCGTGCAGCCCCAGAGCGGTGAGCGTTGCGGCCTCTGGATGCCCCAGGATGCCGAACACGCCGCACTCCTCGCGCAGCGTATCGGCATCCCAGTCCGGGATGGCTTTGGGGTGGTCACTCATCAGAGGTACCTTTCACGCAACAAATGGCTCAGGCGGCAAAGCCTGGCGACAGCTTCGACCCGAGCGCGAGGGCGGCAATCGTACTGCCGGTCGCCGTCAGGTATTGGTCGCGCCCGCCGGTTCCAGCGGCGCGTCGTTCTCGAGCGAGTCGGTGCCCTCTTCATCCGTCAGCGGCGCCTCGGGAGTTGGCGCCTCGTCGGGCGAGGCCTCGTCGTCGTCGCCACCGCGGTGCAGGATGTCGGTGACCTGCTTCTCGAGATCCGGCGGCAGCACCGCTATCAGGCTGTCGCCAAAGTTTTCCAGGATTGGCAGCGACTTGGAGTCCTGGGCCCAGGACGGCAGGTTCGACGGCATGAGCCAGAGACCGAAGATCACCACCACCACGGCGATCAGCACCCCGCGGCCCACTCCGAAGATGAAGCCCAGCGTGCGGTCGAGCGGGCCGATGCGGCTGTCGACCACGAAATCGGCAATCCGCATGGTGATCAGATGGAGGACGATCAGGGCCACAATGAACGTGCCGAGCACGGTCACGACATCGGCCACGATCGGCTCGTTGATGTACCCCCGGGCGATTTCCTTGTGCTGGAGATACGCGTAGGTGGCCACCGCCGCCGATCCGGCCCAGGTGGCAAGCGACAGGATCTCGCGGGTGAACCCGCGGGCGGTCGCCAGGATGGCCGAGATCAGCACGAGCACGGCGACACCGACGTCGAATGCAGTCAACATATGGAGAATCCGCCCATGGACCAGCCTCAAGCCCCGTTTAGCCGCAAAAAGTCGCAAAGCCAAGCGGGCCCAGCCAGAGCGCCCGCGATCTTCACGAAAAGGAGAGCGCCGGGTGGCCCGCTACTCTGCGGCCTGCCGCTTGCCGCGCTCTGCAATTCGTCCGATCAACTCGGCCAGTTCTGAGTACTCGCCCACGCGGATTCCGGCGGGTGCGTCACCGCTGGCGATACGCCCCGTAACCGCGGCCCTGAAGCCCAGCTTGCTGGCCTCCCGCAGCCTCAGCGCCCCGTGCACCACCGGCCTGACCCCCCCGGCGAGGGAAATCTCGCCGAAATAGACCGTATCGGGCGGCAGCGGCGAACCGGTGAGCGAGGAGATCAGCGCGGCGGCCACGGCAAGGTCGGCGGCCGGCTCGTTGACCTTCAGCCCTCCAGCGACGTTGAGATAGATGTCGTTGGCCCCGATGCGGACGCCACAGCGCGTCTCGAGCACGGCCAGCACCATCGAGAGGCGCGCCGAGTCCCAGCCCACGACGGCGCGACGCGGCGTGCCGAGGGGCGAGGGGGAGACCAGCGCCTGGATTTCGCACAGGACGGGTCGAGTGCCCTCCATCCCGGCAAACACGGCGGAGCCGGCAGCATCCTTGTCGCGCTGGTCGAGGAAGAGCGCGGAGGGATTGGCGACTTCGCGCAGCCCGAGCGTCGACATCTCGAACACGCCGATCTCGTCGGTCGCTCCGTACCGGTTCTTCACGCCGCGCAGGATTCGAAAGGTGTGGCTGGCATCCCCCTCGAAGTAGAGTACCGCATCGACCATGTGCTCGACGACGCGCGGACCGGCGATCTGTCCGTCCTTGGTCACGTGGCCGACGAGCACGACGGCTGCGCCCGACTTCTTGGCAAATCGCGTGAGCGCCTGGGCCGAGGTGCGCACCTGCGTCACGGTCCCTGGCGCGCTGTCGACGCGATCGGTCCACAGGGTCTGGATCGAGTCGATGATCACCAGGTCCGGGGCAGGGCCGTTCTGCAGGGTGGCGAGGATGATCTCGACATTGGTCTCGCTCGCCAGCAGGACCTCGCGGTCACCCAGGCCGAGGCGCTGTGCCCTGAGCCGCACCTGCGCAACCGCTTCCTCGCCCGAGACGTAGACGACGCGCTTGCCGCGCTCGACCAGGGCCGCCGCCGCCTGCAGCAGCAGCGTCGACTTGCCGATGCCGGGATCGCCGCCGACCAGCACGGCCGAGCCCATGACGAAGCCTCCACCGGTGACGCGGTCGAGTTCCGATATCCCGCTGACGACGCGGGCCGCCGTCTCGGTTTCGCCGGCGAGCGGCACCAGCTGCACGGGCCGCCCGGCAGCGGTGGCTGATTTCGGTCCGGCGCCGACGCCCGAGTCGATCACTTCCTCGGCGATGGTGTTCCACTCCCCGCAGGCCTCGCACCGCCCCTGCCAGCGCGCCGAGGTGGCACCGCAGGACTGGCAGACATACGAGGTTCTGGTGCGCGCCATGCTAGGATTCCGATCGAAGTGGAAGGTTAGCCGAGCATAGGTGCTAACGCAAGAACGAAGAGTGAACAGGTATCAGTCGCCGACAGGTGTCGAGATCAGCCGCGCCGCCGCTTGGTTTGCCAGGCCGAGAGCCCTCTCCAGCCCGCCTCCGGCTGCAAGCTCGGCGGCGAGGCATCCGACGAACTCGTCGCCGGCTCCATGAGTGCTGATCACCTTTGCCGGCTCCGCCGGGAACCTCATCGCACCCAGCCTCCCCGCCGTCGCCACCCCGGCGGCACCGGCGGTCACGACCGCCTGCGGAAAGACCTCGGCGAGACTGCGCGCCGCCGCCGCGGCGGACTCGAGGTCCCTTGGCTCGGAAATGCCGGCCAATTGGGCGGCCTCGATGGCATTGACCACGAGGATGTCGACCCGCGCCCCAAGCTCGGTCGAAAGCGGGCGCGCCGGGGCGGCATTGAGGATCACCGTCGCCCCCGCCGTCCTGGCCACACCGGCCAGGGCCGTGTTGGCTTCATCGGGGATTTCATTCTGCAGAACGAGAACCCCGGCGCGCGACAGCAGGGCGTCATTCGCAACGATGGCCGGGCCAAGCTCGAGATTCGACCCCGACACGATGATGGCCCGATAGTCGCCGGTGGGATCGAACAACGCCACGCTCATGCCCGTCCCGGCGGTTGCCGAGACCGTCACGGCCGACCGGTCGATCCCCCGCCGCTCGAGGTCGGCGAGCAGTTCCCGCCCGAAATCGTCGGCCCCGACCCGGCCGATCATGATCGTCTCGGCGCCCGCCCGGCGGGCGGCAACCGCCTGATTGCGACCTTTTCCGCCGAGCTTGGGGAACCAGGACGTACCGACGGCGGTTTCGCCGGCGGTCGGCCACTTGGGCGTCTCCACGGCGATGTCGTAGTGGAGGCTTCCGCAGACCACGACGCGGCCGGGGCCGCTCACGGCGAGCCCCCGATCAGGGCCTTCTGGACGAGTTCCAGCGCGCCGACGGCGTCCTGCCCCGATATCGCGGCCTCCAGCGCGTTGGATGCGTCGAGCGTGTCGGCGACCGACAGCAGCCTCTGGACCGTGGCGATGTTGGCCTCGCACTCGCGCACCGGGTCGAGCCCGGTCAGATCCGGAAAGGTGTCGAAATAGAGCGGCCGGTCATAGCCGTCGCGGCGGATCTGGCGCAGCAGCTCCAGCGTCTTGAGCGTGTTGACCGCCGCCACCATCAGTCCGTCGTCGCGCTTGCCGTTGCCGTCGTTGAGGTGCACGCCGAGCAGGCGGCTGTGGCGCGCGATCAGTGCCGCAGCGAGGGCGGGCTGTTCGTCGGCGTAGAGGGAATGGGCAAAATCGAGGGTCACCCCGAGATTGGGCAGGCCGATGTCCCGGATGGCGAGAAGCGTCGTCGCCGCGTCGGGGAGCAGGCTGTAGGCCCGCGGCTCGTTGGGCTTGTATTCGATCGAGATCAGGCACTCCGGCGCATGCGCCGCGACTTCGCGCAGGCCGGAGATCTCCATGTCCCACAGTTGCGCATAGTCGGCCTGAAAGGCGTAGTCGTAGCCATCCTGGCCGAGCCAGATGGTCATCAGCGGCGCGCCGGCGGCCAGTGCCGCATCAATGCCGGCCCGCGTCAGGTCGATGGCGGCGCGACGCACGCGCGGGTCCGGATTGGTGAACGCGCCGAGCTTGAACGCCGGCTCGGTGTAGTAGCGCATCGCCAGGCCGTTGAGTTCGAGCCCGAGGTCCCGCACGGCCCTCGCGGTCTCGACGGCATTGCCGCCCACGTGGTCGGGGTAGTTCAGGTCGACATGGGTCAGGCCTCGGGCCGTGGCCGCGCGCGCGACCAGGTCGAGCACTCCGGGTTTGCCGGCCCGGCCCGGCCATGCGGCTTCCGGACGCGACGCGAAAGAGTTGAGGCGGGTTGCAAAGGCAGTCTGAAGCAAGCGGACCTCGCTGTACCGACGTCACGGCGACGCCGCGTCGCTTTCGACATAGAAACGGGAGTAGCGGCCCTTGAGGCCGGTGAGGATCTCATAGCCGATGGTGCCGGCGATGTCGGCATGGTCGTCCACCGAGACTGTCTTGCCCAGGACCTCGGCCATCTCACCGGGAGCGGGCAGTTGCTGCAGGTCGGTGACATCGACGCCGATCATATCCATCGACACGCGGCCGACGACGGGACAGAGCTGACCGCGTATGGCCACCTGCGTGCCCCGATGGTTGTTGGACGAGGACAGCGCGCGCAGGAAACCGTCGGCATAGCCGATGCCGACAATCGCGAGCCGGCTATCGCGATGCATGGTCTGGAGCGCGCCGTAGCCGACGGTTTCGCCGGTCTTGACTTCCTTAACCATCAGGATCGGCGCTTCCAGCGTCACGACCGGGGCCATCGGGTTGCGGCGCCCGGCCACCGCGCGGCCGCCATAGAGCGCGATGCCGGGGCGCACCATCTGGAAGTGGTTGTCGCGATTGGTCATCAGCCCCGCCGAATTGGCGAGCGAGGCAGGAATGCCCGGGAACTGCGCCAGTACCGAGGTGAACAGCGCCAGCTGCGTGCGGTTCTTCTCGTGCCCGGGAATATCTGCGCAAGCGAGGTGGCTCATGATCATCTGCGGGGCAAAGCCGACCGAGTCGATCATGCGCTTGACGATCGAAGCCTCGTTGAGCCGGAAGCCCAGCCGATTGATGCCGGTGTCGAAGTGCAAGGCCGCCGGCAGGGACTGGTTCGACTGGATGCAGGCCCTGAGCCACTCCTCCAGCATCGGCACCGAGGCGAGGCACGGCATCAGCCGCTCCCCGACAAAAAGGGGTGCGGCACCCGGCGGCAGGCCGTTCAGCACAAATATGTGGGTGTCCTCGGGCAGTCCGGCGCGAGCGGCGACGCCTTCATCGGGCGTCGCGACGAAGAAGAACCGGGCGCCGGCCTCGTAGAAGGCGCGCGCCGCCGGAACGAGCCCGGTGCCGTAGGCGTCGGCCTTCAGCAC
>NZ_JAYRYM010000079.1:0-15224 GCF_041917035.1 Devosia sp. | reverse complement strand
AGGCGAGGCAGTCGCGGATCTGCGCGATCAGCGCGCCGATCTCGGATTGGCTGAGCGTGGCCGAGCGGCCGTCCTGCCGGCCGAGCGTCTTCTCGCCGCCATCGCCGCTGGTCGCGCCGCGCGATTCCTCGGTGTTGATGATATTGGCGAGTTCGTCGGTCAGGTCGAGCGGCTCGTCGGCCTTGGCCTGCTCAATGCGCTTCTGCTCCTCGGCCTTCTGCTTCTCGGCGGCTTTCTTCTTTTCGTCCTCGGCCTTCTTCTTGTCCTCGGCCGCCTTCTTCTTGGCCGCGTCCTGCTGCTTCTTGAACTCGGCGCGCTTCTGCGCGAGCGCGGCCGTCCGCACCCGCGGTTGCGGCGCCGCCTCGGCCGGGTCGGGCGTCTCCTCCGGGGTAACGATCGGCGCCACCGGCGCCACTGGCTCCGGCGACGGTTCGATCTCGGGCTCGGGCTCGGGTTCCGGCTCCGGCTCCGGCCGGCTCTCCGGCACCGGCGCCACCGCGGGTTCGGGTTCAGGCTCGGGCTCGGGGGCGGGCTCGGGCAGGTCCGGGGCCGGTGCCGTCTCGAGCGTCGGCGCCGGGCTGGGATCGGGTGTGTCCTGCGGTGTCGGCTGATCCTCGGTGGTGTTCCCGGTCGGCTGCGCCAGTTCCGCCGGCTTGTCGGCATCCACCGCCGACGGCGTCTCGGTATCGACGATCTCGCTCTCGAGCGAACCGAGCCGGATGTTGGAGAATTCCGACACCGGCACCAGCTCGACGGCGATCGATTCGACCGGCGGCGTCTCGATCGGCCTGCCCAGCCCGAGCCCGATGATCGCCAGAGCGATCAGTCCGGCATGGGAGATGGCTGAAACCGTGAGGCCGGTGCGCATGGCCTCAGTTGTCCTGCTTCTGTTCCGTGACCAGCCCGATCCTGGAATAGCCGGCGCCCGACAGTGCCCCCATCACCTGCATCACCGAGCCATAGCTCGCCGCGCCGTCGCCGCGCACGTTGATGCGGTCGTTGGCCGCGTCGACGCCCAGCTGCGACAGTTGGCCGGGGAGCGCCTCGAGTGTCGTCGGCTCGTCGCCGAGGAAGATCGCGCCGAGGTCGTTGACCGAGATGATCACCGGTTTCTGTTCGGTGTTGAGCTGCTTGGCCGCGGTCTTGGGCAGGTCGATCGGCACGCCGACCGTCATCAGCGGCGCCGCCACCATGAAGATGATCAGCAGGACCAGCATGACGTCGACCATCGGGGTGACGTTGATCTCGCTCATCGGCTTGCTGCCGCCGCCGCGCCGACGGCCCCGCCGGCGTCCGCCGCCTCCGCCGCTCGATACCGCCATTGCCATCAGCGCGAACCCCTCGCCTCGAGTTGCCGGCTGAGGATGGTGGAGAACTCGTCGGCAAAGCCCTCGAGCCGGCCGATCATCTTGTTGGCATCACCGGAGAGCTTGTTGTAGGCGATGACCGCCGGGATGGCGGCGAGCAGGCCCAGTGCCGTGGCGAACAGCGCCTCGGCGATCGGTCCGGCGACCACCGACAGGTTCGTGCTCGAGGCGGCCGAGATGGCGGTGAAGGCGTTCATGATGCCCCATACCGTGCCAAAGAGGCCGATGAAGGGCGACGCCGAGCCGACCGTCGCGAGGAAACCCAGGCGCTTTTCGAGCGCCTCGCTCTCGCGGGAGATCGCCACGTCCAGCACCTTGTCGAGCCGCCCCTGCACGCCGATGAACGAGGACGCGTTCTGCTCGTGGCTGCGCTTCCACTCCTTCATTGCCGCGACGAACACCGCGCCCAGCCCCGGGGACGGCCGCTCGCTCATCTGCTGGTAGAGCTCCTCAAGCGACTGGCCGGACCAGAACACTCGCTCGAACCGGTTCATTTCGCGCTTGACGCGACCGAACAGCATCGACTTGTCGACGATGATCGCCCAGCACCAGACCGAGGCCGCGAGGAGCCCGATCATCACGCTCTTGACCACCAGGTCGGCCTGCCAGAACAGCGCCCAGATCGAGAGGTCGGCATGCGGAGCAACCGTGCCAACGGCATCCATGGCTTCCATGTATGGGTCCTTTCAGTCCGGCCCCGACGACCGGAATCTGATGCTCGGTCGATGCGGTCCAAATTTGTCAAATTTAAGAGAAAAGCCCGGTTTCCCGGACCCTTGGCACGGTACAAGCAGCACTGCCTTAGTTATGGTCAATGAAGCGTTAACAAACCGATTCCGCTGCCGATCACGCTTTGCCGATCGGCCCCAGCAGCGCCTTGGGCATGCGGGCCGCGCCGCCTCCGATGCGGATCGCCACCACCTGCACCTCCGCTCGGGCGAGTTCGACCCCGTCGCGCCGGACCGACTGCACCAGGTTGAGCCGGGCGCCGGTGGCCGACGCGACCTCGGTCACCACCTCGAGCTGGTCATCGATATGCGCGGCGGCAAGGAAGTCGATGCTCATCCTGCGCACGGCAAAGGCGATGCCGTCGCGCATCAGTTCGGAATGGTGCACCCCCAGGTCGCGCAGGAACTCCGTCCTGCCCCGCTCGCAGAAGTTCAGGTACGCCGCATGGTAGACATTGCCCGAGAAGTCGGTGTCCTCGTAGTAGACGCGGACCCTGATCGTGTGGCCGCTCACTCTCCCTCGGGCTCCTCGAACAGGCTGGCCTGCACCCCGACGAAGCCCTGCGGCACGCTCAGCCCCAGGTGCTGGAACGCGATCGCCGTCAGCAGTCTGCCGCGCGGGGTGCGCTGGATGAAGCCCTGCTGGATCAGGTAGGGCTCGACGATCTCCTCGAGCGCGTCGCGCGGTTCGCTGAGCGCGGCGGCCATGGTCTCGATCCCGACCGGCCCGCCGCCATAGAACTCCGCGATCGTCCTCAGGTACCGGCGATCCAGCATGTCGAGCCCGCGCGCATCGACATCGAGCCGCAGCAGCGCCTTGTCGGCAAGCTTGCGGTCGATGCTGGTGGCGCCCTCGTAGAGCGCGAAATCCGCCACCCGACGCAACAGCCGCCCGGCAATGCGCGGTGTGCCGCGCGACCGGCGGGCGACTTCCATCGCTCCGTCCGATGCCATGGGCGTACCCATCAGCCGCGCCCCGCGCTCGACGATCTTCACCAGCTCATCGGGCGTATAGAAGTTCAGCCGGATCGGGATGCCGAAGCGGTCGCGCAGCGGAGTCGTCAGCAGCCCCGCCCGCGTCGTCGCCCCCACCAGGGTGAATTTCGCCAGGTCGATGCGCACCGAGCGCGCCGCCGGTCCCTCGCCGATGATCAGGTCGAGCTGGTAGTCCTCCATGGCCGGATAGAGGATTTCCTCGACCGCCGGGTTGAGCCGGTGGATCTCGTCGATGAACAGCACGTCGCGCTCTTCGAGATTGGTCAGGAGCGCCGCGAGGTCTCCCGCCTTGGCGATCACCGGCCCCGACGTCGCCCGGAACCCGACGCCCAGTTCGCGCGCGACGATCTGCGCCAGCGTGGTCTTTCCCAGCCCCGGGGGGCCGACGAACAGCACATGGTCGAGCGCCGCCTTCCGCTGCCTGGCGGCGGCGATGAACACCTCGAGATTCGCCCGCGCCTCGGCCTGCCCGATGAACTCGGCAAAGCCCGAGGGCCTGAGCGACACATCGAGCGGATCGTCGCGACCGGCGGCAGGGGAGGTCAGGTCGGTCACTTGAGCAGTTCCATGCCGGGAATGCGTTTGGCCGCTTCGCGATCAAAGGTGACCACGCGGACCGCCCCCGCGAGTTCGCTGGCCCGCGCAATCAGCAAGTCTGAGAAATCGATGCGCGTGTGCCCGTAGTTGACGAGAGCCCATTCCACCAGATCTCGGCGTTCGACGACGAAATCATCCGAGTCGAGGATTGACTGAATCACGCGACCGACTTGCTCCGCGCTTTGCTTGTACTTTCGCCGTAGCACCCATGCGGATTCAGCCATCACCACCAAAGGCACGTAGCTTGGGTCCTCTTGCGAGCGGGCGGCAAAGAACTCCACGGACTTCGAGCTCTGCGGTTCCTCAGTGATGAACAGCTGCACCAGAACGTTGGTATCTACGCCGATCATTTCTTGAGCGATCGCTCGTACCGCTCAACGATTGCATCACCAATCGCTTCATTCATTTCTTCAACGGATACCGGTCCCACCTTTGATGGGCCCAGCATACCCGCAAGATCGATGGCCCTCAGCTTCTTCCTCGGCCTAACGGTCGCCTTGCCATCATCGTCCAGAATCCACTCCATCTGCGTCCCCTCTTCCAGGCCCAGAAAGTCCCGTACTTCCTTGGGGACAGTGGTTTGGCCCTTCGAAGTCACCTTACCCAGGTACCGTTCCCTTACCCTGACGGCCATTCTTACCTCTGAAATGTTCCTTACATCGACAACAATGTAAGGAATACTGCGCGCGCATGCAAGGCGCTGACCTGTACCGCTGCGCTGATCAGGTCGATCGCGAGTAAGCGGGACAACATCACCGCCGTGGCCGTTATTCAGCTGCTCAATTCCCGCAGCCCCAGCCGGATCAGCTTGTCCGTCGCCACCCCGTCGCCCTCGCGGCCCACCACCCGCGCCACCGCGGCCGAGGCTTGCGCGCTCGAGTAGCCGAGGTTGACCAGGGCCGAGACCGCGTCCGCCACATTGCCCGCCGCCACGCCTTCGCCCAGCGCCGCCTGCAGCCCGAGCGTGCCGGCATCGACGCTGCCGCCGACCGGCGCCTTGCCCTTCAGCTCGGTGACGATGCGCACCGCGAGCTTCGGCCCCACCCCATTGGCCCGGCCGATCATCGCCTTGTCCTGCAGCGCGATCGCGCTCGACAACTCCCCCGGGGTCAGTACCGAGAGCACCGAGAGCGCCACTCGCGCGCCCACCCCCTGCACCGTCATCAGCGTGGTGAACCAGGCTTTTTCCGCATCGCTGAAGAACCCGTAGAGCCGGATCATGTCCTCGCGCACGATCATCTCGGTGTGCAGCACCGCCGCGTGCCCCACCTGCGGCAGCGCCGCCAGCGTCTTGGCCGAGCAGAACGCCTCGTAGACGACGCCGTTGACGTCGAGATGCACGAAGTCGTCGCCGTAGCCGTCGACGAGGCCCTTGAGCTTGCCGATCATGCCGTCGCCCGCAGCTGGCGCATACCCCTGTGATGCGCGTGGCAGACCGCAATGGCCAGCGCGTCCGCCGCGTCGGCGCCCTTGAAGTCCGCCGCCGGGAGCAGGATCTTGATCATCATCTGGATCTGCCCCTTCTCGGCATGCCCCGTCCCCACCACCGATTTCTTGATCAGGTTTGCCGCATATTCTCCGACCGGCAGCCCACGGGCCGCCGGGGTCATCAGCACCACGCCGCGCGCCTGCCCCAGCTGCAGCGCCGAGCGCGCTCCGGCCGAAACGAACGTTTCCTCGACCGCCGCCTCGTCGGGCGCAAAGCGGTCGATGAGTTCGTTGAGGTGGCGGTGCAGGTGCACCAGTCGCTCGGCGAGACTGAGCTCCACCGGCGGCAGGATGGTCCCGCAGGCGACGAAGCTCAGCCGGTTGCCGGTGCTCTCCAGCACCCCCCAGCCACATCGCCGCAGTCCGGGGTCGATCCCGATGATTCGCACCATTTCGGCCATCCCCGAGCAATAGGACACGTCACCAAACCTACCAAGCGCTTTGTGAACGAAACGGAAACGCTCCGTCCGCTCCAAAAACTCCGCCGGCCCCCTCCGGGTTAAGTGTGGTGCAAGGGTTTTTGCGTCATGGTCCGGATACTGTTGAGGACGCGCAATGGAAAACTCCCGCTTGCCGCCGGCGGCCTGGGGCCGGATCTGGCGAGGCACCCTTGTCATCATGGCGCTGTCCTCGCTCGGCTCGCTGGCGCTCGCCCAGGCGGTGATGCTCGTGTTGTCGCAGGGCCTCGACCTGGCCGGCGCGATTGCCTCGCTCGTCCTGCCCCTGTTGCTCGGTGGGCCGATGCTGTTCTACCTGCAGTTGCGCACGCAGCAATTGGGCGAAGCCAACCGTCGCCTCGAGGCGCTCGCGTCGACGGACTGGCTGACCGACTGCCTCAATCGCCGCGTCTTCACCAACGAGGTGGACGCCGTGCTGCAGGGCAAGACCCCCGGCACCAACGCGCTGCTCGTCGTCGATGCCGACCACTTCAAGACGATCAACGATCGCTTCGGCCATCATCGCGGCGACGAGGTGCTCCGCCTGATCGCCGATGGCATCAAGGCCAACGTCCGCGACTCCGATCTGGTCGGTCGGCTGGGCGGCGAGGAGTTCGGCGTCTTCCTGCGCGATGTCGACGAGGTCGCCGCCGAGCACACCGCCGAGCGCATCCGCGAACACATCAACGCCCTGAGCGTGCAGGGAGATGGCTTGTCGCAGCGCCTTTCGGTCAGCATCGGCGGTGCCACGACGCACGGGCGCCTGACCTTCGCGGAACTGTTCCGCATCGCCGATCGTCGGCTCTACGAGGCCAAGCGCAACGGACGCAACCAGCACCTGTTCAGCGAACCGGCCGCCCGGATCGAGTCCGGTGGCGGCCACTGATCGGTAAAACCCGAAGCATCGGGGAGACCTGATCACAACACTCCCGCCCTATCCTTGTCCGACCGGAAAGGAGCAGGCGGTGGATTTCTCCCCGCGCGGCATGGGCCGCGTCTATCTGTGGACGATACTGGGAACCGCGGCATGCATTGCTGCGGCGCTGTTCGTCGATTCCTTCAACTTCCCGAACCTCAGCGAGCAGGCCCGCCTGCGGGCCATCCTCGTCGACATCCTGCTGCCCACCGGGCTTGCCGCGCCGCTGCTGTTCTTCCTGACCGGCAAGCTGCGCGAACTGGCTATCGCCCATCACCGCCTGACCGAATATGCGTCGCTCGATGCCCTTACCGGACTGCTCAACCGGGCGGCCTTCACCGCCGAGGTCGAGGCCCATCTCGGCCCCGGGCAGCATCCGCGCCAAGAACGCGGGGCCCTGCTCGTCATCGATGCCGACAACTTTAAGGCCATCAATGACAGCTACGGGCATGATGCGGGCGACGAGGCGCTGCGGTTGATCGCCGGAGCCATCCGCGGCGTGCTGCGCCGCGCTGATCGCGTCGGCAGGCTGGGTGGCGAGGAATTCGGCGTCCTGCTTCCCGGCAGCACCCCGATCACCGCCGAAGCGGTCGCCGAGCGCATCCGCAGCAATGTCCGCGCCATCGCCTTCGCGCCCTCGGGCGCACCGCACCCCATCTCGGTGAGCATCGGCGGCGCCGTCTACGAGCAGCCCGTGCCCTATAACGAGCTGTTCCGCCGCGCCGACCAGCAACTCTACCTGGCCAAGCGGAACGGGCGCGACCGCGTGCTGGTGGCGCCGATCTCGGACGTCCGCCCTGTCGCCTCGCTGGCCGCGTGACGGCCGCGGGGAAGCCGCTCCGGACGGCGATCGCACTGCCTGACGGAGGGCGATGGGCCGCACCAGCGCCGCAGCGCGGGCGGCAAGGGCTCAGGACGCGAGCCGCGCCGCGTCCTCGTCGCTCAGCTCGACATTGGTATAGACGTTCTGCACGTCGTCATCGTCCTCGAGAATGGCGATCAGCTTCATCAGCGTCTCGCCCTTCTCGGCATCGACCGGCACATAATTCTGCGGCCTGAAGATGAACTTGGCCGATTCCGGCTCGCCGAGCGCCTTCTCGAGGGCCGCCGACACGTCGGCCATGCTCTCGAACGAGGTATAGATCCAGTGCCCGTCCTCGTCACTCTCGACGTCGTCGGCGCCCGCTTCGATGGCCGCTTCCATCACCTTGTCGGCGTCCCCCGCCGAGGCCGGATAGGCGATCTCGCCGACGCGGTCGAACATGAAGCCGACGGAGTTGGTTTCCCCCAGCGCCCCGCCGTTCTTCGAGAACGTCGACCGCACGTTCGAGGCGGTGCGGTTGCGGTTGTCGGTCAGGGCCTCGACGATCACCGCCACCCCACCCGGGCCGTAGCCCTCGTAACGGATTTCCTCGTAGTTCTCGCCGTCATTTCCGGCTGCCTTCTTGATGGCGCGGTCGATATTGTCCTTTGGCATGGACTGCGCGCGGGCGTTCTGTACGGCCAGCCTGAGCCGGGCGTTGAAGGCCGGATCCGGCATGCCGAGCTTGGCCGCCACGGTGATTTCGCGGGCCAGCTTGGAAAAGACCTTTGAGCGCGCCGCGTCGGACTTGCCCTTGCGGTGCATGATGTTCTTGGCATGCGAATGGCCGGCCATGCGGTCACCCCTGTTGCTGGCGTTCGTGATTGGAGGCGGGTTATAGGGGCGAGCGCGGCGAAAATAAAGCTGTTGCGCGCAATGCCGCGCCATCGGGCCGGCTAGAACTCCGGCTCGGCCTGGCTCAGCGTCCCGCCAACGCGCACCGGGAACATCCGCGTCGCGAGCCCGGTCCGCGCATCGGTCTCGATGGCGACGCCACACAGGGTCGCCTCGCCCTCGGCCGGGGTGAACCGTCCGTTTGAGATGCCGGTGAGGAAGCGGGTCAGCGGCTCTTCGATATCGACGCCGATGATCGAGTCGAAATCCCCGCACATCCCTGCGTCTGCCATCAGCGCCGTGCCCTGCCTGAGGATGCGGTGGTCGGCGGTCGGAATATGCGTGTGCGTGCCGACCACGAGGCTCGCCCGGCCATCGAGGAAGAACCCCATCGCCTGGATTTCGGACGTCGCCTCGGTGTGGAAATCCACCACCACCGCGTCCGCCTGCTCGCCCAGCGGGCAGGCGGCGATTGCCGCCTCGACGGCCCGGAACGGATCGTCGATCGGGTTCATGAACACCCGGCCCTGCGCATTGATCACCAGCACCCGCTGCCCCGCCCGGCTCTCGTAGAGATTGGCGCCCCGCCCCGGCGTGCCCGGCGGCAGGTTGATCGGGCGGAGCAGCGTCGGCTCGCGGGCAATGTAGCTCAGCGTGTCGCGCTGGTCGAAGGCATGGTCGCCCAGCGTCACGACGTCGGCGCCGGCCTCGCGGATTTCGCCGAAATGCCCCTCGGTCAGCCCCCGGCCGTGGCTGGCATTCTCGCCGTTGACGACGACGAAGTCGAAGCCGTGCCGCTCGATCAGCCCCGGCAGCCGGTCAGCCACCCCGTCGCGGCCCGACTTGCCGACGACATCCCCCAGAAACAGCAGTCTCACGTCTGACCGGCCTTCCCGTCGAACCGGCGCACGCCCTGTTCGGTGACGATCATGTCCAGCGGCACGTCATGCGGCTCGCGCGGGATCCGCTCGACTTCCTGCAGGGCGAACGCGAACCCGATCAGCCGCGGCCGGGTGGCAAGACCCGCCAGCGTCCGGTCGTAGTAGCCGCCACCGTAGCCGAGCCGCGTCCCCTGGCTGTCGAAGCCGAGCAACGGCATCAGGATGACGTCCGGCACCACACGCGGCGCCCCATCTTCGGGCGCCAGTGTCCCAAACCCGGCCTCGTAGAGCGGCGCCCCCTCCTGCCACAGCCTCAGTTCGAGCGGCTGCTCGTCGCCCAGCACCACCGGCAGGCACACCGGCTGGCCGGCATCCATCAGCTTGGCGATCAGTTCCTTGATGTCGAGTTCGTCGCGGATCGGCCAGTAGCCGGCGACGATCTCGGACTTGCCCAGCGGCACGTCGCGCAGGAAGTGCTGGACAGCCGCCCGCGACGCCTCCTGCCGCAGCGAGTGGTGGAACTGCGCCCGCCGCTTGTGCGCCTGGGTCCGCAGCCCCGCCTTCGCCTCATCGATCTTGTCGTCGCTCATCGGCGCCTTCCGGCGAATAGCAGGTGCCGCCCTGGCCGTGGGACGCAGATCCCGGGCGCCTACTTACGTAGGTGGGCGCCGTGTGCCCGAACCCACGGGTCCGGGCGGGGACAGCTCCCTTCAGGATCAGTACGGCCCCGGGGAATAGGTCCAACACGCACCGGGCAGCAGCCCAATATAGGTGCCCAGCCCCCCTCAGGCCAAGCGGTTCTTTGCGTTCGGAGGCTCACCTCGGATCAGGGCCCGGTGACGGTCCCGAAATCCGAGCTCGACGTCGCCGAGAAGGTCGGCGACGAGCTGTAGCATGCAATCAGGACCAGCGGCTGGCACTCGCGGCCGCAGGTCTTGCCGTTGCCCAGGTAGATCGTCTTCATCGTCACGCCGCTGGGGAGCGCCCCCTTCCAGGCGCTCAACGGCACGTGCTTGCGCGATTCCTGGAACCCGGCCGCCTTGCAGAAGGCGTCGGCGGTCGTCTTGCCACAGTCACCGCCGGGGGTGAGGCAGGCATCGGGGCTTACCGCGCGGATCAGCGGCGGGCTGAAGGTGGCCGAAGTGGTGGCCGCCATCGCGGCGCCGGAGAGGATGGCCAGCAGGCCAATGGTTGCGGCGGCAAGGCGGAACAGGGTCGACATCGCAGGGCTCCTCACTGTGCGAAATTGGAGTTGGAGTAGACGATGACCTCGACGGCCTTCGCCGCAGTCCGGCTGGCGCAGATGGTGTCCCCCGCTTCCTCGATGCAGGCGAGCGATCCGTTCGTCTGCGTTCCGGAAGACCGCCAGCCCTGCCAGCCGAGCCGGTAGTTGTTGTACCATAGGATGCCGTCGAACCCCCGCACCAGCATCCGGTAGGGCCACTTGCCCTGCTGCCGGGTGATGGTCGGCTTGCCGGTCGACATCCCCTGAGTATCCAGCCAGGTGTAGGGCTGGTTGGCCATCACCGAGGCGAACAGCCGGTCGTCGCCGTCGCGCCAGGCGCACAGCACCTCGTCGTCGAAGGGGTCGGTCGAGTCGCGCGTGCTTCCGGCGCAGACGGGCGTTCCGCCGATCTGGCCCAGCGGGCTCCAGCCGCTCCAGCCGCCTTGCGTGGCGCTGTTGAGGAACAGTTGCCCGTCCAGCCCGCGCACATACACCTCGAACACCGGCGTATCGCTGCTCTCGTAGCTGACCTTGACCGTCGGGCTGAACTTGCTCTTGCCGCCGATGTCGAAGGGACCGTCCCACTTCACCGCATCCGTCATCGGCTGGTAGACGAGGTAGACCGAGTTATCCATGCCCACGAAGGCGCAATGGATGCGCCGGTCCATGGTGGCGCAGGCCGGCGCGTATTTCATGATGTCCGGATCGCCGATCCGGTCCCAGTCGGTCCAGTTCTCGCCGACCTTCGCCCGCCACCACAATCCGTTGTCCGATCCCCGGCCGAACACCGCGTAGTCGGTAGCTCCGCCGCCGCCGCTCGTGATCGACAGGTCGGATTCGATGACGCCGCCCAGCTCGTCGTAGGCCTGGCCGGCACCGCACAGGCCGACGAGCACGGCAACGGCCGCCCCCAGAAGTCTTGCTGCACGCATTGGTCTTCCCTCTCTTGCGCGGATCGCGCTCTGTGGAAACTGCCCCGCGAGGGGACCGGCCCGGGGGCCGGCCACCGTCAGCGGATCATGTCGAAGGGGATGATGTCGGCCTTTACCCGGCCGTCGGCGTCGGCCGACACGCAGCTGGCGCGTCCGTCCCCGAGATCGCGGCAGCTGGGTTGGCCGAACATCGGCAGCTCGGTCGGACGCCAGTCCTTGAAGCCCGATCCGGACTTCCACGACTTCACCCACATCATCTCGTCCATCCCCTTGACGAGGATGCGCACCTGCTGGAAGTCCTTCGAGACCAGCACGCCCGGCCGCTTCTCGGTCTCACCTCCGAGCGGGGTCTGCGGGCCGCGGCCGAACACGTTGGGGGCCTCGACGATCTCGCCCTTGGCACCGCGGAAGTAGCAGTCGATGTGATTGCCGCCCATGCTCACGCAGGTCGGAGCGCCGGCCATCTCGTAGCCGATCGGCACCCAGCCCAGCCAGCCCACCGGGTCGACCGCGCTGATCACTTCGGGGCGGAACTGGTTGTACCACAGCCGGTTGTCGAGGCCGCGCACGAACACGTAGAGCGCCCGGTTGCCCGCCTCGTCCACGGCACCCACTGCCGAGGGCGACGATTTGGTCAGCCCGCCCAGCTGGTTGAACCCGCTGAAGCTGCCCGGCTTGCCCGGCAACTGGTCCGTATACCAGATCGCGTCGTCGGCCCCGACCACGAAGCACGAGACGAGCTGGGTCTGCGGACCGTTGTACGAGGCATTGTGGCTGGCGCAACCGGGCGCCAGCTTGATCAGCCCGCCGATCTGCTTCCAGCCCTTCCAGCCGCTCACGCCGTCGCCGACGGTGAACCAGAGCGCATCGTCCATGCCCCGCCCGAACACCGCGACCGGGTTGTTCGGGTCGGCCGGGTTGGCGACGACGCTCGGATCGTTCTTGATCTGGCCCTTGAGGTCGAAGCTCTGCACCACCTGCGGGAAGGCATTCGGCCCCGGCGCCTCGGTGGACTCCTCTTCCTCTTCGCCCTCCACGTCGCCGAAATCGCTCTCTGTGCTGGCCTCGACCTGCAGTTCGCCGCCATTGCCGCCGCTGCACGTCACCTGGGTGAGTGCCTCGCATTTGCCGTTGGTGCAGGCCTTGCCGCTGGCGAAATAGATCGTCATCTCGCTCGTCGCCTGCTTCTTGAACTTCAGCGATTCCTTGAATCCCTGCGACTCGCAGAACAGGTCCGCGGCCGCGCTGCCGCACTTGCCGCCGGCGCTGGTGCACCAGTCGATCGGCACGTCGAACACCATCGGGTTGTCGAAAACCTTGTCGGCTGCCGACGACGCACCCGTCGCCATGCCGAGTGCCGCGATCGAGACTGCGGCCAGTGCCTGCCATCCACGCATGTTGGAGCCCTCCATCCAAACCCGTTGGCGAGGCTGCGCCCCTCAGTCTGAACGATTGCTGAACTACTGCGTGATTTCTGGACGTTCGGAAGAAACCCGCGAAACGAGCTTCCGATGCACTTGGGCGGGGAAGTAGCTTGATGGCCGGCGCAAGTTGTCGGTCTGCGAACAACTTGCGGGACCGGCGCCCGGCAGGTCAGGGGCCCGACGCGGCGCCCGTCTCGTCGATCGCGGTGGCGATGGCCTCCACCTTGCGCGCCGCCTCGTTGAGGCGTTTGGCCAGCCGGCGCTCGAGCTCCTCCGCCTCCTGGGTCAGGGCATGTCCCGCTTCGGTGAGCGTCGCCACGTCCTGCTTGAGCAACTCGATCCGCCGCTCGGCCTCCGCCAGTTCGTCGAGCACGGCGATCCCGGCCATCACCGTCAGCCGGTTGTCGCCGATCTCGCCGAACGTCCCCTTGAAGCTGTCGATATGCCGGTTGAAGCGGTCGGCGAGGTGCATCAGGTGCGTTTCCTGCCCCTCCTCGCAGGCCATGCGGTACTTGCGGCCATTGATGTCGACGGTCACCTCGGGCATGTCACGCTTCGTCCCCCGCCAGCACTTCGCGCACCGACTCCATCGCCACCACGAGCCGCCGCGCCACCTCGCCGGCGCTGTCATCGAGCCGCTTCGCCCGCGCGCTCGCCTTGTCGAGTTCGGCCGCGAGCCGGGCCCGCTCGTTGATCAGCTTGTTGGTCTCGGCCTCGATCCGGGCATGCGCCCGCATCCGCCCGTTGAGGCTCCTTACGCTGGCCTCGAGCCGTGCAAAGGCACGGTCGAGCCGCACCGCGGCTGCTTCGTAGCCCTCTTCGATTGTCGGCTCGGACACGCGCGCACTCCCCGAAACACCGGCGATTCCCCGTGCGACTATAGCGCAAAGCCGGCCGGGCGCGACAATCTGCCAGCGACTTAGGGTGACATTGACAGGTCAATCGAACCTGTTAAGCGTCATCCCGCCTCGGCAGGAGGGTTCGGGGCGCCCGGCATTGCGGGCCTTCCCACACCCGAGCGAGAGCGCCACCATGACCAATTCTGCCCAGGCCAACGACTTGGCCAACGCCATCCGTTCCCTGTCGATGGATGCGGTGGAGAAGGCCAATTCGGGCCACCCCGGGCTGCCCATGGGTTGCGCCGATATCGCCACGGTCCTGTTCACCAAGGTGATGAAGTTCGATCCGGCCGATCCCTGGTGGCCGGATCGCGACCGCTTCATCCTGTCGGCCGGCCACGGCTCGATGCTGCTCTATTCGGTGCTCTATCTGCTCGGCTACGAGGACATGACCATCGACCAGGTCAAGCAGTTCCGCCAGCTCGGCGCGCGCACCGCCGGACACCCCGAATACCATTTCGCCGCCGGCATCGAGACCACCACCGGACCGCTCGGCCAGGGTATCGCCAACTCCGTCGGCTTCGCCATCGCCGAGGCCAAGCTCGCCGCCGAGTTCGGTTCGGACCTGGTCGACCACATGACCTGGGTCCTGGCCGGCGACGGCTGCCTGATGGAGGGCATCAGCCAGGAGGCCATCTCGCTGGCCGGGCACCTCAGGCTCAACAAGCTCTGCGTGATCTGGGACAACAACAACATCACCATCGACGGCGCCGTGTCGAACGCCGACTCGACCGACCAGATCGCCCGCTTCAAGGCCTGCGGCTGGCACACCATCGAGATCGACGGCCACGACCAGCACGCCGTCGAGAAGGCGCTGCTCGCCGCCAAGTCGTCCGACCGGCCGACGCTGGTCGCGGCCAGGACCACCATCGGCTTTGGCGCGCCCAAAAAGGCCGGCAGCCATGCCGTGCACGGGTCTCCGCTCGGCGCCGAGGAACTGAAGGGCGCCAAGGAGAAGCTAGGCATCACCTACCCCGCCTTCGAGATTCCCGCCGAGACGCTGAACGCCTGGCGGGCCGCCGGCACGCGCTCGGCCAATGCCCGCGGCGCCTGGGCCGGGCGCCTCGCTGCCGCCCCGGCCGACAGGCGCGCCGAGTTCGAGCGCCGCCTCAAGGGCGAACTGCCGGCCAACTGGGCCGCGACCATCGACGCCTTCAAGTCGAAGCTCGTCGCCGACAAGCCCAAGGTCGCTTCGCGCAAGGCCAGCCAGATGGCGCTCGAGGTCATCAACAAGGTGCTGCCCGAGACCATCGGCGGTTCCGCCGATCTCACCGGCTCCAACCTCACCAATACCGCCGAGACCCTGCCCTTCACCGCCGCCGACCGCACCGGCCGCTACATGCGCTACGGCATTCGCGAGCACGAGATGGCGGCGGCCATGAACGGCATCGCGCTGCACAAGGGCTTCATCCCCTATGGCGGCACCTTCCTCGTGTTCACCGACTATGCCCGCCCCTCGATCCGCCTCTCCGCCATCATGGGGCAGAAGGTCATCTACGTGATGACCCACGATTCCATCGGTCTCGGCGAGGACGGCCCGACGCATCAGCCGGTCGAGCATCTGTCGACCCTGCGCGCCATCCCGGGCCTGCTCGTCTTCCGTCCCGCCGACGCGGTCGAAACCCTCGAGTGCTGGCA
>NZ_JAYRYM010000078.1:0-15398 GCF_041917035.1 Devosia sp. | reverse complement strand
GGGCAAGGCGGAGTTTCACAGCAACCTCGCGGCCGTGCTGGTGCTGGAGGGGGATTTCGTCGGAGCCGAGGTCAGCGCGCACCGGGCGATCGAGATCGACCCCGGCCGTGCCGACGCGCTCGCCAATCTCGGCACCGCGCAGCGCCGTCAAGGCCGGCCGGAGGATGCCGTCGCCAGCTACCGGCGGGCCGCAGCGCTGCGGCCCGATATTGCGTCCTACCGCAACAACCTCGGCGATCTGCTGCTGCAGCTCGGCCGCGTCGAGCAGGCGATTCCCGAACTGCGGGCCGTCGTGGCTGCCGCCCCCGACAATCTCAAGGCCCGCAGCGACCTGATCATGACGCTCTGCTACTCGGATGCGGTCGGCGCCGCCGAACTCCTCGACGAGGCGAGGCGTTTCGGCGAGGTGGCCAGCCGCCGGGCAATGGCGCAGCGAATCGGTGCCGCGCAGCCCCGCGAGGAAGGGGCGCCGTTCCGGATCGGTTTCGTCTCGGGGGACCTCAGGCACCATGCGGTTGCGCAGTTCATCGAGGGCGTGCTCGACGGGCTGCTGCGTTTCGGGCACGAGCTGCACGCCTATGTGACGCGCGATGCCGCCGACGAGGTGACGGCACGCCTGCTGCCACGCTTCGCCGGCTGGCACCCGATCTTCGGCCTCGGCAACCTCGAGGCGGCGCGACAGATCGCCTCGGACGGCATCCACATCCTGTTCGATCTCTCCGGTCACACCGGCGGCAACCGGCTGCCGCTGTTCGCCTATCGGCCGGCACCGGTGGCCGCCAGCTGGATTGGTTATTCCGGCACCACCGGGCTCCCCGAGATGGACTATCTGCTCGCCGACCGCCACGTGCTGCCGGTCGGTGACGAGGGCTTCTACAGCGAGCGGCCCGTGCGGTTGCCGCACAGCTATCTGCTGTTCAATCCGCCGTCCCGGGCCCCGCAGGTGCCGCCCCTGCCGGCGCTGGCCAACGGCTTCGTCACTTTCGGCAGCTTCAACAACCTGAGCAAGCTGAGCGGCAGCACCATCGCCGCCTGGGCCCGGCTGCTGCAGGCCGTGCCCGACAGCCGCCTCGTTCTCAAGTCACCGACACTGTCGTCGGCGGACGCCCGCCGCCTCGTCGACAGCCGGTTCGCCGCGCACGGCATCGATCCGCTGCGCATCGATGTGCTCGGTCGGATCGCCAGCGTGCAGCAGCACCTCGCCGCCTACGCCGCCATCGACATCGCCCTCGATCCCTTTCCCTATGCCGGCACCACCACCACCTGCGAAGCCCTCTGGATGGGGCGGCCGGTGTTGAGTCTGAAAGGCACACGCTTCACCGCCCGCGTCGGCGACAGTCTGCTGTCCACCGCCGGGCTGGCCGACTGGGTGGCCGCCGACCTCGAGGGCTACGTGGCTGCCGGCGTCGCCCGGGCCTCGGACGTGTCCGGCCTCGATCGGCTGTCGCGTCGGCTGCGCGAGCAGGTCCGCGCCTCGCCGCTCTGCGCCACGGATCGGTTTGCGGCCGACCTCGATGCCGCCTTGCGCCGGATGTGGGACCAACGGCGCCCGGGGTGACCGTCGGCTCCGGCAGCTCCGGGCCTCTCCGTCCGGGGGCCCGGTGGCGTCAGGGCCTCCGGCCACAAAATCTTCAGGTTCGTGCGGCATCAGGCGGGGGTCCTGAATCATCTTGCGGCGTTGTTCCCATGTCCCTTCGATCGGTATCGGCCGTCTCGCGGCTCGCTCTCGCTTTGCTCCTCGTGCTCGTGGCGGCCCTGCCGGTCGCTGCACAGGTGACGATCTTTTCGCCGTTCAACGTGGCCGAGGCGATGGACCAGGGCGTCAAGAAGAGCGCCGGCGTCCCCTATGCCGACGGCGAGCGCAAGAAGCTCGACGTCTACCGTCCGCTGAAGGGCGGGGGACCGGCGCCGGTGGTGATGTTCATTTATGGCGGTTCCTGGCGGGCCGGCGACAGGTTCGAGTACGAGTTCGTCGGTCGAGCCCTCGCCGCGGCGGGCTTCGTGGTGGTGGTTCCCGACTACCGGCTGTGGCCGGAGGTCAGGTACCCGGAGTTCCTCGAAGACAATGCCCAGGCGATGAAGTGGGTCGAGGACAACATCAAGGGCTATGGCGGCGATCCGCGGCGCTTCTTTCTGGCGGGCCATTCCGCCGGTGCCTACAACGCCGTTATGCTGGGCCTCGATCGGTCGTTTCAGCGCGAATACGGCGTGACCATGCCGGTGCGCGGCATTGCGGGCATCTCGGGGCCCTACAATTTCTACCCGTTCGAGTACGATCAGGTGCGAGACACGTTCGGCCCGGCCCCCAATCCCGAGGGAACCCAGCCGATCAACCTCGTTACCCCGGATGCGCCACCGATCTTTCTGGCCAGCGGCACGGCCGATCCCATCGTTAGGGTGGAGAATTCGCGCGCGCTCGCCGACAAGCTCCGCGCCAGCAATGTCTGGGTGACGGAGAAGTACTACGAGGGCTTCGGGCACCTCGAGCCGGTGCTGGCGCTGGGCGCCATGCTGCGGTTTCGCATGCCGGTCCTGCAGGACATGGTGGATTTCTTCCAGACCTTCGGCGCCTTTCCCTCGGGGACGCCGCGGCCGGTCTTCACGCCCGATCCGCCGGAGGACCGGATGACGGCGCTGATCCGGCAGATGGACGAGGTGCTGGCGCCGATCGGCGGCCGCCGCAACGAATAGCCTCAGATGTTGACGCTGTGCAGCCGGGCGGACAGCGCCTCGCCGAAGTGCGCCATGCTGTCGGCGACGATGCGTCCGACCGCATAGGCGGCGATGGCATAGAGCCTCTGCGCCGGCTCGGTCCTGAGGAACGCGATGTAGCGGCCCAGATCCGTGTCACTGAGGTCGCGATAGGCGTAGGCCATCATGGCGCGCTGCGTGCGCGCCACATCGGCGAGCAGGCCGGGCATCATGGCGTCCACCTGCGCGTCGATGGCCGGCCACGGCACTTCGATCTCGCCTTGCTGCTGCGATACGGCCATGGCGACCAGCAGGGCCCGCACCGACTGGCCGACCATCGCCACCGAGATCTCGGCGCCGACCAGTTGCACCAGGTCGTCGAGCTGGGTGGATCGGACCGCACCGGCCTTGGCCGAAAGCGCCGTCCCGGCGGCCAGCGCGGTCAGCTGGGCCTCGGGAGGCAGCCGGGCGATGTCGCGCTCGAGCCCGGTCATGCGCCGGCCGAACTCGGAGCGGAAGAACGCCGCAAGGGCCTGCTGCTCCTCCTGAGAGAAGCGCCCGTCGAGGGCGCGGGCCAGTCTGTCGCCCAGGGCGTCCGCGTCGAACACGCTGAGCGCGGTTGTCTCCCAGTGCTCGAGAAACAGTTCGTCGCGCGAAACCTCCTCGCTGCGTGCCGAGGCGGCAATGCCGGCGCCGAACTGGGTGAAGACCTCGTCGAGCGCGGTGGCGCGCATCAGCTCTTCGGTTGAGAAGCTTTCGGAGCGCGCCGAGGGCGCAGCCATCAGCAGGCCGATCAGTGCCAAGATGACGACAAAGAGGCGCTGCACGTCGTGTCCCCCGCCACCCCGCGGCACCCAGACTAGCCCAGCGATGGCCGATCCGCCAGCAAGGGTGCTACACTGTGCACACTCGGGCCACGGCGCCCGAGCCACGCCGGGAGAGAACGCATGGACTATTCACGCCTCGGCCGCACGGGCCTCGAAGTCAGCCGGCTGTGCCTCGGCTGCATGTCGTTCGGCGACCCCGGTGCCGGCAACCACGAATGGACGCTCGATGAAGCAGCCAGCCGTCCCATCCTGCGGGCCGCCTGGGAAGCAGGGATCAACTTCTTCGATACGGCCAATGTCTACTCGGCCGGCACCAGCGAGATGATCGTGGGCAAGGTGCTCGGGGAACTGGCGCCGCGCGAGCAGCTGGTGATTGCGACCAAGGTGCACGGCGAAATGCGCAAGGGGCCGAACGGCCGCGGCCTCAGCCGCAAGGCCATCCTCGAGGAGATCGATGCCTCGCTGCGTCGCCTCGGCACCGACTATGTCGATGTCTACCAGATCCACCGGTTCGATCCGGTGACGCCGATCGAGGAGACACTGGAGGCCCTCAACGACGTCGTGCGCTCCGGCAAGGCCCGCTATATCGGCGCCTCGTCGATGTATGCGTGGCAATTCATGAAGATGCTTTCGGTGTCGCGGGCCAATGGCTGGGCGCGGTTCGTCTCGATGCAGAACCACCTCAACCTGATCTACCGCGAGGAAGAGCGCGAGATGCTGCCCTTGTGTGCCGACGAGGGGATCGGGGTGATCCCCTGGTCGCCGCTGGCGCGCGGCCGGCTGGCCCGGCCGTGGGGTGAGACGACCGCCCGTACCGGCACCGACATCTTCGGCCGGACCCTCTACAGCCGGGCGGAGAACGCTGGTCGCCGGGTCAACGAGGCCGTCGCGGCCATTGCCGCCGAACGCGGGGTGAAGATGGCGCAGGTGGCGCTCGCCTGGGTCCTGCAGAAGCGGCCGGTCACCGCGCCGATCGTCGGGGTGACCCGGCTCGCTCAGCTCGAGGATGCGCTCGGAGCACTGGCGCTCCGGCTCAGCGACGACGAGGTGGCCCGTCTCGAAGCGCCCTACGAACCCACTGCCGTGGCCGGCTTCGGCTGATCTCAAGCCATTGTTGTTCCCTTCCTATCCGCGCTAAGCTGGCCTGGCTCGGGCGAGAGGGAGAGACGACGTGGGACGCACCAGAAGCTCCAATACCCGGTCCATGCTGATCGCCGCGCTGCTGCTGCTGGCGCCGGCCGGCCCATCCTCCGCCGAGGAGGACGCCAGGGAAGCCTGCGTCGCGGCCGCGGCCACGCGTTTCGAACCCGGGCAATCCGCTCTCGCCCGCAACTACTACGACTACGACGCCGCCGAAGTCATCGCGGCCTGCGAGCCGGCCCTCGCGGCGGCCCCGGACGATCCGCAGCTGCAGGCCTGGCTGGGGCGAGCCTATTATCGGCAGGATCGCGTCGCCGAGGCGAGGCCGCTGCTCGAATCTGCGGCCGCGGCCGGTTACCTCGTGGCCACCACATCGCTCGGGCAGATGCTGCTGAACACGGAAACGTCGTCCGAAGCCGAGCGCGATCGGGGTCTCGCCCTCTATGCGGAGGCGGCCGGGAAGGGCTTTGCCCCGGCCCAGGTCCGCTACGGGCTGACGCTCAATCGAAGTGCCGTCACGCCGGCCGATTTCGACGCGGCGCGCTCCTGGATCGAGAAGTCCGCCGAACAGGGGTTCTCCGACGGTCAGGTCGAACTCGGCACGCTCTACTATCACGGCACCGGCGTCGAGGTCGATTTCGCCAGGGCCTACCGCTACTACTGGCTGGCCGCCGAACAGGGCGCCGCCGCCGGACAATATGGCCTCGGCCTGCTGTACTGGAACGGCGATGGCGTGCCGGCCGATCGGTCGCGGGCCCTCGACTACTACCGGCTCGCCGCGGATCAGGGATATGCGCAGGCGCAGGCGGAACTGGGTGCCGCCTACCTGAACGGGGACGGCGTCGAGGTCGACTATGCGCAGGCGCTGGCGCTGTTCGAGGCCGCGGGCGCCCAGGGCGATGTCTTCGCCCTCAGCAATCTCGGCTACATGGCCGAGAACGGCGTGGGGATGGCGCAGGACTACGAGAAGGCGGCGAACGCCTACCGGCAGGCGGCGGAGGGCGGTGACGCCTATTCACAGGCCGGCCTCGCCTATCTGTACGAGGCCGGCACCGGCGTGCCGCAGGACTATGTCGAGGCGGCCCGGCTCTACCGGCTGGCGGCCGACCAGGGGCATGCCTATGCGCAGGCCGGCCTCGGGTATCTCTACGAATCGGGCCTCGGGGTGCCGCAGGACTATGTCGAGGCCGCCCGGCTCTATCAGCTCGCGGCCGACCAGGGCAGCGACTACGCCCAGAACAATCTGGGCTACCTCTATGAGATGGGGCTGGGCGTCGATCGTGACCCGGCGCGAGCGGCGGAGCTCTACCTCGCATCCGCCGGATCGGGCAATGTCGATGCAGCCGGCGCGCTGGGCAATCTCTATCTCGAAGGGATCGGCGTCGCCCGCGACCCGGCCGAAGCCCTCCGCTACGCGCTGATCGGGGCAGATGCCGGCCTTGCCGATTCGCAGAATCGCGTCGGCTACATCTACGCCGAAGGCATCGGGGTCGAGCGGGACAGCGCCATGGCGCTCGAGTGGTTCGAGAAGGCCGCTGCCCAGGGTCACGAGCTGGCCATCGCGAACGTGGCCGAACTCACGGCCGAGAAAGCCTGCGCGGATGCCGCCGCTTCGCAGTTCGAGCTCCAGTTCGGCGCCGTGGGCCGCGACATCGGCGCCATCGACCCGGCATTGGCGATTCCGGCCTGCGAGGATGCGGTTTCGAAGGATCCGGGGTCGGACGAGAACAAGGCCTGGCTGGCGCGCGCGCTGCTCGCGGCCGGGCGCCTCGAAGAGGCCCTGCCGCTGCTCGAAACCGCCGCCGCCGGCGACAACCTGCTGGCCCGGCAGCTGCTCGGGGATGCGCTGCTCGGCGATTTCGGCGCGGCGGCCGATCTGCCGCGTGCTGTCGAGGTGCTGCAGCCGGCAGCGGATGCGGGTTTCGCGCTGGCGCAGCTCAGCCTCGGCTCGGCCTATGATCGGGGTCTCGGCGTCGTCGAGGACGACGAGGCAGCGGCCGACTGGTATCGCCGGGCCGCCGAACAGGGCGTGGCCCGGGCCCAGGCCAATCTGGGCTACCTGTACCACGGCGGCAACGGCGTACCGCTCGACTATGCCGAGGCGATGCGCTGGTACAGCCTCGCGGCGGCGCAGGACGACATCGTGGGCATCTATGGCATCGGCCAGCTCTACGAGTTCGGGCAGGGCGTCGAGCAGGACTATGCCCGGGCCGCCGAGCAGTTCCAGATCGGCGCCGATCGCGGCGACGCCTGGTCGCTGAACGACCTGGGCTACCTCTACGACGTCGGCTACGGGGTGGCCCGGGACGCTTCGCTCGCCGCCCACTACTATCAGCTGGCCGTCGACCAGGGTTACGCCCTGGCGCAGGCCAACCTGGCCCAGCTCTATCAGTCCGGGCGGGGCGTGCCGCAGGATCATGTCCGATCCTTCGAGCTCTACCGCCTGGCCCATGAGCAGGGGGAGGTCTCGGGCACTGTCGGCCTCGCCAATGCCTACCTCTACGGCGAGGGCGTCGCCGCCGACTACGAGATGGCGCGCGACTACGCCCAGCAGGCTGCGGATGCCGGCAGTGCCTATGGTCAGACGACGCTGGGCTACATCTATGCCGAGGGCTTCGGGACGGTCGCGCGCGACCTCGGCCTCGCCCTCGACTATTTCGAGCGCGCCGCGGCCCAGGGCGATCAGTACGGTATCGATCGCGCCGCCGAACTCCGTGCCGAACAGGCCTGCGCCCTCGCTGCCGCATCGTTCTTCGAGCCCGGGTTCGAGGCGAACGGGGTGACCGACCTCAGCCAGATCGATGCTGCCTCGGCCGTGCCGGCCTGCCAGCAGGCGGTGGACCTCGATGATGCCTCGCCCGAGAACAAGACCTGGCTGGCGCGGGCCCTGGTGGCGGACGGACGCTCCGGGGAGGCTCTGGCCTACCTCGAAAGCGCGACCGCGGCGGACTGGACGCCGGGCATGACGCTGCTGGCCGATCTGCTGCAGGTCGGTCGCGGGGTGGCCGCCGATCCGGCGCGCGCCTTGGCGCTGTTCCGCCAGGCGAGCGGCCGCAGCTATGCGCCGGCCGAGTACGGCCTCGCGCTCGGCTACCGCTATGGCTACGGTGTTCCGATCGACCTCGACAAGGCCCGGCAGTGGTTCCAGCGCGCCGCCGACCTCGGCATGGGCAGTGCCAATGACGAGCTGCTGGCCCTCGATGAGCTGGTGCGCATTCCGCAGCTCGGACCGCAGCGGGCCGGACCCCGGGTCTGATCGTTACGCTTCGATCACCACCGAGGCGGCCGAGCGGCGGGCCGGACCGTGGAACACCGTCTCGATGTTGTTGCCGTCCGGGTCGAGGACGAAGGCACCGTAGTAGCCGGGGTGATAGTGCCGCTCACCGGGTGCGCCATTGTCGGTGCCTCCCGCGGCGAGCGCCGCCGTGTAGAAGCGCTGAACCGTCTCTATGTCGGGAGACTGGAAGGCCATGTGCACATGGCTGATCGCCTGTCCCGGACCCGGCCGGCTGATGAACAGCTCATCGACCTGGAAGAAGTGCTCGGTCAGCCAGCCGGGCGGGTGCCCGATTGCCTCGAGGATGGCGGAGTAGAAGGCGGCGGACCGCTTCACGTCCGCCACGTTCAGATGGACATGGTCGATCAGGCGACCGCGATGGAACTGCATGAATCTTCCTCCGTTCCGCCAATTGGAACAAAAGAGGAACCGAAGTCAATACTCCGCCCGCCTATTCCGCCTTGTCGGCGCTGTCCGAGTTGAGCTGGCCGTACTTCTCGACGCCGATCGCGTTGAGCAGCTGCAGCTGGCTCTCGAGGAAGTCGATGTGGCCCTCCTCGTCGGCGAGCAGCGCCTCGAACAGATTCTTCGAGACATAGTCGCCCAGCGATTCGCACAGCTCGCGCGAGGCCTTGTAGGCCTTACGGGCGTCGTATTCGCCGGCGAGGTCGCACTCCAGCACTTCCTTGATGGTCTGGCCGATGCGCAGCGGTGCGACGCGCTGCAGGTTCGGATGGCCTTCGAGGAAGATGATGCGTTCGATCAGCCGGTCGGCGTGGTGCATCTCCTCGATCGACTCGGCCCGCTCCTTGGCGGCCAGCCTAGTGTAGCCCCAGTCGCTCAGGATGCGGAAATGCACCCAGTACTGGTTGACCGCGCCGAGCTCAAGAAACAGCGCCTCGTTGAGCCGCTCGATGACCTGTGCTTCGCCTTTCACTCCGACCTCCTCCGCCTGGTTTGCGCCGCATGGCCGCCAACTTCTGCAGCGCCGGACGCGCCTCGGGTGGATTGGCGGCCACCTGCGAATGAAAATCCTCGGTGACCTTGAGGATGATGTCTACCACATTCGGCACGCAGCCGGCGCACCTGCAGCGCTTGTCCAGTTCACGATAGACCATGGCCGGCACGATGATCCGCCAGGGATCGTCGCGCAGCAGGTCGACGACGATCTGCCGGATCTCCCGGTCGGTGATCACGTTGCACTGGCAGACGAGCATGGCGCAGGATAGGAGTTGGGTTCGGCGGCATAGAGCCCTCCAGAAACCTGAATGTCAATGTCAGATATTGTCGCCGCCCGGCACATTGCCTCCGCTCTGCCGACAGACGGCCCGGGTCCGGGCCCGTGCTGAGCGCTGACGGGTCGGACCCGGTGCGACGGCCGCTTTCGCTGGCGGAGTGGCTGCTGGTGCTCGTCGCCGGCTACCTTGTCGTGCTCAAGCTCGCCTTCTCGCTGGCCGCCTTTCCGATCGCCGACGAGGCCTATTACTGGATGTGGGGGCAGCATCCGGCCTGGTCGTATTTCGATCACCCTCCGCTGCAGGGCTGGCTGCAGGGCCTCACGCATCTGGTGTTCGGCCGCAGCCTCTTCGCGCTGCGACTGCCTGCCGTCCTCGCCTTCGCCGGCACCGTGTGGATCTATCTCGATCTCGCCCGCCGCTTCGCGGGGGAGGCGTGGCGGCCGGTGTTTCTCAAGGGACTGGTGGTCTACCTCGCCGCCCCGATGTTCGGCCTGTTCGGATCGGTGGTGTTCAACGACTACCTGATGGTGTTCCTCGTGCTGGCCTCGGGGGCCCTGTTCTTTCGCTTCTTCGCCGATGTCGAGGGCGGGGGGACGGGGCGGCGGCTCCACCTGTACGGCGCCGCCGCGCTGCTCGGGCTGGCCGCGCTCGCCAAGTACAATGGCGCCCTGCTCGGTCCGGCCGTCGTCGCGACGGTGCTGCTGCGGCCGCGCCTGCGACGGCTGCTCCGTCGGCCGGATCTCTATCTGGCGGCGGCCCTGGCGCTGGCGATCCAGACGCCGGTCCTGCTCTACGCGCTGCAGACCGATTTCGCCTCTTTCCGGTTCCACCTCGCGGACCGCTTCCAGGGCCACTTCACCGGCCTGATCCCGCGCGAGATGCTGTCGGCGGCGATCGGAACACTGGTGACGCTGTCACCCTTCCTTGTCCCGGCGCTGCTGCGCTTTTTCCTCGGCTGGCGGCTGCCGCCGTTCGAACGGCCGGCGAGGGCCGTGGCGGTGCTCGTCTTTGCGCTGTCGAGCCTGCCGCTGCTCTATATCGCCAATTACTCGACCATCCTGCCCTGGTGGAACATCGCGGCCTTCGTGCTGGCCCTGCCGTTTCTGGGGCGGCACATCGATCGGGTCACGCTGTCTCTCCACGCCCTCTACGGCATGGTGTTCGCGACCCTCTTCGTGGTCAACTTCACCCTCGTGCCGGTCCACTCGCTGCTGGGCGTGCGGCCATTCTACGAGACCGACCACGCCTTCGGCTGGGATGGGCTCGCTGCCGCCGTGTCCGAGGCCCGCGAGCGCCACGGGGCGCAGTTCCTTGCCACCAACCGCTACCAGACGGCCAGCCAGCTGGCCTTCGCGCTCGATGATCCCCAGGTCGTCGCGCTGTCGTCGCGTCGCGATGCGTTCGACGACTGGTTCGATCCGAAAACCCGCCTCGGGCAGGACGCCATCCTGCTGATCGATGGCAGCGAGGACATGCAGACGTTTCGGCGGCACTTCGCGCGGATCACCGAAATCGGCACGTTCACTGCGGCGCCGTTCGGTCATCCGATGCTGACCTACACACTGTACCTGGGCGATGGCTTCCGCCCGCTCTAGTGCCTCCGCGCAGTTTGCGCCGCGCGCGGGGCGTGCCATAAGGCCTCGTTCGGGGGGTGCGGCATGGATGAAGCGGTGAAGGCGCGCTGGCGACCACTCGCGCCGCTGGTGGCGCTCAAGGCACTGGTGTTCGGCTTCATCCTCGTCCGGCTCGTGGCCATCGGCTCGACCAACATCTTCCAGGACGAGGCCTATTACTGGATGTGGGGCCAGCACCCGGCGCTGTCCTACTACGACCATCCGCCGCTCAATGCCTGGCTGCTCGGCCTGAGCGGATCCGTGCTGGGCTGGAGCAAGCTGGCGCTGCGCGTGCCCGTGGTGCTCGCCTTCGTGGCCGACCTGGCGCTCCTGGCGCTGATCTCGCGACGCATCGCGCCGGACCGGCCGGGGCACCTGTGGGTGACCCTGCTGCTGTTTCTGGTGACCCCGGTCCTGTTCGTGGTCACCGGCTGGGCGCTGCCCGACTATCTGCTGGTGACCCTGCTGCTGGGCGCCATCTACTTCCTCCTGGGCTTCCTCGTGGAATGGCCGACGGCACCGCGCTGGCGCTACCTCTATCTGGGGGCCGCCTGTCTCGGCCTCGCCGGGCTGGCCAAGTACAATGCGGCGCTGCTCGGCGTCGGGCTGGCGCTCTACATCGTCCTCGTGCCCCGCATGCGGCCCCTGCTGCTGCGGCCGCAACTCTACCTTGCGGCCGCCATCGCCATCGCCCTGCAGGCGCCGGTGATGCTGTGGAACCTCACCGAGGGGTTCGCCTCCTACGGTTTCATCCTCGGCGATCGTCATGCCGTCGAGGTGCGGGGGCTGGAGGGTGTCAGGGGCTGGCTGCTGGTGTCGCTCGCTGCCGTCGGCCCGTTCCTCGTGCCGCCCCTGCTGGGCTTCGCCCTGCGCCGCGGGCGAACGACCGGCGTCGGGCTGGCACAGATCACCTTCTGGCTGTCGAGCCTCGCCATGGCGAGCCTCTCGTACTTCACCGCGGTGCTGTTTCACTGGAATCTGGTGGCCTATGTGGTGGCGCTGCCGTTTGTCGTGCTGCACATGCGATGGCGCTGGCTGACCTGGCTGCACCTCGCCTACGGGACGGCGTTGCTGGCCGTCGTCGTGGTCAACTTCTCCATGGCGCCGCTCGGCGATCCGGTGGCGATGGACGACGAGGCAACGTCGTGGGCCTATGGGTGGAACGAGACGGCCGAGGCGGTGCGGGCGGCGCAGCGCGAGCACGGCGCCGGCTTCGTCGCCACGACCGACTACACCAGCGCCTCGCTGCTCGGTTTCGCGCTGCGCAGCACGGACGTGACCAGCCTCGATCCGCGGCGCGACCAGTACGACTACTGGTTCGACGCGGCCGCCCATGCCGGCGAGGACGCCATCATCTACACCGACACCTGGCGCCGGCTGGACGACGAGGTCCGGGCCAGGTTTGCCGAGATCGTGCTGCTGTCCGACGAAGCCGTGCTCCACCTGGGCAGGCCGGTCAACCGCCGCCAGCTCTATCTGGCGAAGGGCTACATTCCTCCGGCCGAGTAGCCTTGCGGGTCGCGGGCCTTCGGCTATTGTGGCAGCACCCGCTGGAGAACGAGGTGGCGCAAATGATCAGCCGGACGCTACGGAGCATGCTCCTCCTCACCGTCCTCTCCTCGCCTGCCGTCGCCGGCGAGGCTTACGATGCCTGCGCGGCCGCGGCGGCCAGCCAGTACGAATGGGGCTACGAGACGATCGGGCGCGATCGCTGGCAGATCGATGCCTCGGCGGTGGACATCTGCGAGGCCGCGCGCGCGGAGGATCCGGACTCCCCCGCGCTCAAGGCCTGGCTGGGCCGGGCCTATGACGCGCTGGGGGACAGTACGAGCGCCGTGCCGCTGCTCGAAGCGGCCGCGGCGGAGGGCAATCCGGTGGCGCTCACCCTGTTCGGCGACATGCTGATCGTCGGCGAGGTGGTGGCCCAGGACATGGTTCGCGGGGCGGGGATGCTGCAGCAGGCTGCGGACATGGGCTTTGCGCCGGCAATGGACAGCCTTGCGCTGTCCTTCGACTATGCCGAGGGGGTCGAGCGCGACTGGGACCTGGCCAGCCGCTGGTATCGCGCCGCGGCCACTGCCGGTGTGCCGCGGGCCCAGACCAACCTGGCGCTGATGTATCTGGACGGGCTCGGGCTCGATGCCGATCCCGTGGCGGCCGCCGCCTGGTTCCAGCGCGCCGCGCGGAACGGCGACGCCCGCGGGCAATATCACCTGGGTCGGCTCTACGAGAACGGCACGGTGACCGGCGAACCCGACTACGGAGCGGCGGCGGAGCAGTACCGGCTTGCCACCGAGCAGGGCTATGCGCTTGCCGCCAACGCCCTCGGGTATCTCAAGCAGCACGGCTACGGCACGTCGCTCGACCCAGCCGCCGCCGCCGAACTGTACGGTAAGGCGGCCGATGACGGCATCGCGGCGGCGCAGCTCAATCTGGCGCTGCTTTATGAGGACGGCATCGGCGTCGAGCAGGACTTCGCGGCGGCCCGTCGGCTGTATCGGCAGGCGGCCGACAACGGCCTCTCCGATGCCGCCGCCAACCTGGGCCTGATGTATCTGCATGGCGATGGCGGCGCCGTCGACCTCGAGAAGGCGCTGCACTTCACCGAGCGGGCCGCCGATGACGGCAATCCGATCGGCTTCACCAACCTGGGTTACCTCTACGAGCACGGGCACGGCGTGGCGGTCGATACGGAGCGGGCGCTCGAACTCTACCGCCGGGCCGCAGATCTGGGCTACGCCCCCGGTGCCGACAGCCATGCGGCGCTCCTCGCCGCCCTCGCCGCGGCACGGGATACGCCTGCGGACGGCGGGCTCAAGGTCTATCCGCCGAGCAAGCTCGACAACTGAGGCGCCCGCGCCCCTAGCCTCAGGCCTGTTCCTTTTCGCGACGGCTGGCGAGCACCGCCACCGAGGCGGCGACGCGGTGCGCCGACGAGAAGAACTCGCGGTGGACGAGAAAGCCGACCGTCACGAGGCTGGCGGCGATGGCCAGCCACTCGCTGGCAAACCAGGCCACCGTGGCGACCGAGAAGTAGTAGCCTCGGATGCCGTTGTTGAAGTTGCGCGCCGCCAGCGCATTGAGCTGCGCGATCGCGTCGATCTCGGCTTCCGTGGTGTGTCCGGAGTGGTCGATGGCGCCGATCATGATGCAGAAGTGATTGAACTGGCGGAGTGCCAGGGTAAAGGCGAAGAAGCTCAGCACGAACACGGCCAGCATGGCGAACAGGTGGATCTGTACGTCCGCCACCGTGTAGCCGGGACGAAGCCCGACCGTCGACAGCGTTTCCATCAGCGCGCCGAGATTGCCGAAGGCGGTGAAGATGGCCAGCACCAGCAGGACCGAGGTCGAGGCCAGGAAACTCACCGAGCCCATCAGGTTGCCCGAGAGGATGGCGTCGAGCGGGCTCTCGCGCTTGACCGCGTTGGCCACCCAGCGGCGGCGCTGCATCGACATGATCACTGACAGCGATGGCCGGCGCCGCTCGAGCAGCGGCACCCCATAATTGTAGACGAACCAGCAGAGCAGCGGAAACAAGGTCGCAAACAGCGTCATCGGCAACCTCCGGAGGATCGATCTCCGGTATAGCCCGAATCGGCCGGAAAGCGACTCGCTGCGCCGTCGCCGCTCAGAGGGTGCGCGGATACTGCATGAAGATCTGCTGGATGCCGTCGAGCACTTCGCGTGACAGCGTCACGTCCGCGGCGGCGATGTTGACGGAGAGCTGGTCCATGCTGGTGGCTCCGATGATCACCGAGGTCATGAACGGCTTGGTGAGGCAGAAGGCGATGGCCATCTGGTTGACATCGAGGCCGTGGCTGGCCGCGAGCGCCAGGTAGGCCCGGATCGCCGGTTCGGTGTACTGGTTGTTGCGGTAGGCAGAGCCCGCTACCGCGCCGCGCGTGCCCGGCGGCAGCACGCCGCCGAGGTACTTGCCGGAGATCGCTCCGGCGGCCAGCGGCGAATAGGCCAGCAGGCCCACATCCTCGTGAAAGGCCAGTTCGGCAAGGTCCATGTCGTAGTAGCGGCGCAGGAAGTTGTACTCGTTCTGGATGGTCTGCACCCGCGGCAGGCCGCGCTGCTCGGCCAGCTTGAGGTATTGCATGGTCCCCCAGGCCGTCTCGTTGGAGAGGCCGAAGTAGCGGATCTTGCCCTCCTTGACGAGGTCGCCCATCACCTCGTGCACCTCGACGAGGTTGGGCAGCACTTCGTCGCGCTTCTGCTGGGTGTAGGGATTGTAGTCCCACGAGCCTTCGAAGTGGTAGTGTCCGCGCCGCGGCCAGTGGATCTGATAGAGGTCGATATAGTCGGTCCGCAACCGGCGCAGGCTGCCCTCGATGGCCTCACGCACGCTCGGCGCATCGATGCCGCGACCGCCGCGCACCCACGGACGGCCACCGCCGGCGACCTTGGAGGCCAGCACGATCTGGTCGCGCTTGCCGCTTCGGCTGAACCAGTTGCCGATGATCTCCTCGGTCCTGCCATAGGTCGAGGCATCCGGCGGCACGGCGTACATCTCGGCGGTGTCGAAGAAGTTGATCCCCCGGTCCACCGCATAGTCCATCTGGGCATGGCCTTCGGCCTCGGTGTTCTGCTTGCCCCAGGTCATGGT
>NZ_JAYRYM010000077.1:0-15433 GCF_041917035.1 Devosia sp. | reverse complement strand
ACGGATCGCCCGGGCCACGACCGGCGCTACGCGATCGACGCGCGCCGGATCGCGGCGGAGCTCGGCTGGCGGCCGGCGGTGCGCTTCGCCGAGGGCCTGGCGGCAACCGTCGACTGGTATCTCGACAATCGAAGCTGGGTGGCCGACGTGACCAGCGGGGCCTATCGCGACTGGATCGCGAGGCAGTACGGATGAAGCTCGTCATATTCGGCCGCGATGGCCAGGTCGGGACCGCCCTGCTGGCAGCCCTGGCGCCATTGGGCGAGGTGGTGGCCTACGGCCGGGCCGGCGCGGACTTCGAAGAGCCGGGCGCGGCGGCGGCCCTGGTCCGGCGCGAGCGTCCCGACCTGGTGGTCAATGCCGCGGCCTATACCGCGGTCGACCGGGCGGAGGTCGAACCGGATCGGGCGCGCCGGATCAACGCGGTGACGCCGGGCGAAGTGGCGCGGGCGGCGGCCGAGATCGGGGCGCGGATGATCCACTATTCCACCGACTATGTGTTCGACGGAGAGAAGTCCGCCCCGTATGTCGAGACCGACGCCACGGCGCCGCTCAATGTCTACGGGACCAGCAAGCGGGACGGCGAGATCGCGGTGCTCGCGGAGGGCGGGCATTTCGTGCTCCGCACCAGCTGGGTACATGCGCCGGGCGGCAGCAATTTCATCGCCAAGATCCTGAACCTCGCCCAGAGCCGCGACGAACTGAAGGTCATCGACGACCAGATCGGCGCCCCGACGAGCGCGCGCCTGATCGCCGAAACCACCGCCGCGCTGATCAGGAGGCTGGCGGGCGATCGTCCGCCGGCGGGGGGCATCTATCACCTGACGGCAGCGGGCGAGACGAGCTGGAACGGCTATGCGCGCTTCATCATCGCCGCGGCGGCCGCTGCCGGCGTGGCATTGCGGGCGCGCCCCGAGACCGTGCTGCCCGTCCCCTCTTCCGCTTTCCCCACCCCGGCGCGGCGGCCGCGCAACTCGCGGCTTTCGACCGGCAAGCTGCGCGACGCGCTCGGCATCGACCTGCCCGACTGGCGCGACGACGTCGCCAGCACGCTCAAGACCCTGTTGCCGGAGCCCACCCCATGACCCGTCGCGGCATCATCCTGGCGGGGGGCGCCGGGACCCGCCTGCATCCGGCGACACTGGGCGTGTCCAAGCAGATGCTGCCGGTCTACGACAAGCCGATGATCTACTACCCGCTGTCGACCCTGATGCTGGGCGGGGTGCGCGAGGTGCTGGTCATTTCGACGCCGGCCGACCTGCCCCGTTTCGAGGCGCTGCTGGGCGATGGCAGCCGCTGGGGCATGGCGCTGAGCTACAAGGTGCAACCCAGCCCCGACGGGCTGGCGCAGGCCTTCATCCTCGGCGCGGACTTCGTCAGGGACCGGCCCTCGACGCTGGTCCTGGGCGACAACATCTTCTTCGGCCACGACCTGAACCGGCTGCTCGAGAGCGCCGACGCGCGGCCGCACGGGGCGAGCGTGTTCGCCTATCACGTCACCGATCCGGGCCGCTACGGGGTGGTGGAGTTCGATGCCGAAGGGCGGGCCGTGTCGATCGAGGAGAAGCCGCTGCGGCCGCGCTCGAACTACGCCGTGACCGGCCTCTACTACTACGACGAAGAGGTCGTCGAGCTGGCGCGCAGCCTCAGGCCGTCGGCGCGCGGCGAACTGGAGATCACCGACCTGAACCGGCTCTACCTCGAGCGCGGCACGCTCAGCGTCGAGCGGATGGGACGGGGCTATGCCTGGCTCGACACCGGTACGCACGACTCGCTGCTCGAGGCCGGCCAGTTCATCGCCACGCTCGAAAAGCGCCAGGGCTTCAAGGTCTCCTGCCCCGAGGAAATCGCCTGGCGCAACGGCTGGATCGACGACGAGGCGCTGCTCCGCCTCGCGGCGCCGCTCGAAAAGAGCGGCTACGGGCTCTACCTGCGGCAGCTCGTCGACGAGGATCGCGGCCGATGAAGGCGGAACACCTCGATATCGACGGGCTGGTCGTGTTCGAGCCGCGCGTCTTCGGCGACGATCGCGGCGAGTTCTTCGAGAGCTTCAACGAGGCGGCATTCCGCGCCGCGACCGGGTTCGAGGGGCGCTTCGTCCAGGACAACCACTCGGTATCGAGAAAGGGCGTGCTGCGCGGCCTCCACTATCAGGTCGAGCCGCACGCCCAGGGCAAGCTGGTGCGGGTCGTCGCCGGCGCGGCCTTCGACGTGGCGGTGGATATCCGCCCGGGCTCGCCGACATTCGGCAAGTGGGCCGGCGTCGAACTGAGCGCCGAGAACCGCCGGCAGTTCTGGATCCCGCCGGGCTTCGCCCACGGCTTCCTCGCGCTCGCCGACGGCACCGAGTTCCTCTACAAGACCACGGATTTCTGGCATGCGCAGAGCGAGCGCAGCATCCGCTGGGACGACCCGGACATCGGCATCACCTGGCCGATCGACGGGGCGCCGGTGCTGAGCGGCAAGGATGCGGCGGCGACGGGGCTGAGGGAGGTGGCCGATCGGGCCGCGGGAGGGGGCGCCCCGCCGCACCTCGAGGCCGTGGCGCCGGGCGAGGTCGTCTTCGACACGGCGGCGGCCGTCTTTTCGGACCACTCCTGCCCGGCATGCGGCGGCCGCCGAACGAAGGCGCGGGTGCTCACCGCCCGATCGGTCGAAGGCCAGCTCACCGCCCTGTTTCGCTGCGCCGAGTGCGGCAGCCTCAGCTATCACCCGCTTCCAGCGCCCGACTACACCACCCACACCGACACCATCGCCCTGCGCGAGTACGTGGAGATGGGCGCCGCGATCGAGGGCCCCGCCGCCCGGCTGGGCCGGCTCATTGCCCCGGGCAGCAAGGGGAAGCTGCTGGACATCGGCTGCGGGTTCGGCTTTGCCATGGCCGCCGTGCAGGGCATGACCGGCTGGACAGCGCGCGGCTTCGAGCCCTCCCAGTATGGTGCGGCGGGGCGCGACCTGCTGGGACTGGACATCGTCAACGGTTTCGCCGTGAGGAATGCCGATCCGACCGAGCTCTACGACATCGTGCATTGCTCGGAGGTCATCGAGCACGTCCCTGACGCCGGTGCGTTCCTCGACCTGCTGGTCTCCTACCTGGCGCCCGACGGCGTGCTGGTGCTCACCACTCCCGATGCCGAACTGGTCACGCCGCGCCTGTCGCCGCAATTGCTGCTGCCGGCCCTGTCGCCGGGGGCCCACACCGTGCTGTTCAGCGAGCCGTCCATGCTGGCGCTGCTGAAGCGGGCCGGGCTGCCGAACCTCCTCGTCGAGCATACCGGAATCAGCAAGCTCTACTATGCGTCGCGGCGGCCGATTTCCCTCGGCGATCCGGACGTCTGGCGCGACCGCATGCTCGCGTGGATGGCGGAGGCCGCCGAGGCCGCGGAGGACGGCTCTTCCCTGGCCGCGGGCCTGCGCTTCCGGGCGTTTCGAGGAGCAATGGACTACGGCCGCTACGAACTGGCAGGGCGCCTCTATCGGCCCGATCTTGCCGCCGTCGAGGTGCCGAAAGGCGCCGTCGCGGACATCGCGGCGTTCGCGGCGCGCTGGCCGTTCTGCATTGCCGCGTCAACGTATTACGCCGGCATGTTCATGCTCCTGCACAGGGCGGACCGAGAGACGGCCGCCAAGATGTTCGAGGTCGCGCACAGGCTGTGCCTCGCCAAGCTCGAGCTTGCTCCGCATGTCTCCGTGGTGGAGGCGGACCTGGTGTGGCGGGCCGTCTACCACCGGGCACTGGCGCAGGCCCAGTCGGGCCACGCCGCCCTCGCATCAGAGACCCTTCGGGCCTTCGATGACACCGAACTCAGGCCACCGGTGCCGGCGGACCTGATCCCGGCCATCACCGCCCTGAGGAAGGCGCTGTCCCGATGACGCGGCAGGGCTACGCGCTGCATGCCTCCCGGACGGTGGTGTTCTGGACATACAAGGCCGCCAATACCAGCATCGTCCATGCGCTGGCCTATGATGTGCTGAAGCTGCCGCGCGACCGACGCGACCCTCGCCTGATGATCGAGCCCCTGCTGGTCGGATGGCCCGTCGCACTCGACCTGATCGCCGACGGGTACCGCAGCATAGGACTGATCCGCGAGCCCTACGACCGCCTGGTCAGCGCCTTCCTCCACATCTTCGTCGCCCGTGCGGGCCGCGGCATTCGCCAGTTGAAGGACCTCGAGGCATCGGGCCGGCGCGGGCTGCAGCAGATGCGGGGGGATGTCGGGCAGTTCGAAGGGATCACCTTTCGCGAGTTCGTGGCGCACTGCGTCGCCGAGGTGCGCGCGCGCCAGGGCGAGCCCAACCTGGACGACCACTGGAACACCCAGATCCCGTTTGCGCTCTACGAGCGGGGATTCCGCTACGACCACCTGTTTCCGCTCACAAGGTCGGGAGCGTTCTTCGAGGCGTTGTCGGGCCTCGTCGGGACGAGGGTCCGCGAGCGCCGGATCAATGTGCACCGGCGATCCTGGGGCTTTCGCCACAACCTCGTCGATGTGACGAGCACGCGCTACTGCGGCTGGAAAGCGCTGCATCACACCAGGAACTTCGAGGATCCGGAGTTGCGGGCAGCCGTCGAAGCTGCCTATGAACCCGACTACGCCTACTACAGGACACTCGCGAGCTAGCGTGCCCAACTCAACAAGGCCACCCCAGGCCACGGCCAGAACCCGCCGCTCAGACGGCAACACAAAGAACGGTCTGCGATTGCCCGACACCGCCCCCACCATTGTTGCGATCATCCCGCTCTACAACGGCGCCAAGTTCATCGAGCGCTCGCTGAGGAGCGTGTTGAGCCAGAGCCTGCCGGCGAGCGAGGTGGTGGTGGTCGATGACGGGTCCCGGGACGACGGACCCAGCATTGCGCGGGACATTGCTGGAGACGATCCGCGGGTCCGCATCATCGCCAAGCCCAATGGCGGGCAGTCATCCGCGCGCAACCTCGGCGTCGCGCAATCGAGGGGCGCCTTCATCGCGTTCCTCGACCAGGACGACTGGTGGTACCCCAGGCACCTGGAACGGCTGGTTGACGGGCTGGCGGATTCACCGCGCTTCGGGTGGGTCTACAGCGATGTCGACGAGTACGATGCAGCGGGCAAGCTGGTGCAGATCAAGATGCTCGGGGCGATGAGCACGGAGCACCCCAAGCGCTCACTGCTGCGCTGCATCGCCGAAGACATGTACATCGTGCCTTCGGCAGCCCTGATCAGCCGCGAGGCATTCGAGTCGGTCGGCGGCTTCGACGAGCGCCTCGTGGGGTACGAGGACGACGACCTGTTCCTTCGGCTGTTTCGGGAGGGATGGGAAAACCGGTTCGTCGACGAAGCTCTGTCGGCGTGGCGCATCCACTCCGGCTCTGCATCCTACTCGCCCCGCATGGCCAAATCGGGGATGCTCTATGCCCGAAAGCTGCTGGAGCAGTTTCCGGACGACCCGGCGCGGAGCCGCTACCTGCGACGGGATCTCATCGCCCCCCGCTTCATCAGGGTCGCCCTGAGCAGCTACCTGCGATCCGTGCAGGCCAATGACTGGGAGGGCGCCAAGGCGGCGCTCTCGGATATCGACGTCATCCGCCCCTATCTGCGGCTGCGGCAACGCGCCAAGCTGAGCGCGGCGCGCCCGGCGATGTCCGTGAGACCCCTTGCCGCGATGCTTGCCGCCGTCTATCCAGGATTGCGACGCCTGTTCTAGTGTCCCGACTGCTATTTTGTTCCGAACTGTATTTCACGTCCCCCGTTTGATCAGTCATTGTCGACCATGACATTTCACAGCACAGCAGATGCCGCCCGAAGGCCATCGTCAGAGCCGTAGCTGCATACTGGTTCTCGGCATGCACCGGTCCGGCACCAGCGCCGTGAGCCGTGTCCTCGGCTTTCTGGGAGCGACGCTGCCGGGTTCACTCCTGCCGGCCGGTCATGGCAACCCCTCGGGGCACTGGGAGCCGGCGCGACTGGTCGAACTGAACGATGCGTACCTTCACGAGACCGGCAGCGCCTGGCACGACAGTCGTGCCCGGCCGTCGGCCAGTCTCCCCCCCACGCGTCGCGCGCACTATGTCGATCGCATTGCCTCGCTGATCGTGGACGAGTATGGGTCCGCCGACCTGATGGTGCTGAAGGACCCGAGGATCTGCCGGCTGCTGCCGCTCTATCACGATGCCCTCGACCAGCTCGGCATACGGGCCGCCCACCTCCTCGTGACGCGGCATCCGGCCAGCGTCGCCGCATCCTTGCAGCGACGCGACGGCGTGGTGCCCGAATATGGCACCCTGCTCTGGCTGCGCCACGTGCTCGACGCCGAGCGGACGAGCCGAGGCCGGCCGCGCAGTCACGTCGACATCGATGCGATAGCGCGCGACTGGGCGGCCGAAATGATCCGTGTCGGGGCCGACCTGTCGATCCGGTGGCCGAACGACCCGCTGTCGATCGCCGAACAGGTGGAGGGCTTCCTCGACCGGGATCGCCTCTCGGCCTCGATCGTCCGTGCCGAACACGGGCCGATCGGCGCCGTCGCCGCGGAGCTCCATGCCGGGATGACCCGCCAGCCGGCCGCCCTGAACAGGCGACGACCGTTTGCCAGGGCGGAACGACAGATGGCCGTCGGCTCTGCGGTCGCCGACGCCGTGCATCGGGAGCTGAAGCGCCGCGAGGCGGCCAGCGAGGCGACACAGGCCACGGCGTTTGCGGCGATGTCGGCCGCCAAAGCACAGGCCGAGGACGAGATCGCCCGCTCGCGGTCGGCCGTGGTCGAGCTGACGCGACGACTGGAACAGGCCCTCATCGCGCAAGACGGCGCGCAGCGACGGGTGGCAGAGGAGCTGGACGCACGGGCGCGCCTCGAAGCGGAGGCCGCGACCTACGGCGCGCGAATAGGCCGCGTGCTGACGCGGACGCGGCGCCGACTGGCGCCGTCCGGCTCGTTGCGACACCTGGCGCTGCAGCACGGACTCGCCGGGCTCGAGCGGCTGCGACGGCCCTCCCCCGCGGCGCGCCCGTTCCACCCGCAGGTCGGGCCGACGGTCGAGGCGGCGATCGCCCCAGCGCCGGCCGCGGGGACCGCCGCGCCCAGAAGGGCCATCTCGCGCGCCTATGTCGTTGCGGCGCACTACCCCTCGGGCGGCGGGCGGATGCTGTACGGGATCGCCGAGGTGCTGGCGACCGAGTTCGGCGCCGAGGTGATCGTCGTCGATGTCGGCGGCGAGGCGCACGCGCCCGACCGGTTCGGCTATCCGCTGGCGCTCCCGTCCATCGACGTGGACGGCTATCGTGCCGCGGCTCGCGAGGACGACCTGCTCGTCATGTCGCCGGCCTTCTCGCACCTGTGGCTCGGGCGCACCGCACCGCGCCGGAAGCTGATGTACCTGCAGCACTTCAATACGTTCCGCGTGCTGGACACGTTCTTTTCCGACTATGTCTGCGTCAGCCGGCATACGCGCGACATGCTGCGCGCCACCTACGGGATCCGGGCACAGGTCATCCCGGCCTTCATCGAGCCGGTGGCCCAGGCGCCTCCCGACTGGGCCGAACGACCGGACGGGCGCGTGCTGGTCAATCTCAAGGGTGACCGCGGCCTCAACATGCAGCTGCTCGAGGAGATCCGATCCGGACTGGCCGCGCGCGGCGTTGCGGCCAAGTTCGTCGATCCGGTGCAGGGCGGAGTGCAGCATGCCGAGCTGATGCGCACGCTTGGCAACCACCGCTACCTGCTGACCCTCACCGAGAGCGAAGGCTTCGGCCTGTTGCCGCTCGAAGCCATGGCGCGCGGCGTCGCCGTCGTGGGGTTCGACGGCTTTGGCGGACGCGACTATATGCGGCCGGGACGAAACAGCCTCTGCCACCCGTTTCCGCAGGTGGACCGGGTGATCGACAGCCTGACCCTGCTGCTGACCGATGCCAGCCGCGCCCGTGCCATCGCGCTCGCGGGCCAGCAGACGGCGCGCGGCTTCAACAGGGCCCGCTTCCGCTCGGCCTGGCATCGTGCTCTCGACGCCCTTGTCCAATAGCATCCGGCCAATTGCCGGTCAGCATCGCCGCTCCACAATGGTGATGACACCGACGGTAAAAGCACTTATGTCTTGTGCGTTTCCGACCTGTCGAAAACTTTGATTTGTTCAACAACAAAACATTCTGGAACTTACGTTATACTGACCATCCCTGGCTGGGCAGCGGGCCCGGATCGCGCGGCATTTCGGCCGACTACAAGGCCGAACTGCTTTCGGGGCTCATCCGGGCCCGCGGCATCCGCACAATCGTCGATGTCGGTTGCGGGGATTGCTGCTGGCTGAACCATCCGGCGCTGCAGGGTTGCTTCAATGATCGCGGATACCTGGGGCTCGACCTGTCCGAGGCCGTCATCGCGCAGAACCGCCGCCGCTTCCCCGGACTGAGCTTTGCCACCTTCGACCTGCTGTCGACCCCCCTGCCGATGACTTTCGACCTGGTCATCTGTCTCGACGTGCTGATCCACCAGGTCGATCCGGCGGCGTTCGAGATCGCAGCCAAGCGTCTCGTCGCGGCAACCCGGCGCCATGCGCTGATCAGCTGCATGGCCGACCCCGAAGCGGCGGCGGTCGAGCCCGAGGTGCTCACCGCCGGGGCCGCCGAGAGGCAGGCGGCGTTCAACGCCGTGCTGCAGGAGCGGCAGGACAGCTTCCCCAAGGCACCGACGATCTTCGTCGACATCGTACCGCTGATCGGACGGCTCGATCCGACCGTGACCATCGCTCCCGTCGGCCGGTTCTCGCGCCAGGTGGCCTACCTCATCGGCCGTCCCGAGCGGCATGACGCCACCGCCCCGGCCGGCGAGGCTAGCTGACCACCGCCCGATCCGTGACCCGCCTCCAGTTGCTGCCGTCGGAGAAGGCGATGACGGCGCCGCCGGCCTCGTTGGAGACGAAGGCGAGCTGGCCCGCGCCGGCGGCCGCGGCAGGCATGCCGGCAACGGTGAAGGACTTGACCTTCACCGTGCCATCGACGTCGAGCCGGGCGGCCGGGGCGGTGACGCCGATGCCGACATTGCCGTCCTGGGCGACGCGCAGGCGCTCGGCCCGGCTTGCCGAGCCGTTCGGCGTGGTTTCGAGCGTCAGGTAGGTGCCCTGGGCGGAGGAGCCGAAATTCTCGGCGGCCTTGAAGAACATGCCGATGCTGTTGCCGCCGAAGGCGCCGCCGGAGTGGAAGCCCGACGCCACAAATCCGCCCAGCAGGCCGTTGGCGACAACCTGGGTGGGCGAGGCCAGCGTCCCGCCGGCCGCCCGCCAGATCGCACCCGGATTGGCGCCGTAGCGCGTCAGCCGGATATTGGTGCCGACATTGTCCCCGACGATATCGAGCAATTCCGCGGGCGCGGCCGTGCCGACGCCGATGCGCCCCGTGGCCGGATCGGCGACGAGGACATCGGCCCAGGCGGTGCCATCGGCGCTCAGCTTGAGGTGGAACTTGTCGTCGCCCGTGAGGCCGATTTCCGCCCGGCCGGAAAAGCCCGTCTGGAACAGATGCGAGGCCGTCCTGGCGGTCGCCGACTTGTTCAGCTTGAGCCGCATGTCGCCAGTGCCGGGGGTCACGTCGTCATGGCTGAGGAGGGCGCCGTCGGCCTTGACGGAAAGGCGGTTGGTGCCGTCGGCGGTGGCATTGATGCCGAGAGTGGGCACCTTGCCGTCCAGACCGACGCTCGGGGCCCAGCCGCTGCCGGTGAAGGCGACAAGCCCCTTTTCGTCGGCAAGATAGGCAAGCCAGCCGGCCTCGGGCACGTGGAAGATCCAGTCCGCCCCGTCCCAGATGGCAATCTGCGTGGCCCGCGCGGCCCAGGCCCCGGTCGGCGACGCGGCGACGATGTAGCGGTCACCGGTGGCGGGGGCGGGCGGCGGCGCCGCGAGGTCGCGATCGAGCACAACGAGTTGCGCCAGCCCGTCGAGGATGGCCAGCGCCTCGTTGTGCGTGATGTGCTTCTGGGCCTGCCCCGGCAGGATGTTGGGCAGCTTGAGATGGGCAGTGACGGTCACCGGCGGTTTCCCCCGAACTTTGGCTGCCCGAGACTACACCGGCGGCGCCGCGAGGGGATAAGTCAGGCCGGCTGCAGCTCCGGCTTGACCTCTTCCAGTTCGATCAGGGTACCGTCGAAATCCTTGGGGTGCAGGAAGACCACCGGCAGCCCGTGGGCGCCGATCCTCGGCTTGCCGTCGCCGAGGACGCGGGCACCGGCCTCGGTCAGGCTGCGGATCGCCGACGCGATGTCGGGGACCTCGTAGCAGAGATGGTGGATGCCGCCGGAGGGGTTGGCGGCGAGGTACCTTGCGATCGGGGAAGCCTCGCCCAGCGGCGTCAGGAGTTCGATCTTGCTGTTGGCGAGCTCGACGAAGACGACGGTCACGCCGTGCTCGGGAAGCGCATGCGGAGCATGCACCTCGGCACCGAGCAGATCGCGGTACCGGGCGGCGGCGGCGGCGAGGTCGGGAACGGCGATGGCGACGTGGTTGAGGCGGCCGATCATGGAACGAACTCGTTGGCCTTCCCCTCACCCTTCGCCGCCACCCTCTCCCTCAAGGGGAGAGGGAAGAACGTGTCCCAGTTGCCCCTGTCCCCATGGGGAGAAGGGGCGCCCGAAAGGCGGGGGGAGGGGAATAGAGGACCGATCATCTGTTGCTCAGCCTGCCCTCGATCTGGTTCAGCACCGAAAACGCGGCTTCGAGCACGTTGGTGCCGGGACCGAAAATCTCCGCCACCCCCGCCCGCCGCAGGAAATCGTAGTCCTGTTCGGGGATCACGCCACCGACGATGACGGTGACCTCGCCGAGGCCCCGGCCCTTCAGCTCGGCGATCAGCTCGGGGACCAGGGTCTTGTGGCCGGCGGCGAGGGAGGAGACACCGACGGCATCGACGGCGAGCGCGGCGACATGGTCGGCGACCTCGGGGGCCGTCTCGAACAGATCACCCATATGAACGGCAAAGCCGAGATCGGCGAAGGCGGAGGCGATCACCTTGGCACCGCGATCGTGACCATCCTGCCCCATCTTGGCGATGAAGATGGACGGGGGCCGGCGCTCCGCCTGCTGGAAGGCGGCGATGCGCCGGGTCAGCTCGCCGAACTGCGGGTCATCGGCATAGCTCTCGGCGTAGACGCCCGAGATGACGCGCGTCGTGGCATGGTGACGGCCGAAGACGTCCTCCAGCGCCGCGGAAATCTCGCCGAGCGTGGCGCGGGCACGCGCGGCCTCGATGCTTGCCGCCAGCAGATTGGCCGATGAGCGCGCCGCGGCCCGCAGCTCGTCGAGCGCCGCGGCCAGGCGGTCCGGATCGCGGCCGCGCCGGATCTCGGCGAGCCTCGCCACCTGCTCGTCGCGCACCTTGTGGTTGTCGATCTCGCGGATGGCGATCGGCGGCTCGTTGTCCAGCCGGTAGCGGTTGACGCCGACGATCACATCCTCGCCGCGATCGACGCGGGCCTGTCGGAGCGCAGCGGCCCGCTCGATTTCGAGCTTGGGCGCACCGGCCTGCACGGCGGCGGTCATGCCGCCCTGCGCCTCGACCTCGGCCATCAGCGCTCCGGCGCGCGCCACCAGGTCGGCGGTCAGTGCCTCGATGTAGTAGGAGCCGCCCAGCGGATCGACGACGTCGGTGACGCGGCTCTCGTGCTGCAGGATCAACTGCGTGTTGCGGGCGATGCGGGCGGAAAATTCCGTCGGCAGGGCAATGGCTTCGTCGAAGGAGTTGGTATGCAGGCTCTGCGTGCCGCCGAGCACCGCGGCCAGAGCCTCGATGGTCGTGCGGACGATGTTGTTGTGCGGGTCCTGCTCGGTCAGGGAGACGCCGGAGGTCTGGCAATGGGTGCGCAGCATGCGCGAGCGCGGGTCCCTGGCGCCAAGCTCGGTCATGATCCTCGACCAGAGCGTGCGGGCGGCGCGGAGCTTGGCGATTTCGAGGAAAAAGTTCATCCCGATGCCGAAAAAGAAGCTCAGCCGGCCGGCAAAGGCATCGATATCGAGGCCCTTTGCCATGGCGGCCCGCACGTATTCGCGGCCGTCGGCGAGGGTGTAGGCGAGCTCCTGCACGGCGGTCGCCCCGGCCTCGTGCATGTGATAGCCGGAAATCGAGATGGAGTTGAACTTCGGCATGTGTGCCGCCGTGTGGGCGATGATGTCGCCGACGATGCGCATGGAGGGCGCGGGCGGGTAGATATAGGTGTTGCGGACCATGAACTCCTTGAGGATGTCGTTCTGGATGGTGCCGTCCAGTTGGGCCTGGGAGACGCCCTGCTCTTCCGCCGCGACGATGAACATGGCGAGGACGGGCAGCACGGCGCCGTTCATGGTCATCGACACGCTCATCTCGGCGAGCGGGATGCCGTCGAAGAGCAGCTTCATATCCTCGACGCTGTCGATGGCCACGCCGGCCTTGCCGACATCGCCGGTGACGCGCGGGTGGTCGCTGTCATAGCCGCGATGGGTGGCGAGGTCGAAGGCGACGGAGAGCCCCTTCTGGCCGGCCGCGAGCGCCTTGCGGTAGAAGTCGTTGCTCTCGCGCGCCGTGGAGAAGCCGGCATATTGCCTGATGGTCCAGGGGCGGTTGGCATACATCGTGGCCCGCACGCCGCGGGTGAAGGGATCGGCCCCGGGAAGGCCGGGGTCGGCGGCGACATCGTCGGGGAAGTAGGCGGGGCGGACGGGAAGGCCGCCATAGTCGCGGTTGAGCGAGGCGACCGGGGTGTCGCGGAGGTCGCGGGCGGCGAGTCTGGACCAGTCGGTGAACTTGTCGGTCATCGTGGCTCTCCACCCCCCTCCCCAACCCTCCCCACTCCACCCCCCTCCCCAACCCTCCCCGCAGGGGGGAGGGTGTCGGCCGGTGGAGGGGGCTCGATCCAGACGAACGCGCCGAGCGGCACCTCTGACGCAGAGACCCCCCTCCCAACCTCCCCCACGAGGGGGGAGGTGTCCTCCGGTGTTTGGGGCGAGATGGAGGCCACGTCGGGTTGCAGATGGGGCTCCGGAGCTGCATCCCCGCTCGGAGCGGCACCCTCCCCCTCGTGGGGAGGGTTGGGGAGGGGGTGCCCCGCGCGCGGGGAGAGCGGTCGGTCTGTCAGGGCGGCGGCGATGACCTCGAAAACGCCATCGGGGTTCGTCGCGACTTCGTGGTTGGTGAACCGCAGGACTGTGTAGCCTTGGGAGCGAAGAAAGGCGTCGCGGCGCGCGTCGTGACGCAGACCATCATCGGTGAAGTGCGTCTCGCCATCCACCTCGATAACCAGTTTCGCATGATGGCAGGCGAAGTCGGCGACATAGGGGCCGATGGGGGACTGCTTGCGGAAGTGGTAGCCACCAGTGCGGAAGGTGTGCAACAGCCGCCACGTGCGGCGTTCTAGCTGCGAGGAGTTGGCGCGCAGGGTTCGGGCGAGGCCGCTCATATCGCCTCGAACTCCAGGATCACCTCGTCCACCGCCAGCACGGCGCCGGGCTTCACGCGGACCTTGCTGACCCGGGCGCGCTTTTCGGCCTTCAGCACGTTCTCCATCTTCATGGCCTCGACGATGGCGAGGGTCTGGCCGTCCTCGACGATGTCGCCATCCTTGACGTCGATGCGGACCACCTGGCCGGGCATCGGGCAGAGGAGGAATTTGCTGAGGTCCGGCGGTAGCTTGACCGGCATGACCGGCATCAGGTCGGCGACGTGCGGCAGGAGCACGCGGGCGACGAGGTCGGCGCCGCGATAGCGCATGCGGAAGCCGCCGGTGACGCGATCGAGCCGGACATGGCGGACCTCGCCGTCGACGCGGCCGATGCACAGCGACATGCCCGGCTTCCAGCCGCTCTCGACCAGGTGCTTGCTGCCGTCGGGGGCGGTCAGCCAATACTCGATGCCGTCGGCATGAATGGCGAAATCCCAGCGGCGTTTGCCGATCAGCACGGCGCGGCGGGGCTCGGAGTGGTGCATGCCGAGCGGCGTGCCGTTGGAAAAGGCGCGCGTCTCGAGCGCGTAGGCCGAGCAGCAGGCCAATGCGGCAAGGTGCGACTGCGATTCCGCGTCGAGCTCCACGCCGTTGAACCCGTTGGGAAATTCCTCGGCGATGTAGCCGGTGGTGAGCCGTCCCTCGCGGAAGCGCGCCTGCCCCATGACCGTCGCGAGGAACGGCACGTTGTTGCCCACGCCCTCGAGCTCGAACTCGTCCAGCGCCACCTGCATGGCGTCGATGGCCTCGAGCCGCGTCGGCGCCCAGGTGCACAGCTTGGCGATCATCGGATCGTAGAAGGTCGAGATCTCGCCGCCTTCCTGGACGCCGGTGTCGTTGCGGACGAACGGGGCCTGGGCGAGATTCTCGGCGGGCGGGTGGTAGCGCGTCAGCCGCCCGGTCGAGGGCAGAAAGTTGCGGTAGGGGTCCTCGGCATAGATGCGGCTCTCGATGGCCCAGCCATCGAGCCGCACCTCCGCCTGGGCGAGCGGCAGCTTCTCGCCGGCGGCCGAGCGCAGCATCAGTTCGACGAGATCGAGCCCGGTGATCAGCTCGGTGACCGGGTGCTCCACCTGGAGGCGGGTGTTCATCTCGAGGAAGTAGAAGTTTCGGTCCTTGTCGACGATGAACTCGACCGTGCCGGCCGAGGTGTAGCCGACGGCCCTGGCGAGCGCCACCGCCTGCTCGCCCATGGCGGCGCGGGTGCGGGCATCGAGGAAGGGCGACGGCGCCTCCTCGATCACCTTCTGGTTGCGGCGCTGGATCGAGCACTCGCGCTCGTTGAGGTAGAGGACGTTGCCGTGCTGGTCGCCGATCAGCTGGATCTCGATGTGGCGCGGCTCGGTGACGAACTTCTCGATGAAGATGCGGTCGTCGCCGAAGGAGGAGGCGGCCTCGGACTTGGAACGCTCGAAGCCTTCGCGGGCCTCGGCATCGGTCCAGGCGATGCGCATGCCCTTGCCGCCGCCGCCGGCCGAGGCCTTGATCATCACCGGATAGCCGATCAGGTTGGCGATGGTCACCGCCTCGTCGGCATCGGCGATCAGGCCCATGTGGCCCGGCACGGTGGAGACGCCGGCTTCGGCGGCGAGCTTCTTGGAGGTGATCTTGTCGCCCATCGCCTCGATGGCGCCGGCCGGGGGGCCGACGAAGATGATGCCGGCCTTCTCGAGCGCGGCCGGGAAGGCGGCGTTCTCACTGAGAAATCCGTAGCCCGGATGCACCGCCTCGGCGCCGGTGGCCCGGCAGGCGGCGACGATCCGCTCGATCGAGAGGTAGGAGTCGCGCGCCGCGGAGCCGCCGATATGCACGGCCTCGTCGGCCATCCTCACATGCAGCGCATGCGCATCGGCATCGGAGTAGACCGCGATGGTGCGAATGCCCATGCGCCGGGCGGTACGAATGATTCGGCAGGCGATCTCGCCGCGATTGGCGATGAGGAGGCTTTGGAACATCAGGGGGTACCCTCGCCGAGGTTCGAGCCTGAGGCACCCCCCCTCCCAAC
>NZ_JAYRYM010000076.1:0-15435 GCF_041917035.1 Devosia sp. | reverse complement strand
CCCGGGCCGCGACAATGCCGGTGTTTCTCGCGCCGGCCGGACCACGTCCGCGCCCGTTTGTCAGCCACCGCAGCCGCATGTCCGCGCGAGCGAACTGCTCGACGAGCTGGAACGACTCATCCGTACTGCCGTCGTCGACGATGATGAGCTCCCAGTCGGAAAACGACTGCGCCTGAACGGACCGGATAGCGGCGGGAAGAAACGATGCCCGGTTGTAGGTCGGGATCACGACGCTGACGGCAGGCATCGTCACTTCACCTCGAATGACAGTTCGCGGGCGCGCATCGGTGGCAGGGCGCTGGAACCGATTGGACAGTCGAGGGCCGACAGCAGTGCCGGCAGCCGCCTCTCGCGTGAGAAGCGCGACGCCAGCGTCTCCGCCGCCCGCGCGCCCATTGCGTCCCGCCTTTGCCGGTCCGTCTCGAGAGTGGCGGTCAGCACAGCGGCAAAGTGCGCTGGATCGGCCAGGTCGGCCAGAATGCCGTTGAAGCCGTCTTCGATCAGTTCGCGCGTACTGGACATTGGGTGGGCAATGCAGAGGCAACCAGCAGCGAGGGCCTCCATCAACGCCAGGGGAAACCCCTCGACGAGACTAGGCAGGACGACAAGGTCGCATGCGGCAAAGAAAGCCCGCGGATCGGCGGTCCAGCCGGTGAAGCGGACTCTGTCCGTCACCCCGAGCACGGCCACCAGTTCGACCAGCGACTGGCGCTTCCATCCGTCGCCTCCGACCAGCAGAAGTGCGTCGAGGCCGCGGGGCAGGGCCGCGAAGGCGCGCAGCAAGGCGTCGACCCGCTTCTCGGGGGCCAGTCTGCCGAGATAGCCAACGACGAGCCTGCCGTGGGGGACCCTTGCGGCCGCCCGCGCCGCAGCCCTTTCGCTGTCGGATGGCGGCTTGAAGCTGGGTGCGATCCAGTTCTGGCAAAGCGCGAGCTTTCGTGCGGGAAACGAGAACTCGCGACTGGCGGCTTCGACGATCTCGCTCGAAACGCCGATTGAACGGTGGGTCAGAAGGCCGGAGAGCCACCCGACGATCGTCTTTGACAAGCGGGACGGCCACGCACCTTCCCAGGGCCTGTGCTCAATAGTGTATACTCGTCGTCCGAGTAGTCGGGCGACGGCCAGATCGGCCAGTCGAGTCTCGGCGAAGCGTCCCCTGCAGAAGACGAAGTCTCCACCCGCACAGGTGCGCAGGATGCGGGCCCAGGTCATGAGCCACCTCCGGGGTGCCTGTCCCTCGAGCGGCGGCACGCGGACGATCCTCACGCGGTCATCGGAGATCAGGCCGGAGAAGAAGTCGACGCTGGTACAGACGATGGTGACCCGAAGGCCGAGGTCTGCACAGGCCTGGGCAACATCCGCCATGTGGATGTGGAGGCCACCCGGTTCGCTGGTGCCGCCGACGAAGACGAGATGCCGCCCCCGGTTTGCGTTCTGCTGTACGACCATCACTGCAACTCTGGGGCAAAGGTAGGCGAGGCGTCTGCCAGAACCTCCCGGCAGGTAACCGCGAGTGCCTCGGTCACTCGTAAGCTGTCGTGGGCGAGCATCGCTCTTTGTCGGGCGGCCTGGCCGACCCGGTTGGACAATTCCGTATCGCGCAGCAAGGCGATGCAGGACCGCGCGAACTCTTCGGGATCGTCCGCAAGGAAGATCTCCGTGCCGCCCACGAAGGACAGGCCCTCCGCGCCGACCGAGGTGCTCACCGTCGGCCTGCCGTTGAGCGCGGCCTCTACGATCTTGATGCGTGTACCGGCGCCCCGCAGGATCGGACAAACGGTCAGTTGGGCCGCTTCGTAGAGCGGTCCCAGGTCCTCGACGAAGCCGAGCAGTTCCACCCTCTCGGCGGCGTTGGCGCCAACGTGCTCCTTGCCTGCGCCCGCTATCACAAGGCGGGCTTCGGGCAAGGCTCGGCGGACAGAGGGCCAGACAGTGTCGATGAGCCAGGTCACGCCTTCTGCGTTGGGCGGATAGTCGAGCGTTCCGACAAACAGCGCCACGGGCCTTGCCGAATGGGCCACTTGCGTCCTCGTCACGGTGGACGCGGTGTTTGGAATGACGACGACAGGCGTCTCCGGGCACAGTTTCTGCAGCTTGCCCCGGTCCAGTTCGGATGTGACGAGCAGACGCGCCGAAATGCGGGCGACCTGCCGGGTTGCGTACCGGGCCACCGCCGACCACACGAGCTTTGTAACCCGCCTGCGGCCAAACGGAAGCGATCTCGCCAGTCGTCCCATCTTCACGTGCTCGAGATCGTCGATGTCGACGACCACTGGCGCCATCGGCGCTCCGACACGAAGCAGCGCGGCGCCAACACCTAGCCTGTGAGCGAGGATGAGGTCCGGCTGAAGCTCCGCGAGCACTCGGCGCAGGTGGGCGACCGGTTGGCGCGAACTGGTTCGCATGGATGGACGTGGCTCGAAGAAGCCGACCGCTCCGCGGAGGGCCCAGATTGCGTCGGTCACCCCGTCGACGAGAGCTGTTCTCCGGCCGCAACGCACGAAGCGAATCTCGCCGGAAATCGGCCAGAGCGAGCGAACCTGCGCGTCCCACGCCCTTTCCTCGGTCGCAGTCGCATCGTACCCCGGCGGCCAGTAGAACACGATGTCCAGTTCGCCGACAGTGCCGAGTCCCTCGAGCAGGCTCCGGAGGCGAAGAAAGGCACCGAACACGCTGGTCTTCGGGTCGCTGGGAAAGAACTCGGTGACCAGGACGACCCGCTTGCGCGGAGGGGATGGCTCATCGGTTCCGCCGGGCTTGTTCCGTACCAGGGGTGCGCGGGGATAGGTCTTCGCGATGACGCGAAGGTAGTCGGTCGGACGCGTCATCGAAACCAGCCCGACCAGCCCCGCCAGCGCTGCCCGCCAGCGCCGGCTTCCGATGGACTGGCCGACCTCGGTCAGCGCGAGGCGGGCCAGGTGAAAGTGCGCACTTCGCGCCACCAGGGTGCGGGCCGAGGGCGCGACGAGCCGAAGCCCCTCGGCGAGGCACCGTCGCACTTCCCGCCATGGCGTCAGCGACTCGACCATCGCCGCCGACGCACTTTGCCCATGGACGCGGTACTCGGCGAGCACGCGCGGCTCGAACCAGACCGGGAACGACGCCGCGATACGCTGCCACATCGCCCGGTCGAGGCAGTAGCGATACGTCGTGTCGAAGCCTCCCAGCTGCTCATAGACCCGGCGCTTCACCACGATGGCCGGGCATTGGATCGCGAGGTTGGCCACGATGTGTTCATACCAGTCGTCAAGCACGCCCGCCTGATCGCGGCGAAGCTGCCCTTCGCGGAGGACGCTTCCATCCGAGGCGATGAAGGCGTGCTGCGTGAAGCTGGCGCCAAGCGAGGGGGATGACGTCAGCGCGTCCTCGTTTGCCCCGTAGAAACCGGGACGAACACGATCATCCTGATGAAGGATATGGACCACCTGGCCGCGCGCCAGGTCGATGCAGCGATTCCAGTTCGCGCCGATCCCGAGCCGGCCGATCGGCGCGAAGACCTCGACCCCGAGATCCCGGCACTCCTCGATCAGCGTCCCAAGGCCCTGCTCGTCCGGCCGGTCCGATTGATCCTGGACGAGCGCGATCTGCATCGACTCTCGGCCTGCCGCACCCGACACGGACGCGATGGCCTGGCGGAGAAACTCCACATTCGGCCGGTAGACGGGGATCATGACCGACCAGAACGGTCGCCCGATGACGTCCGACGGCCTGGCACCGATAGACGTCATGCCGGCTTCCGATACTCTTCGATGGTTAGGCCGAGCACGTGTGCCAGCTGGCCAAGTCCCTCTGCTGCATCGATGAGGTGGTGCAATCCGGCGATGCGATCCCGACGCCAGACCGTTGCGGCCCGAAGGATCTGGATCGGAGCACGCAGCATCGACGCCAGGGCCTTGTTCAGCTTCACGCCCCTTGAGAAATGCCGCCATTCGATATCGGCAATGGTCGCGCCGTTGCGGATGGAGCGCCTCAGGACCCACCACAGGTTGGCGCGGCGGCCGGGGCGGTGTTCAAAAACCAGCGCGCCGGACGACGCCCGCACGTCGGCCCCGGCATCGATCATCCGGCGGAAGAGATCGACATCCTCGCCTCCGCTGAAATCATACTCGGCCGCAAACGGCGCCTCGAGATCAGGCAGCGATTGCCTGCGGACCAGCGCGTTGCTGGTGCGCGTCGCATACCACGGGACGATAGCGGCATCCGGAAGCGTCGATTCCGCAAACAGGCGGCAATGCTGGATATAGGCAGGTGTATCCGGCCCGAAGACAATCCTGACTGGCCCGATCACCGCGTCCGCGGTCGTATCCTCGGCCACGCGAAACAGGCTCGCCAGCCACTTCGGCGTGGCCCATTCATCGTCGTCGATGAATGCGAGAAACGTCGCCGAAGAGGCAGCGACGGCGCGGTTCCGAACCTTAGCCAGCCCGCGCCTCGGCTCCACAAGGTACCGAACGTGCAGGCCGTCTCGGGCCGCATCCACAACGGGCTTGGCCGACTGCTCATGGTCATTGTCCACCACCACGACCTCAAACGGGGGGGCATCGCTCTGCGTTACGAGCGAGTCGAGCAGCTTGCCGAGGCTCGCCGGCCTCTTGTAGGTCGCGATACAGATGGTGACGGTAGTCACGCCCGAATTCCCCCCGAGGCGCTCGTTTCTCGCTTGAAGGCCGAATTGACAGCATGTTGATTGCTCTTGTCAATTTCGCCGGGGGCCCGCCGTGGGTGGTCAATTCGTCAGCGTCGTGCTGCCAACGTTCAATCGCGCCCCGACGCTCCGCCGAGCGATCGTCAGCGTACTGGAGCAGAGTCATCGGCATCTCGAGGTCACGGTTGTCGATGACGGGTCAACCGACGACACGGCCGAGGTCGTTGGGGCGATCGATGACGAGAGACTGCGGTACATCCGATTGGCCGCAAACCGCGGGCAGGCCGCAGCCCGCAATATCGGCCTGAAGGCAAGCGAGGCGCCCCTCGTCGCATTTCAGGATTCCGATGACATCTGGCACCCGCACAAGCTCGAAATGCAGCTCCGCTGGCTCGATCGGCACCCGCAGGCCGTCGGTGTCTACTGCGACCTGGAACGACGCTTCCTCGCCGGCCACAGCCTCACAATCGAAGCCCCCACCCTGGAAACCGGCCGATTCCTCGACGAGCGCCCTTCGCTGTACCAGACCTATGGTCTGGGCATCCAGAGCTGCGTTCTGCACAAGAAGGTGCTCATCGAGGCGGGTGGTTTTCGCGAGCAGATGAAGAGCCTCGAGGACCTGGAGCTTCTGCTGCGGGTCGCATACCGGCATCGGCTGCAAAGGCTGCCGGAGGCGCTCGTGGACTATTTCGAAAGCGACACGAGCGTCAGCAAAGTCCCCGAGAACGAAAGACGGGCGCGGATCTTTCTTCTTTCCCGCTACGGACTGTGGGGTGCCGCCCGCTATCCGATCAACGTGGCCAACGAGATTGCCTGGTGCTTTGCCCCGCCCCGCCGCCCGGCGCGGAAGTGGCTGCGTCTGTTTCCCGGTCGTCGCGGCTGATCGGCGCCCGAGGGCAATCGGCCGGCGACCAATTGGTTGCGCCCGGTTGCCGGTTGTCAGGTATCCCGTTTCATCCGTCGGGTTGCAAGGATGCGGCGGTCGCGCCAGGCCTGTCGGTCGGGGATGCTGTCGACCGGGACGCGTTTGGCCATCGCGCTGTGGAGGTCGGCAACCTGGGCCGGGGTCCAGTCGTAGTCGGTCCGGGCCAGCTCTCCCATGCGCTTCATCATCGGCCCGAGCCGGTCGACAAAGCCCTGCAAACCGTTCACGGCATTGAGGTGCGCGACTTCGAACGGACCGGCGGAGGCCCACCTGAGTGCCAGCCCATCCGTCAGCACGGCGTCGATATCCTCGGCCGAACAATAGCCCTCGCCCACAAGGTGCATCGCCTCGGCCACCAGGGTGAACTGCAGCCGGTTGAGAATGAAGCCCTCGATCTCCTTGTTGAGCACGATCGGGCGCATGCCGGCATCCGACATCAGGGTCCGCGCGGCGGCAACGGTCTTGGGCGACGTCCAGCGGGTGGCGCAGAGTTCGACCAGGGGAATGAAGGCCGGCGGGTTGACCGGGTGGACCACCAGCGCGCGGTCGGGCGAGGGGATGTGCCCGAGGAAATCACTGCCGGGCAGGGCCGACGTGGACGACGCGAGAATGGCATCGGCGGGAGCCGCGGCGGCGATCTCGGAAAACACGGCGCGCTTGGTGTCCAGGTCCTCGCGCACGCTTTCCTGCACATACACCGTGCCGGCCGCGGCCGCTGCGATGGACGTGGCCGGGTGCAGGCGCGCCATGATTGTGTCGACGGGTTCGTCGATCAGGCCGAACTCGGCGAGCAGCTCGAGCGAACGGCGGGCCGCCGGTATGGCCTGTTCGGTCACCTCGCCTGGAAGGGCGTCGTAGAGCGCCACCTCGTATCCGGCCCGGGCGAAAACGACGGCCCAGGCCCGCCCGACCGTGCCGGCCCCGATGCAGGCAACCCTGCTCATTCGACCGCCGCCCGGTCGTTGCGGGCCCAGCGCCGCTCGAACTCCCAGACCTCGTTGAAGCCGATCAGCCCATTGAACTCAGCGAAGCTGAAGAGTGGAGAGTTCGGCGAGTTCGATGTCCCCTCGGTCTTGAGAACATTGAGCGCATTCTCAACGGCACGGGCGGCAGCGAGGCCGGTCGCCGACGGGAAGATGGCCAGCGAATACCCGATATCCGCCAGTTCTTGCGCCGAACGGATCGGCGTGCGGCCGCCGTCGGCCATGTTCGCCATCATCGGCTTGCCGATGCGCCGGCAGGCCTCGCGCATTTCGTCCTCGCTCTCCAGCGCCTCGAGGAAGACGGCGTCGGCGCCTGCCTCGGCATAGGCGAGGCCTCGCTCAAGCGCTCCCTCGAAGCCGTGCGTCTGCCGGGCATCGGTGCGGGCAATGATCAGCGTTTCCGCGCTCCGGCGTGCCTCGACGGCAACCTTGACCTTCTCGACCATATCGATGATCGGCACCACCCGCTTGAAGGGCGTATGGCCGCACTTCTTGGGAAATTCCTGGTCCTCGATCTGAATGCCGACCACTCCGGCCTCCTCGTAGCCGCGCACGGTGTGGTGCACGTTCAGCAGGCCGCCATAGCCGGTGTCGGCATCGGCTATAACCGAGGCGTCGACAGTGCGGCAGAGCGTCGCCACCCGGTCGAGCATCTGGGTATAGCTGGCAATGCCGGCGTCGGGCAGGCCGTATGCCGAGGCAGTCATCCAGTAACCGGAGGCATAGACGAAGTCGAACCCGACCTTGTTGCTCACCACGGCGGTCAGCATGTCGTGAATGCCGGGCGCGGCGACGAATTGCCCGGACTGGAGGGCGGTGCGGAGGCTCTTCTTAGCCATTGATGCTGGCTCCCAGTGTCTTGAGATAGGCGGCGACCTCGTCCTCGCGGACGACATCTCCGTATTTTGCGTCCATGTCGAACAGGTTGGCCTCGTGCGGTGCGGGGTGACGGTCGCCGACCGCATCGCGCACGATGATCGGGATGAAGCCGTACGAGCAGCAGTCGACGCATGTTGCGCGCACGCAGCCACTGGTGGAAACGCCCGTATGGATCAGCGTATCGATGCCCAGCGTCGTCAGCGTCGAGGCCAGCGAGGTGCCGAAGAAGGCGCTCGGATACTGCTTGGAAATCACCAGTTCATCATCGGCCGGGACCAGACCCTCGGGCCAGGCGCCCATCGGGTTGCCCTCGATGAAGTTATGCAGGGTCATCGACTTCTGGTAGAACCGGCCACCGTTCAGCGCCGACTTGTTGTAGACGACGTTGGTGTAGATGACCGGCACACCGGCTTCCCGTGCCGCGGCCCGCAGACGGATGGCGGAATCGAGCGCAGGGCGGGCATCGGCGAAGAGCGCACACCCGCGATTGAAGTAGGCCTCGACGAAGTCGATCAGGATGAGGGCGGGCCGCTTGCCGAACCCGATGCGCTTGCCGAAGGCGCCCTTGTAGTTGCTGGAAAGATCCTCGCTCATGGGTCCTGGTCCTCGGAGGGGGGGAACAGCCGGTTGAGCCGGCCACCATCGAGATGCAGCCATGGCGCTTCACGTCGCTGCAGAGCTTCGAATGCGGTAATTGCCTCGGCATCGTCGGCAAGGATACTGCCGATTTCGTCGAGGCCGAACAGCAGCGCACGCCGACGGTAGGGATCGATCTCGAACGGCATCGCGGGACCGTTCGGCAGCAGGATGGTTTGCGCCTCGAGGTCGATCGCGAATTCGCCGCCCGACCGCGCCGCTGCCATGATCTGTGCGTGCCGATCACCGGTCATGACGATCGGCAGCAGGCCGTTCTTGAAGCAGTTGTTGTAGAAGATCTCGCCGAAACTCGGAGCGATCACGCAACGGATTCCGAAGTCAGCCAGCGCCCAGACCGCCTGTTCCCGGCTGGAGCCCGATCCGAAGTTGGCGTCGGCGACGAGAATGCGTGCCTCGTCGTAGGGCGGTTGGTTCAGCACGAAGTCGGTGCGGGCGCCGTCCGGAGGATGGCGGCGCTCGTGGAACAGGTGCCGGCCAAGGCCGGCTTTGTCGAGCAGCAGCAGGAAGCGGGCCGGAAAGATGATGTCGGTGTCGACGTCGGCCTCGGGCAGGGGAGCGGCAACGCTCTTGAGACGTTCGAACTTGTCCATCAGGCGATCGGCCCGAGTTCGCGCACATCTGCCAGTCGACCCGCCACTGCGGCGGCCGCGGCCATGGCGGGGCTCATCAGGTGCGTGCGGCCACCTTGACCCTGACGCCCCTCGAAGTTGCGGTTGGATGTCGATGCGCAGCGCTCGCCCGGCCTGAGCCGGTCGTCGTTCATGGCGACGCACATGGAGCAGCCCGAGTTGCGCCACTCGAACCCGGCCTCGCGGAAGACCCGGTCCAGTCCCTCGGCCTCTGCCTCAAGCCGCACCGTGGCGGAGCCGGGGACCACGATGCCTTCGACCCCGGCAGCGATCCTCCGCCCGCTGACGACGGCGGCCGCAAGCCGCAAATCCTCGATTCGACCGTTGGTGCACGATCCGATGAAGACCCGATCGATGGTGATGTCTCTCAACGCCGTGCCCGGGGTCAGGTCCATGTATCGCAGGCTCCGCTCCATCTTCGCGCGCCGGACCGGGTCGGGCTCGCTCGAGGGGTCCGGGACGATGCCATCGATGGGCGCGGTCTCGCCGGGATTGGTGCCCCAGGAAACCTGCGGGGCCAGGGCCGAGACATCGAGCGCCACTTCGCGATCGAACCTCGCCCCCGCATCAGTGGCCAGCGCGCGCCAGGAAGATACGGCGGCGTCCCAGTCTGCGCCGGTCGGCGCAAGCGGACGGCCCTTCACATAGGCAAAGGTCGTCTCATCGGGTGCCACCATGCCGACCCGCGCCCCCGCCTCGATGGACATGTTGCACAGCGTCATCCGCGCTTCCATCGACAGCCCGGCAATGGCCGGCCCCGCATATTCTATCGCATGGCCCACAGCACCATCGGTGCCGACCTTGCTGATGAACGCCAGGATGATGTCCTTGACGGTCACCCCCGCCCGCAGTCGGCCCGTCAGCCAGACGCGCATCGTGCGCTGCCTGCGTTGACGCAGGGTCTGGGTCGCGAATACGCATTCACATTCGCTTGCTCCGATGCCGAAGGCGATGGCTCCGAAGGCGCCGTGGGTCGAGGTGTGGCTGTCGCCGCAGACGAGCGTTGCGCCGGGCAGCGTGAAGCCGAGTTCGGGGCCGATGACATGCACGATCCCGTGCCGGTCGTCGCGCATGTCGATATAGCGGATGCCGTGGTTCCGGCAGTTCGCGACGAGGCGCGAGACCTGGCTGCTGGCCAGTCCCTCGGGCAGCGGCAGGTGCCGGAGGCGCGTCGGCACGGCGTGGTCTGCGACCGCAAGGTGAGCCTCGGGACGCCTGATCTTCCGGCCCTCCTGATCGAGACCGGCGAAGGCCTGGGGGCTGGACACCTCCTGCACCAGGTGACGGTCGACATAGAGCAGCGAACTCCCGTCCCCATAGGTCCTGACGACGTGCTGATCCCAGACTTTCTCGTAGAGCGTGCGCGCGGCCATGAGGTGAAGATGCAGTCCTCGGACGTGAGGAAACGACTGCCTCGTACCCGACCCGCAGGGTCTCCGGCGAGGCGTTAAGTTGGCTATTGCGGAAACCGCGAGAGACAATCTAGAGTGTAATGAATGCGCATGCAACATGCTCTGTCGCGTCGACTTGAAGGGATGACTATGCGGGGGTGCAATCGATGAGACTGGGTGTTGATGTGGGGGGCACGTTTACCGACCTGCTGCTGCACGATGAGAAAACGCGGCGCACCTTCCAGGCCAAGACGCCGTCCACGCCCGAGGATCAGTCGATCGGCGTGGTCGAGGGCGTCAGGCTGATCTGCGAGAAGGCAGGCATCGCGCCCTCCGACATCGACCTCATTCTGCACGGCACCACGGTCGCGACCAACGCCGTGCTGGAGGGCAAGGGCGCCCGGGTGGGTCTGCTCGTGACCGAGGGGTTCGAGTACACTCTGCACCTGGCCAAGGCCTGGACCCCGGGTCCGCTGTTCGGCTGGATCAACATGGACAAGCCGGATCCGCTGGCCTCGCTTGCCGACACCCGCGGCATCCCCGAGCGGATGGACGCGCGGGGCGAGGTCGTCCGGCCGCTTGACCTCGGGCGCGCGGCCGCGCTGATCGACGACCTCTGCTCGTCGGGCATCGAGGCGCTCACCATTTCGCTGATGCATTCCTATGCCAACCCGGCGCACGAGCGGGCCCTCCGGGATATTGTCACGGCGCGCTATCCCGACATTCCGGTGTCGCTGTCCTCCGATATCCTGCCCGAGTTCCGGGAGTACGACCGGGCCATCACCACGGTGATGAACGACTACGTCCGCCCGATCATGAAGCGCTATCTGTCGCGCATCGAGGATCGTCTGGCGCAGAACGGCGTCACCGCCCGGCTGCACATCGTTCGTTCCGACGGCGGCCTCATGAGCGCCGCGGCCGCGTCCGAGCGTCCCGTTCACACCGTATTGTCCGGACCGGCCGGGGGCGTCACCTCGACCATGATGCTGTCGCGTCGCTCGGGCTTCTCGAAGCTGCTCGCCTTCGACATGGGGGGCACGTCCACCGACGTGGCCGTCATCATCGACGGCGAAGCGACCATCTCGCGGTCCACCGAGGTCGGCATGTTCCCGGCCAAGGTGCCGACGCTCGACGTGCGCTCGGTGGGCGCCGGCGGTGGCTCCATCGCCGACGTCTCCGAACTGACCGGTTCCCTCCGTGTCGGCCCGCGGAGTGCCGGCGCCCGTCCCGGGCCGGTGTCGTACGGACGGGGCGGCACCGAACCGACCGTCAGCGATGCCAACGTGGTGCTCGGCTTCCTGCCTCCATTGCTGCTCGGCGGCGACATGACGCTCGACGTCGAGGCCGCCCGCGCTGCCGTCACTCGGGTCGGTGCCCAACTCGGCCTCTCGCCGGAGGATGCCGCCAAGGGCATCATCGATATTGCCAACGAGGTGATGCTCGGCGCCCTGCGCGTCATCACCGTGCAGCGCGGCCTCGACCCGCGGGAATTCGGCATTGTCGCGTTCGGTGGCGCCGGTCCGCTTCATGCCAACGCCGTAGCGGCGCTCCTCGGCTGCTATCCGGTGCTCGTCCCTCCCAACCCGGGGGTGCTCTGCGCCCTCGGCTTCCTCGAGGCCGACTTCCGCAACGAGTTCGTGCAGACCTATATCCGTTCGACAGTCGGGCTCGACCCGGGCGAAGTGTGGAGTCGGTTCGCCGATCTCGAGACCAAGGCGCAGGCCTGGCTCAAGGAGCAGGAAGTCGCCGAGGCCGATGCGTCGGTCAGCTACTCGCTCGACCTGCGCTACGAGCAGCAGGGATTCGAGGTGTCGGTGCCGGTCAGGGCGGCCGATGTGCGCGAGAAGGGGACGCTTGCGCAGACCTTTGCCGATTTCCACAACATCCACGAGCAGCTCTACGGCGTGAGGTTTCACGTTCCCGTCGAACTGGTCGCACTGCGCATCGTGGCGCGCGGTGCCACCCAGCCGGTGGACGAGGCCCCGCACGAGGGGATCAGCGGCGATGTGGCGGGGGCCATCATCGAGACCCGCCCCGGCTACTTCGACGGCGCCTGGCAGGAAACGCGGCACTATGACCGCAACAGGCTCGCGGTCGGCGCGCGCGTCGACGGGCCGGCGATCATTCGCCAGTACGACACGACCACCGTGCTGCTGCCCGGCCACTACGCCGAGATCGACAAGCACGGCAACATCCTGATCTGGCCGGTTTCGAAGGGGAAGTGAGCGCCATGGCAACTCAGAAGGCCTCCGCCAAGGTCGATCCGATCACGCTCGACATCATCGAGAACGCGCTCAAGAACGCACGTTTCGAGATGGACGGTGTCGTTGTGCGCATCTCGCTGTCGCCGGTCATCCGCGAGCAGCACGACGAGTTTCCGATGATCTGCAACGAGCGCGGCCAGATGATCGTGGGCCAGTTCGGCTCCTACATTCCGGCCATCGTCGAGCAGTTCCAGGGGGACATCAACGAGGGAGACATCTTCGTCTGGAACGACCCCTATGCCTGCAAGGGTTCGATCTCGCACAACAATGACTGGTGCGTGATGATGCCGATCTTCCACGAAGGCGTGCTGGTCGGGTTCTCGTCGATCTTTGGCCACATGGTCGATACCGGCGGTACCGTACCCGGCTCGATGCCGGCCAATGCCCGCACCATATGGGAAGAGGGCATCCGCGTCCCGCCGGTGCGCATCTACGACAAGGGCGTGCTCAACAAGGGCGTGCTCGACATCATGCTCAACAACACCCGCACGCCGGACATGAACCGGGCCGACCTGATGGCGCTCATCGCCGGGTGCCGGACGGCATCGACACGTGTGCGCGAACTCTGCGCCCGTTTCGGTCGGGAAACCTACATGACGGCCTGCGACATGCTCCTCGAGCGTACGCGGGAAGCGATGCGCGAAGTGATCCGGAAGTACATTCCGGAGGAGCCGGTGAGCTTCACCGACTATGTCGATGACGATGGTCTCGGCAACGGTCCGTTCAAGATGACGCTGACCATCTCGCGGCGCGGCGACATCGCCGTGTTCGACTGGACGGGTACGGACGACCAGGCCGAGGGCCCGATCAACTTCCATATCCATGAAGGGCTCTGCAAGCTCTTCTTCGGCGTCTACATGATCATGTCGTTCGACCCCTCCGTGCTGTTCAACGAGGGCTTCTACGACCTGTTCGAGATCGTCCTGCCCGAGGGCAGCCTGCTCAACCCGCGCTTCCCGGCGGCCCTGTCGAATCGCCTGAACACGCACACGCGCTTCTTCGATTGCCAGGCGGGCGCTCTGGGCAAGTTCGTGCCGCAACTGTCAATGGCGGCCGGCTACGGCACCAGCCCGCACTTCATCTTCTCGGGCACCGACGGCAACGGCAAGTATTTCCAGCTGATGGAACTGCTCTTCGGCGGCGTGCCGGGCCGTCCCAAAGGCGATGGCTTCGACGGCCACGCCTGGTGGCCGCTGTTCTCGGCGACGCCGATCGAGTACATCGAAAACTACTACCCGGTTCTGGTCGAGAGCTACAAGCCGATCAGGGATTCCGGCGGTCCGGGGCTGCATCGCGGCGGCGCCGGCATCGAGAAGGTCTATCGCCTGCTTGAGGCCGGCTCGGTGTCGATCCACGACGATCGTGAAGTGGTGCCGCCCTGGGGAATCAATGGCGGCCTGCACGGCGGCACGTCGAGTAAGCTCGTGCTGAAGGCCGGGGCCGGCGAGCCGACGCGCATTCCCTCCAAGATCGACAACCTCAAGGTGGGGCCCGGCGACCGGATCATCTACCGCACCGCCGGCTCGGGGGGCTGGGGCGATCCCCTGCTGCGCGATCCGGCGATCGTTGCGCGCGACGTGCGGTACGGCCTTGTCTCGGCCCGGCAGGCCGACGAGGGTTATGGCGTGAAGCTCACGGCCGACAACCAGCCGGATCTCGAGGCAACCAGGCACTTGCGCAAGCTCCGCATGGAGGAACGCGGCGAGGCTCCACCCTTCGATTTCGGCTACACCCCGCCTGAACGCAAGCAGGCGGCCGAGTAGCCGGCACCACAGGGCCCTCCGGGGCCCTGTTCCTTATGCGTCCTCGGTTTCGGCAAACCGTCGCTCCGGCGGCACCGGAATCGTGTTGCGCCAGACCAGGCGTCCCCTGATCGGGCGATCGAGCCCACGCTCGATCGGCTGGCTCGGCGCATCCAGATGCAGGATCGAGAGCGTCTCTTCCACCATCTCCTCGATCGGCTGCCGAACCGTGGTCAGCTGGTAGGGTGCGCGGCTGGCCTCCGGGATGTCATCGAAGCTGCCGACCATCAGGTCGTCCGGAACGCCGAGACCGAGTTCGGAACGCAGTGCGTCCATCGCACCCATCGACATGATGTCGTTGATGCCGAACAGCGCATCCGGACGCGGACGGGACCTGTCGCCGAAGATCTGGAGGGCTGCTGCTGCTGCGCCTTCGTAAGACGAGTTGCCGGGAACCTCCACGATGTCCCGGCGCTTGATGCCGTCCTCGAGCAGCCGATCGACGAATCCCCGGACGCGGTCCTGGCTGGTTGTTCCCTTGGGGTCGCCGGTGATCATAGAGAAACTCTTCGCGCCCGCGGCCAGAAAGGCCTCCGCGATCAGCCGTCCGCCCGCCGCATTGTCGCAGCGCACGCCCGAGGCGTCGCTGCCGGGGATGTAGCGGTTGAATAGAACGATCGGGATGCCGCGGTCGTGGCACAGGCTGATCATGCGGGTCGACAGCTGCGCCGCCGTCAGGATCACGCCATCGACCTGGTACCTGAGCACGTGAAGGATGGCCTCGTCGCTGTCGGCGCCCGGATCCACCGTGAACACCAGCAGCTGACGACCGTCGTCCTGCATGCGCTTCGAGAAGGCGTGCAGGACGTGTACGTAGAACGGGTTGGCAAGGTTGCCGAGGATGAGCGCCACGATGTTGGTGCGCTTGGTCGTGAGGCTGCTGGCAATCGAGTTCGGCACATAGTTGAGCTTGCGGGCGGCCTCGAGGACCTTCTCCCGCGTGGTGTCGGCAATCCGCGAGTTCGGCGTGAAGGCCCGCGACACCACCGATTGGGAAACACCGGCCAGGGCCGCCACATCGAACGAGGTCGCTCGCGCCAGTCTTCCTACCATCGAACTGCTCTCCACGCCGCCTCGCGCATGCGTATTCAATGATTTGCGGCGAACATCAGATGGTTAGCGAGCAAGCGCGAAGCTTTCAATAGAGATGCGTCGATACCGAGCACTTTGCGCCGGAAAGCGACGCCGCGATTCCGTCCCGCGAACGCGATTTTCCGCCCCGGTGCGATTGACAGGTTCCGATACTTGCGCAAACAATGA
>NZ_JAYRYM010000075.1:0-15472 GCF_041917035.1 Devosia sp. | reverse complement strand
GGACGACATCCCGGGCGACAGCGACCCCGATCCTCCACTTGAAAGGACCTGACCGATGTCGATCACTGCCGAGCGCAAGACCGCGCTCATCAAGGACTTCGCCACCAAGAAGGACGATACCGGTTCACCGGAAGTCCAGGTTGCGATCCTGTCCGAGCGCATCGCCAACCTCACCGAGCACTTCAAGAGCCACAGCAAGGACAATCACTCCCGCCGCGGCCTGCTGAAGATGGTGTCGACCCGTCGACGCCTGCTCGACTACGTCAAGAAGACGGACGAGGCGCGCTACAAGGCCCTCATCGAACGCCTGGGCCTGCGCCGCTGAGGCGCATCCGGCGACACCGACAGGACGGCGAGGTACGCCTCGCGGTCCGGCTCCGCGACGATGCGGAGCGATGCGTAGGCTGACGGAACCACAGCGGAGCATGGCGAGATCATCGGCCGCTCAGGACGCCGGACGGCGTCACCCCTCGGGCACTTGAGCGGCTCATCGTCTTGTCCATGTTCCGCATCCGCCACGGGCGGAGCGTCAGCGCGGAACCCGTGCCGATTTTGGGCGGCGCCGTGCACATGGGGTGCGGGCGCGGCTGGCACACCGGACGAGTTCGCGGGGTTTGACTACGCCCCCCGCGTTCCCGCTCGTTCCGGCAGAATGGAAAGATGAGACATGACCATCCGTTTTGACCACCACAAGGTCGAACTCAACTGGGGCGGCCAGCCGCTCACCCTCGAGACCGGCAAGATGGCCCGCCAGGCCGACGGCGCGGTGCTCGCCACCCTGGGCGAGACCGTGGTGCTCGCCACCGTGGTCTCGGCCAAGTCGGCCAAGCCCGGCCAGGACTTCTTCCCGCTGACCGTCAACTACCAGGAAAAGTACTTCGCGGCCGGCAAGATCCCCGGCGGCTACTTCAAGCGCGAAGGCCGCCCGACCGAAGGCGAGACGCTGATCAGCCGCCTGATCGACCGCCCGATCCGCCCGCTCTTCCCCGATGGCTACAAGAACGAGACCCAGGTCATCGTCACCGTGCTGCAGCACGACATGGAGAACAATCCGGACGTGCTGTCGATGGTTGCCGCCTCGGCGGCGCTGACCATCTCGGGCGTGCCGTTCATGGGCCCGATCGGGGCGGCCCGCGTCGGCCTCGTCAACGGCGAGTACGTGCTCAACCTGCCCGTCGACCGGCGGGCGGAGTCCAAGCTCGACCTGGTCATGGCCGGCACCTACGACGCCGTGCTGATGGTCGAGTCGGAAGCGCAGGAACTCTCCGAGGACACCATGCTGGGCGCCGTGATGTTCGGTCATGCCGCCTCGCAGAAGGTCATCGACGCGATCATCAAGCTGGCGGAACTGGCCGCCAAGGAACCGCGCGACTTCACCCCGCCCGACTACTCGGCGCTGGAGAAGGACGTGCTGGCGATCGCCGAGGCCGACCTGCGCGCCGCCTACAAGATCACCGACAAGCAGCAGCGCTATGCCGCTGTCGATGCCGCCAACGCCAAGGTCAAGGCGGCGTTCGCCTCGAGGATCGAGGCCGGCGAGGTTTCGGCCGAGGACCTGGGCGAGGTCGTGCACAACCTGCAGGCCAAGATCGTCCGCTGGAACATCCTCGACACCAAGACCCGCATCGACGGCCGTGACCTGACGACGGTCCGCCCGATCGTGGCGGAAGTCGGCGTGCTGCCGCGCACGCACGGCTCGGCCCTGTTCACCCGCGGCGAGACGCAGGCGCTGGTGGTGGCGACGCTCGGCACCGGCGACGACGAGCAGTTCGTCGACAGCCTTGAAGGCACCCAGAAGGTGAACTTCATGCTGCACTACAACTTCCCGCCCTACTCGGTCGGCGAGGCCGGCCGCATGGGCTCGCCCGGCCGTCGCGAGATCGGCCACGGCAAGCTCGCCTGGCGCGCCATCAACCCGATCCGGCCGCGCGCCGAGGACTTCCCCTACACCATCCGGGTCGTCTCCGAGATCACCGAGTCGAACGGATCGAGCTCGATGGCGACGGTGTGCGGCACGTCGCTGGCGCTGATGGATGCCGGCGTGCCGATGAAGAAGCCGGTGGCGGGCATCGCCATGGGCCTCATCCTCGAGGGCGACCGCTTCGCCGTGCTGTCGGACATCCTCGGTGACGAGGACCACCTGGGCGACATGGACTTCAAGGTCGCCGGCACCGCCGACGGCGTCACCAGCCTGCAGATGGACATCAAGATCGCCGGCATCACCGAGGAGATCATGAAGGTCGCCCTCGGCCAGGCCAAGGCCGGTCGCGAGCACATCCTGGGCGAGATGGCCAAGGCCATCGACAGCTCGCGCTCGAGCGTGGGCGAGTTCGCGCCGCGCATCGAGACCATCACCATCCCGACCGACAAGATCCGCGAAGTGATCGGCACCGGCGGCAAGGTGATCCGCGAGATCGTCGAGAAGACCGGCGCCAAGATCGACATCAACGACGACGGCACCGTGAAAGTGTCGTCCTCGGACGGCAAGGCGATCGACGCGGCGATCAAGTGGATCAAGTCGATCACCGACGAAGCCGAGGTCGGCGCGATCTACCAGGGCACCGTGGTCAAGACCGCCGATTTCGGCGCCTTCGTCAACTTCTTCGGCGCCAAGGACGGCCTCGTCCATATCAGCCAGCTGGCCGAACAGCGCGTCGCCAAGACCACCGACGTGGTCAAGGAGGGCGACAAGGTGTGGGTCAAGCTCCTCGGCTTCGACGAGCGCGGCAAGGTCCGGCTGTCGATGAAGGTCGTCGACCAGGCGACCGGCAAGGAAATCGCCAAGGAAAAGGACGCCGCCGAGTAAGCGGACGCCGACACCTGCTGAACAGCTAAGGCCCGGGAGCGATCCCGGGCCTTTCTCTTGCCGGGACGGCCGCCCGTCAGCGGTAGCCGGCGGCCTGCAACTCGAAGAGCTCGGCATAGCGGCCGCGGGTGGCCATCAGTTCGGCATGCGTTCCGGATTCGGCGACCGCGCCATCGGCGAGGACGACGATGCGGTCGGCCATGCGCACGGTGGAGAAACGGTGCGAGATGAGGACCGCCGTGGTGCCTTCGGCGAGGTTCTTGAAGCGGGTGAAGACCTCCGCCTCGGCGCGGGCATCGAGCGCGGCGGTGGGCTCGTCGAGGATGATGATCTCGGCATCGCGCATGTAGGCGCGGGCGATGGCGAGCTTCTGCCATTCGCCGCCCGACAGGTCGTGCCCCTTGGCAAAGGTGCGGCCGAGCATCTGCTCGTAGCCCTCGGGCAGGCCACGGATCACCGGATCGGCGAGGCTCTGCGTGGCGGCGGCGACGACGCGGTCGCGATCGGCGGCCGCCTCGATGCGGCCGACCCCGATATTGTCGGCGGCCGAGAAGCTGTAGCGCAGGAAATCCTGGAAGATGGCGCCGATATGGGTGCGCAGATCGGCGAGCGCGAAGTCGCGGATGTCGATGCCATCGATGGTGATCTTGCCCTCGTCGGGGTCGTAGAGGCGGGTGATGAGCTTGACGATGGTGGTCTTGCCCGCACCGTTCTCGCCGACCAGCGCCAGCGTCTCGCCGGCGGGAACGGCAAAGCTCAGGCCGCGCACCGCCCAGCGCTCGGAACCGGGATAGCGGAAGCCGACATTGTCGAAGACGATCCCGGTCCTGAGCGGCACCGGGAACGGCCTGGGCGTGGCCGGGTCGGTGATGGCCGGCCTGATCTCGAAGAAGCTGAACAGATCGTCGAGGTAGAGCGACTGGCCGGCGATCTGGGTGAAGCCGATGAGGATCTGCTGCAGGTAGCCGTTCAACTGGTTGAACGAGGTGGCGAGGAAGACCAGGTCGCCGATGGTGAAATCGCCGTTGAGCGTTCGCCAGACGATATAGGCATAGGCGGCGTAGTAGGTGACGGTGGACAGCGTCGCGAGCCCGCCGGTCTGCAGCGCGCGACGGATCGACAGGTCGCGGTTCTCGACGAGGATCTGGTCGCTGAGCACCCTGAACCGATCCGAGAGAAAGCCGCCCAGGCCGAACAGCTTGATCTCCTTGGCGCTTTCGGCGCTGGCGCCGACCTGGCGCAGGTACTCGAGCTGCCGGCGTTCGGGCGAGCGGTGGTGCGAAATCCAATAGGCGAGGCGGTTGAACTTGAACTCGCCCCACACCGCCGGAACGAGCGCGATGGCGAGCAGCGCGATGAGCAGCGGGGCGTAGAGGAACAGGCCGGCGGCGAGCGCGAGGGCGGTGATCACCGCCTGCGCCTGGCCGAACAGCTGCGAGATGACGGTGGAGCGCGAGGCAGCCTGCCGGCGGGCGCGCTCGAGGCTGTCCTGGTACTCGGACTGCTCGAAATGCTTGAGGTCGAGCCGGGCGGCATGCTGCATGAGCTCGAGGCTGACGGCATTGGAGTGGCTCTCGCCCAGGATGGTGTCGACGACGCTGATGGCGCGGTTGCAGACATCACGGAAGAAAACGAGCACGAACTCGCCGGCGAGGAGCAGCATCAGGAAGGTGAGACGGCCGCTCGCGAGCCAGTCGGACAGGGCCGGACCGGGGCTCGCAAGGCCGGTCTGGTGCACCACCTCGTCGATGATCAGCTTGGTGAACAGCAGCAGCAGCGGCGGCTGCACGGCGACGAGCAACCGCAGCGCGATCGAGAGCGCCATCAGCCAGGGGCTGGTGCGCCACATCTGGGCGAACAGCCGCCCGAGATGCCGGATGGTCTTGAGGCGCGTGCCCTTGTCGAAGGGGAGCGCGTCGGGAATGTCGGCGCCGTACCTGCCGCCGCCCTGCCGCCCTCCCCCGCCCATCGGTCCCCGCGCCATCGGCTGCTCCACACGACCAGCGCCCGACGCGGGACGCAACACTCCGCCGGTGACGATAGGGAGCCCGATGCGGTCGATCAAGCCGGCAGAACGGGCAGGTGGGGATTGGCGGGCCGGAGCGGCCCCTGTCCCCGTTTCACGTGAAGCAGGCGATTGATATGCAACGGTTTTTCGGACCAGCGTCGTGCCGCCGCCCTGCTTCCGCCACGATGCTGAACGGGACTGTGCCCGGTGGCGCGGACGTTGGGCTAGGCTGCGCGGGTGAGCCGAATTTCACCCGGAGCCTTTGCTCTGCGGGGGCGGACAACGATCTCGACGTCGTTGTTGAACGCCGTGAGAAAACCCATCAGACGCTCAACCGAGTACTCGCGAAAGTTGCCCTTGAACATGCGGGACACCTCGGGCTGGCTTATGCCCATGACCTCGCCAGCCTTGACCTGCGAAAGTCCGAGTTCGTTCTTCATACGATAGAGCTCGGCGACGAGTTGCGCCTTGAGGAAGTGAGTTTCCGCCTCAGGCAACCCCAGTTCGGCAAAGATATTGTCGGCACTCTCATGTACCTCGAGATCGCTCATCTTCCCGTCATTCTCCAGTGCGCCTCTGCATCGCGCAGTCGGCGCTTGACCATTTCCATCTCACTTTGTGGCGTCCTGATGCCGGCTTTCGACTTCTTCGTGAAACAGTGCAGCACATAGACCGCAGTATCAAATCGAACAGTGTAGATGGCCCTGAAGGCATCACCATCGAAGTCCTCGATCAACTCTACGACACCACCAGCAAATCCCTTCAGTGGCTTCGCACCCAACGGATGAAGCCCGGTTTGGGCAAGGTAGAGGCCAAAGCCGAACTCCTCCTGCACACGCTCGGGAAAGTCGCCATAGTCTTTCCGGCTGGAACCAACCCAGCGCAACGGGCGGATGGTGCGCGCCGGTTCTGCCATGCTCGTCACTCTATGAGTAATTACTCATGACTGCAATGACGAAAAAGGCGCGGAGATGGGGTCGATCACTATCCACGGCCAAAGAAAAGCGCCGCCGCAACGGGTGCGGCGGCGCCAATCAGGAGGTGGATAGCAGCTTCTACAGCGCCATCCACATCGCCTTACAACGTCCGCGTCACCTGCTCGACGCGGAAGCATTCGATGACGTCGCCGGCGCGGATGTCCTCGTAGTTCTCGAAGGCCATGCCGCACTCCTGGCCGACCGGCACTTCCTTGACCTCGTCCTTGAAGCGCTTGAGCGTCTTGAGCTTGCCTTCGTGGATCACGACGTTGTCGCGCAGCAGGCGCACGCCGGCACCGCGTTCGACGATGCCGTCGGTGATGCGGCAGCCCGCCACCTTGCCGACCTTGCTGATGTTGAACACCTCGAGGATCTCGGCGTAGCCGATGAAGGTCTCGCGCCGCTCCGGCTTCAGCAGGCCGCTCATCGCCGCCTTCACGTCATCGACGAGGTCGTAGATGATGTTGTAGTAGCGGATCTCGATACCGTCGCGCTGCGCCAGGTCCGACGCCTGCTTGTTGGCGCGGACGTTGAAGCCGATGATGATGGCGTTGCTGGCCGAGGCCAGCGTCACGTCCGACTCGGTGATGGCACCGACGCCGCTCATCAGTATCTGGGCCGAGACTTCCTCGGTCGAGAGCTTGTTGAGCGAGGCATTGATCGCCTCGACCGAACCCTGCACGTCGCCCTTGATGATCAGCGGGAACTTGGAAACGCCCGAGGCCTTGAGCTGGTTCATCATCTGCTCGAGGCTGGTGGCGCCGCCGCCCGCCGTCTTCTCGCGCAGCAGGCGCTGGCGGTACTCGGTGACCTCGCGGGCCCGCGCCTCGCTCTCGACCACGCTGAAGCGGTCGCCGGCATTGGGCACGCCGGTGAAGCCGAGCACTTCCACCGGCACCGACGGCCCGGCTTCCTTGACCTGGTCGCCCTTGTCGTTGATCAGGGCGCGCACGCGGGCGAACTCGGTGCCCGCCACGACGATGTCGCCGACCTTGAGCGTGCCGCGCTGCACCAGCACGGTCGCCACCGCACCGCGGCCGCGATCGAGCTTGGCCTCGATGACGAGGCCCTCGGCGCGCCCGTCGCGGGCGACCTTGAGCTCGAGCACTTCGGCCTGCAGCAGGATGGTCTCGAGCAGCCTGTCGAGGCCGGTCTTCTTGACCGCCGAGACCTCGACGTCGAGCGTCTCGCCGCCCATCGATTCGACGAATACCTCGTGCTGCAGCAGCTCGGTGCGCACCCGCGTGGGGTTGGCGCTCGGCTTGTCCATCTTGTTGATGGCGACGATGATCGGGACCCCGGCCGCCTTGGCGTGCCGGATCGACTCGATGGTCTGCGGCATCACCCCGTCATCGGCCGCCACCACCAGCACGGCGATGTCGGTGGCCTGCGCGCCGCGGGCGCGCATGGCGGTGAACGCCTCGTGGCCCGGGGTATCGAGGAAGGTGATCTTCTGGCCGTTCTTCTCGACCTGATAGGCGCCGATATGCTGGGTGATGCCGCCCGCCTCGCCGGAGACCACATTGGTCTCGCGGATGGCGTCGAGCAGGCTGGTCTTGCCGTGGTCGACATGGCCCATGATGGTGACCACCGGAGCCCGGTCGGTCAGGTCCTCGGCCTTGTCGTCGGCGGGGATGTCGAACAGCCCTTCCTCGACGTCGGCGTCGGAGACGCGCTTGACGGTGTGGCCCAGCTCGGTGGCGATCAGCTCGGCGGTGTCGCTGTCGATAATGTCGTTGATCTTCACCATCTGGCCCTGGGCCATCAGGATCTTGATGACGTCGACGGCCCGCTCGGCCATGCGGTTGGCCAGTTCCTGTACCGTGATGGCCTCGGGGATGGTCACCTCGCGGCTGAGCTTGGGCGCCGCCTGCTGGTTACGGCCGAGCTTCTTGTTCTGCCGCCGCCGCATGGCGGCGAGCGAGGGGCCGCGATCGCGGTCGGATTCGGTGGTGGCGCTCGACAGCGTCAGCCGGCCGCGGGCAAACGCTTCCTCGGTGGCGCGACGGGTCGGGCGCTCCGGCGCCGCCACGCGGGCGACGCCGCGGCGGGCGTTCTCGAGTTCGGTGGCATTGACCAGCGGGCGGGCCGCCGGCGCGCTGCGCGTCTTGCGCCCATCCGCCTCGGACGGCGGGGTCGGCGGCAGCTCGGCGATCGGCGTCGGGGCCGGCCGGCGCGGCGGTGCCGTCTCGGCCGCGCGACGGGCCGGCGAGACGCGCGGCTCACGCGAGACCGAGGCGATCTCGGCCACCTCTTCCAGCGCCTTCTGGCCTTCGACTTCCCGGCGCTTGGCATCCTCGGCGCGCTGCGCTTCCTCGCGCAGGGCGCGGCGACGCGCATCCTCCTCGGCGCGGCGGGCCTCCTCGGCGGCGGCGCGGGCCTGTTCCTCGGCCTGACGGCTGGCCGCCTCGCGCAGGGCGCGGGCCCGGGCATCGGCCTCGGTGGCGCTCAGCCCCATCGAGGGACGGGCGCCGCCCTGGCCGGGCCGCATCGGCGGACGCGACGACCCGCCGCCCGGACCGCCATAGGAGGATCGGTTGCCCTGGCTGGGGCCGCCGCCGGAAGCGGGGCGCGCCGCGGCCGGCGGTGCACTGGGGGCGCTGGGCGGACGCGGGGCATGGCCGCCCGGCGATCCGGGGGGCACGAAGCGCGTGCGCTTCTCGACCACCACGGTGTTCCGGGACGAACGTGCCACGTTGGGGCGCCCGCCGAGGCTGGGGGCACCCTTGAGTGTCAGCGTCTTCTTGCCGCCGGCACCGGAATCGTCGCGCTTGTCGTCGTTATCAGCCATGTAACTCGCGTCTTCCTTGCGAAACTCGCATTGCGGGCACCGCAAAGGTGCCTGCCTCTTCATCCCTGTGGTCCGGGCCCGCGGGGCGGCGAAGCGCTGCCGCGCCGCTCAAATAGCCCATCTAGTTGGCGATGTAACGTGCCAGTCTTTCGGCACGTTTCACCGCCGCCTGGGCCGCACCCCCCTTGGTGAGCGCAGCATGTATCACATTTTCGATCCCGAGTGCCAAACCCATTTGCCCCGAATCGAGCATTTCGAAATGCCGCGCCGGAAGCGGGTCGAGACCGGCTTCGCGCGCCGCATTCTGGTAGCCCCTGAGCGAGCCCAGGAGCTTGTTTCGGCCGTCTTCCGCCGCGTCCGAGGCGGTCAGCAGAGCCACCACCTCGCCCGCCTCGATGGCGGCCTTCACCTTGGTCGCCCCGGTGACCAGCTGACCCGCCTTGCGGGCGAGGCCCAGGGCATTGAGCAGCCGCTCCTCGAGGCGCCGGCGCGTCAACCCGGCGAGGTCGTCCGGCACCTTGACCTCGGCCTTGAGGCTGCGGGCGAAGGCCTTCCGCTTCTGCGCCTCGGCCACGGAGCGCAGGCCCAGCGTCACCCATACGCCGCGCCCTTCGGCGCGGGCATCGGTATCGGGGACCAGCTCGTCGTCGGGCGAGACGACGAAGCGGATCAGCTCGTCGACCGCCCTGACCTCGCGGGTCAGCGCACACATCCGTTCGGTCTCGTCTCGCCTCGGCAACTCGGCCTCCGGGAAGCGCCCTTACGCGGGCGCCCCCTCCTCTTCCGGCATCGCCTCGGGCGTGGCGAGATCGGCCTCGGTGATCCAGCCGGCCTTGAGGCGGGCGGCGAGGATCATGTCCTCGGCCTCCTCGCGGCTCACCGGGAAGTCCTTGAAGGTGCCGTCGAAGCGCTTGCTCTCGCCGTCCTTGCGCTCGGTCCAGCCGACGAGGTCGTCGGCGGCACAGCCGGCGAAATCCTCGACCGTCTTGATGCCTTCCTTGCCGAGCGCGACCAGCATGGCGGCGTTGAGGCCGGGCACCTCGTAGAGCTCGTCGGCAACGCCGAGCTTGATCCGCTCGTCGTCGTTGGCCTTCTCGATGGCAGCGAGGTACTCGGTGGCGCGGTTCTGGATTTCCGCCGCCGTCTCCTCGTCAAAGCCCTGGATCGAGGCGATCTCGCCGCCATCGATATAGGCCAGTTCCTCGACCGAGGAGAAGCCTTCCGAAGCGAGCAGCTGGGCCACCATCTCGTCGACGTCGAGGGCCTCCATGAACAGCGCCGAGCGCTCGGAGAATTCCTTCTGGCGGCGCTCGCTCTCCTCGGCCTCGGTGAGGATGTCGATGTCCCAGCCGATCAGCTGGCTGGCGAGGCGGACGTTCTGGCCGCGCCGGCCGATGGCGAGGCTGAGCTGCTCGTCCGGCACCACCACCTCGATGCGCTCGGCCTGCTCGTCGAGCACCACCTTGGCGACATCGGCCGGCTGCAGGGCCGAGACGACGAGGTCGGCGATCGATTCGGTCCAGGGGATGATGTCGATCTTCTCGCCCTGCAGCTCGGCGACCACTGCCTGGACGCGGCTGCCGCGCATGCCGACGCAGGCGCCGACCGGGTCGATGGAGGAATCCGAGCTGGTCACGGCGATCTTGGCGCGGCTGCCCGGATCACGGGCAATCGAGCGGATGGTGATGATGCCGTCGTAGATTTCCGGCACTTCCTGCATGAACAGCTTGGCCATGAACTGCGGATGCGTGCGCGAGAGGAAGATCTGCGGCCCGCGCTGCTCGCGCCGCACGTCGTAGATATAGGCGCGCACGCGGTCGCCGTAGCGGTACATCTCGCGCGGGATCAGCTCGTCGCGGCGGATGATGGCCTCGCCGCGCCCCAGGTCGACGATGACATTGCCGTATTCGACACGCTTGACGGTGCCGTTGACGATCTCGCCGACGCGGTTGATGTACTCCTCGTACATGCGATCGCGCTCGGCATCGCGCACCTTCTGCACGATCACCTGCTTGGCCGACTGCGCGGCGATGCGGCCGAACTCGATGGGCGGCAGCGGCTCGGTGACGAAGTCGCCGAGCTTGGCGGCGGCGTTGCGCGCCTGTGCGTCCCTGAGCCCGATCTGCCGGCCGAACTCCTCGACGGTCTCGACCACTTCGAGCAGGCGCCACAGCCGCAGTTCACCGGTGCGCGGGTTGATCTCGGCGCGGACATTGGTCTCGGCGCCGTAGCGGGTCTTGGCCGCCTTCTCGATCGCGTCCTGCATGGACTCGATGACGATCATGCGATCGATCGACTTCTCGCGGGCTACGGCATCGGCGATCTGGAGCAGCTCCAGTCGGTTCGCGCTAACGGCCATGTCAGTTGGTCTCCTCAGTGGCGTCGAGTTCACCCAGTTCGACGGTCTCGATCTCGTCGTCATCGTCGATCGGGTATTCTTGCTGGTCGGTGCGCGCCATGTTCATCAGCGCGTCGGTCATCACCAGCTTGGCTTCGCCCAGCAGCTGCAGCGGCAGCCGGTGGTCGGGATCGGTGCCCTTGGGGGCATCGGGCAGGCGGATGGTCACCGCCTCGTCGTCGACGGCGACGATCTCGCCGCGGAAGCGCTTGCGCCCGGCGATCAGATCGGTGAGCTCGACCTTCGCCTCGTGCCCCAGGTAGGTGCGGAAATCGCGGGCCCGCACCAGCGGCCGGTCGATGCCCGGCGAGGAGACCTCGAGATGGTACTCGCGATCGATCGGATCCTCGACGTCGAGGACGGGCGAGATCTCCTTACTGAGCCGCTCGCAGTCGGTGATGGTGAAGCGGCCATTGCCATCCTCGGCCATGATCTGCAGCGTCAGCCCGTTTTCCTGGGTGATCTTCACCCGCACGAGGCTGTAGCCCAGGTCGTTGGCCACCGGCTCGACGATCCGCGCGATGCGGGTCTCGAGGCCGGTTTCCTTGAGGTAGCGCTTTTCGCCGAGGTCGAACGCCATGGTCTTGCGTCGGGTCCCTTGAAAACAAAAAGAGCGGGGGCCCGCCAGGCACCCACTCTCGCTTTAGAGCCAGAGATGTTGTTGGCCGTCATATAGCGCCGATGCCGGCCCAACGCAAGCGGCGCCGAACTCAGCCGAGGAAGCCGGCCAGCGCCGCGACGAAGCCGGGGCCGGTGCGGGCGCTGCCATGGTCGCCGGGGACGAGGACCAGCCGGGCGCCAGGAATGGCGGCGGCGAGGATTTCGGGGCGCACGGCAAGCGGATCGACATCGCCGGCGAGCAAGAGGGTCGGCACGGCGATGCGATCGAGCGCGATCGGGCTCGCATGCACGACATCGGCATGTGCCGCGAGCGCCAGGCAATCATTGCCGCGCGCCTCGGCCCCGGTGCGGAAGCCCCGGACATGGGCGGGAAAGCCCGAGATGTCGTCGGCGCGCATGGCGGCGGCGAGGAGGCGATTGTCGAGGGCGCGCCGGTCGACGCCGCCGCAGGCGACGACCCCCTCGCCGACGCCGCCGATGGCCAGCCGGCGCAGACGCGGCTCGTCGGTGGCGACGAGCAGCGCGATCACCGCGCCCATCGAGTAGCCGACCAGATCGTAGCGGGCAAAGCCGAGGTGGGTCGCGAGCTCGCGGATATCGGCCGCCATCCGCGCTTCGCCGTAGAAGCGGCTCTGGTGCGGCTTGTCGGAGGCGCCGTGACCGCGCGCATCGAGCCCGACCACGCGCCGCCCGAGCCCGTCGAGGCGGGCTGCGATGCCGCAATCGACCCATTCGGTCTGGGTGGTGGCGCTGAAGCCGTGCTGCAGCACGATCGGCACGCCGTCGGGACCGCCGCCGAGCTCGTGCACGGCGAGCCCGATCCCGTCCGAAGCGATGAAGCGATTGTCCACGCGGCCCTCCCTGTCCATGCCGCGAAACTAGGGACCGGGGCGGGGCCGCGTAAAGCCCCGGCAGCAAGGGACGGCATTGAACCGGCCCCCGCCCGCCCCTTGGCAGGGCGCACGCAGTCGCTATGGTGCGCGGCAAGGAACGGGGAATCGAGTGATGAAGACGCGCGCGGCCGTGGCATTTGCGGCAAAACAGCCTCTCGAGATCGTCGAGCTCGACCTCGACGGACCCCGGGCGGGAGAGGTGCTGGTCGAAATCCGGGCGACCGGCATCTGCCACACCGACGCGTTCACGCTCTCGGGGGCGGACCCGGAGGGGCTGTTCCCCTCGATCCTCGGGCACGAGGGGGCCGGCGTGGTGCTGGAAGTGGGGCCGGGGGTGACGAGCCTCAGGCCGGGCGACCATGTGATCCCGCTCTATACGCCGGAATGCCGCGAGTGCCCCTCCTGCCTCAGCCGCAAGACCAACCTGTGCACCGCGATCCGCGCCACGCAGGGCAAGGGGCTGATGCCGGACGGCACCTCGCGCTTCTCCTACAAGGGCCAGACGATCTATCACTACATGGGCTGCTCGACCTTTTCGAACCACACCGTGCTGCCCGAGATCGCGCTGGCCAAGATCGATCCGAAGGCGCCGTTCGACAAGGTCTTCTATATCGGCTGCGGGGTGACCACCGGGGTCGGCGCGGTGCTCAACACCGCCCGGGTCGAGGCCGGCGCCACTGCCGTGGTGTTCGGGCTCGGCGGCATCGGGCTCAACGTCATCCAGGGGCTGCGGCTCGCCGGGGCCGACATGATCATCGGCGTCGACATCAACAACGACAAGCGCCAGTGGGGCGAGCGCTTCGGCATGACGCACTTCGTCAACCCCAGGGAGATCGAGGGCGACATCGTCCCCTACCTCGTCAACCTCACCAAGCGGGGCGCCGACCAGATCGGCGGGGCCGACTACACCTTCGACTGCACCGGCAACACCACGGTGATGCGCCAGGCGCTGGAGGCGAGCCACCGCGGCTGGGGCAAGTCGGTGGTGATCGGGGTGGCCGGCGCCGGCCAGGAGATCGCGACCCGGCCGTTCCAGCTGGTCACCGGCCGCACTTGGATGGGCACCGCCTTCGGCGGCGCGCGGGGCCGGACCGACGTGCCGAAGATGGTCGACTGGTACATGGGCGGCAAGATCGAGATCGATCCGATGATCACCCACACGCTGCGGCTCGAGGACATCAACAAGGGCTTCGACCTGTTGCACCACGGCGAGAGCATTCGCAGCGTGGTGCTGTTCTGAGGGGCTGAGGGGCGACGGCCCTTCCCTCTATCGGCAAGGACCGATAGATTAACGTTCTCCCGACGACTCAAATCACGGACATCACAGCTATGGACTACCGCCGCCTCGGCAAGGCTGGCCTCAGGGTCAGCGAATTCTCCTTTGGCGCCTGGGTGACCTTCGCCAAGCAGGTGGGCGAGGACGCCGCCCAATCGATCATGGCCCATGCCTACGACAACGGCATCAACTTCTTCGACAATGCCGAGGGCTACGAGACGGGCAATGCCGAGCGGGTGATGGGCGAGGCGCTGAAGCAGCTCGGCTGGGCGCGCGACAGCTATGCGGTCTCCTCCAAGGTGTATTTCGGCGGCAACGGCAAGAAGCCGATGCAGAAGGGGCTGAGCGCCAAGCACGTCGCCGATGCCTGCAACGACGCGTTGAAGCGCCTGCAGGTCGACTATCTCGATCTCTATTTCTGCCACCGCCCCGACCTCGACACCCCGATCGAGGAGACGGTGCGCGCCATGCACAACCTCGTCGTCCAGGGCAAGGTGATCTACTGGGGCACCTCGGAATGGACGGCGCAGCAGCTGACCGAGGCCTATGCGGTGGCCCGGCAGTATGGGCTCACCCCGCCCACGATGGAGCAGCCGGAATACAACCTGTTCCGGCGCGAGAAGGTGGAGGCCGAGTTCCTGCCGCTCTACAGCCTGTTCGGGCTCGGCACCACGATCTGGTCGCCGCTCGCCTCGGGCATTCTCACCGGCAAGTACAATGACGGCATTCCGGCCGACAGCCGGATGAACCTGCCCGGCTACGAATGGCTGAAGGCCCGGCTCGACAGCGACAAGGGCCGCGACGAACTGGCCAAGGTGAAGAAGCTCGCAAAGCTCGCCGACGAAGTCGGCCTGCCGATCCACCACATGGCGCTGCTCTGGTGCAATGCCAACCCGAACGTCTCGACGGTGATCCTCGGCGCCTCGAGGCTGAGCCAGCTCAAGGACAATCTCGAGGCGCTCAAGCACAAGGCGAAGATGACCCCCGAGGTGATGGCGCGGATCGAGGCGATCGTCGCCAACACGCCCGAGGGCCCGCGGCGCTACTGAGCCGGGGCGGCGGAGCGGCACCTGTCGCCTCCGCCCGCGGCCGCTCGTCCGACCGGGAGCGAAGCCGGGGGGGCAGCGACCTTACCGATATTTCACGACGATCACGCCGCCGTGCACCGGCCTCCCCCTGCGGCAGCGATCGAGGGGCGCCGGGACTGCCGGCGCCCCGCTTGCGACGCCTTTACGGCGGGTGAAAGCGGGCGCAAAGCGGCGCGCCGCCGATGGTTTCCTTTCTGCCCCTTACCCCCGGCGGAAGCCGGTGGGTTTCCTCCGCGGAACTCGCCTACCCCGGCGTAACCCTCACTACCAATTGACGAATTTCAAGTCCCTCAAGCGCGGATTCGATCCCTTGCCGGCCGGTCGGCGCAGCCCGATCTGGCAACTGTCCAAGCAACGAAAGGGACATTCGACATGAACAAGCTCTCCTCCCTCGCCCTCGCCCTCGTGATTGCCGGCGGCGTCGCCGCACCGGCGCTCGCCGCCGACAGCGCCGACTTCGACGCGGACTGGTACGTCACCCAGCTGCAGTACAAGGGCATCAACGCGGTCGACGCCAATGACGGCTGGAACGGCAACTTCCGCGCCACCGTCGAGCTGGCCGACGGCTCGCAGGTGTTCCAGTATTTCGACCGCGACTCGCTGCAGCCGGTGGC
>NZ_JAYRYM010000074.1:0-16204 GCF_041917035.1 Devosia sp. | reverse complement strand
GGGTGGTTCGAGGCCAAGGCGATCGTCGATGGCGTCGTCATCGCCGAAGCCGAAGTCGGCGCCATGGTCAGCCCAAGCGGCAAGTGATGCGTGCCAGCGTTCACCCGAGTGCCATCATCGAGGCGGGCGCGCGCATCGCGGACGGCGTCACCATCGGACCCTTCTGTCACGTCGGTCCCGACGTGCAGCTGGCGCAGGGCGTGGAACTGCTCTCGCATGTCGTCGTCGCCGGCCACACCAGCGTCGGCGCCCAGACCAGGATTTTCCCATTCGCCTCGATCGGTCACCAGCCGCAGGACCTGAAGTATCGCGGCGAGCCGAGCCGCCTTGTCATCGGCGAGCGCTGCCAGATTCGCGAGAACGTCACCGTGAGCCCCGGCACCGAGGGTGGCGGCATGGAAACCCGCATCGGCAACGACTGCCTGCTGCAGACCAATTCCCACGTGGCCCACGACTGCCGGATCGGCAACAACGTGATCATCGCCGCCTACGTGGCCATTGCCGGCCACTGCCAGATTGGTGACTACGTGGCCTTTGGCGGCATGTGCGGCGTGCATCAGTTCGTGCGGATCGGCGCCCACGCCTTCGTCGGCGCCCACTCGATGATCGACGCGGACGTCATTCCCTACGGGATGGCGGTCGGCAACCGTGCGCGCCTGGCGGGGCTCAACCTCGTCGGTCTCAAGCGACGCAGGTTCGACCGCGAGGCGATCCATGGCTTGCGAGCGGCGTACCGAATGATCTTCTCGACCGAGGGCACTCTTCAGGAGCGGGTCGAGGATGCCGCGACGCTGTTCCGCGACGAGCCCCTGGTCCAGGACATCGTGTCCTTCGTCACCTCCGCCAAGGATCGCGCCATCTGCCTGCCCGCCCACATGCAGTCCGAAGAATGACTGTTCGGCGCATCGCGCTCGTCGCCGGTGCGGGCCAACTCCCCGGTCTGCTCGTCGAGGCGGCTTTGGCTGCCGGCAGCGAGCTGTGCGTGTTCGCGCTGGCGCCCCTGGCGCTGCCGGCCGGCGTGCGGGTTCGCCCGGCCCGCATCGATGACCCTGCCGCGCTCATCTGGGCGATCCGCGAGGAGGGGCCGACCGACCTGGTCCTCGCCGGTGCCGTGTCGATCCCCGAGGCGCAGCGCCGCGCGATAGCTGCCGCCCTGGGCGGCAGCTCGACCGCCACGACCGACGTCGCCCTGTCCGGTCTTGCCGGACAGTTGCAGCGGCTCACCGGGGCCCGCCTCGTCGGGCCGCATGAACTGCTGCCCCATCTTCTCGCGCCGGCCGGGAGGATTGCCGGCGCCCCCCTCGACGGGCACCGCGAGGCAGCCGCGCGCTTCGCCGTCGATGCGGCACGTGCCGTCGGCCGGCTCGATCTCGGACAGGCGGCGGTGACCACCGGCACGCGCCTCCTCGCCGCTGAGGATGTGGCCGGCACCGATGCCCTGCTCATTCGGATCGGCGCCTACCGCGCGGAGGGCCTGCTCGGGGAAGCCGCGCTGGTGCTCGGCAAGGCCGCCAAGCCGCAGCAGCCGCTGCTGATCGACCTGCCGACGATTGGTCCGGACACGGTGTCGGCCGCGGCGGCGGCAGGCATCGACCTGATCGCCGTCGAGGCGCGGCGCACCCTCGTTCTGGATATCGACGAGCTGCGGCGGCGGGCGGCGGCGGCGGGGGTCTCGGTCGTTGCCCTCGATGGCTAGGCCGTTTCGGCTCTTTGTCCTCGCCGGCGAGGCGTCGGGCGATCGCATCGGGGCCGATCTGGTGCACCGTCTGAAGCAGCGGACCCCGCTCGAGCTGATCGGTGTCGGCGGGCCTGAGCTGGTCTCGGAGGGCCTGTCGCCGCTCTACCCGATGGCTGACCTGTCGGTGATGGGCTGGTCCGACGTCGTGATGCGCCTGCCACTGCTCCTCTGGCGTGCCCGGCAGACGGCGCAGGCCATCCTCGCGAGCGACGCCGACGCGGTGGTGTTGATCGATTCCCAGGTCTTCTCCGCCACCGTCGCGCGCCGTGTGCGGCGGCGCGCTAGCAACCTGCCGATGCTGCTCTATGTCGCTCCCAGCGTCTGGGCCTGGCGGCCGGAGCGGGCCGGGGAACTGCGTCCGCTCTTTGACGAGGTTCTCGCCGTGCTGCCGTTCGAGCCGCGCGTGATGCGCGAGCTGGGCGGCCCGCCGACCCATTATGTCGGGCATCCGGCAGTCCGGGGCAGCGCGATGCGCGACCGACAGCCGGAGCGTGGGCCGCTGCTGCTTCTGCCGGGAAGTCGGGAAGGCGAGCTGCGTCGCCACTTGGTCCTCATGCGCGAGGCGGTGGAGGCCCTGCGCGGGCATCCGCGCGTGACGGGGTTTGTCGTGCCGACACTGCCGCACCTGGTGCAGCGGCTCGAGGCGGAGACGGCCAACTGGCCGGTGCGCGCCTCCATCGTGACCGGCTCCGCGCGGGGCGCTGCCCTCGGCTCTGCCGTTGCCGCACTCGCCGTCAGCGGCACGATCACGCTGGAACTGGCGCTGGCCGGCGTGCCCATGGTGGTGACCTATGTGGGCGATCGCGGCCAGGCCCGACGCTTCACCAGCGCGCCGAACCTGCCGCATGTCGGTCTACCCAACATCATCGCCGGCAGCGGCATCGTCCCGGAACTGCTGTTCGCCGGCGCCGCCGAGGCGGGCCGGGTGGGGCCGTCGCTGGCACGGCTGCTCGATCGTCCCGACGCCGTCGCGGCACAGCTCGAGGCGTTTCGCACCATCAGGGCCGCGATGGAAAAAGGGGCGCCCGAGGCGCCCCTTGAAGATCCCGCCACGCGGGTTCTCGCCTGTGCGGCTCAGCGCCGCTCGATCGGCTCGTAGTCGCGCGTCGGCGCGCCGTTGTAGAGCTGGCGCGGCCGCCCGATCTTCTTCTGCGGGTCGCCGATCATCTCCTTCCACTGCGCGATCCAGCCGACCGTGCGGCTGAGCGCGAAGATCGCCGTGAACATCGAGGTCGGGAAGCCGATCGCCTCGAGGATGATCCCCGAGTAGAAGTCGACATTGGGATAGAGCTTGCGGCTGACGAAGTACTCGTCCGTGAGGGCGATCCGCTCGAGCTCCTGGGCCACCTGCAGCAGCGGGTTGTTCTCGACACCCATCAGGTCGAGCACCGACCTGGCGGTCTGCTGCATCACCTTGGCGCGGGGATCGTAGTTCTTGTAGACGCGGTGGCCGAAGCCCATGAGCCGCACCCCGCTCGACTTGTCCTTCACCCGGGCGATGAACTCGGGGATCTTGTCGGGCGTACCGATCTCCTTGAGCATGTTGAGCGCCGCCTCGTTGGCTCCGCCATGCGCCGGCCCCCAGAGGCACGCGACACCGGCCGCGATGCAGGCGAAGGGGTTGGCGTCCGAGGAGCCCGCGAGGCGCACCGTCGAGGTCGAGGCGTTCTGTTCGTGGTCGGCGTGCAGCGTGAAAATCAGGTCCATCGCGCGGGCGATGGTGGGGTTCACCACATAGGGCTCGGCCGGTACCGAGAAGCACATGTGGAGGAAGTTCGAGGCGTAGTCGAGGTCGTTGCGCGGATACACGAACGGCTGGCCGACCGAGTACTTGTACGCCATGGCAACGATGGTCGGGATCTTGGCGATCATCCGGATCGAGGCGATCTCGCGCTGTTGCGGATCGGTGATGTCGATCGAGTCGTGGTAGAAGGCGGCCATGGCGCCCACCACGCCGCACACCACCGCCATCGGGTGCGCATCGCGGCGGAAGCCGCGGTAGAAGAAGTGCATCTGCTCGTGCACCATCGTGTGGCGCGTGACGCGGTTCTCGAAGTCGGCGAGCTTCGCCTTGTCCGGAAGCTCCCCGTAGAGCAGCAGGTAGCAGACCTCCAGGTAGTGGCTCTTGTCCGCCAGTTGCTCGATGGGGTAGCCGCGATACATGAGCTCGCCCTTGTCGCCATCGATGTAGGTGATGGCGCTGTCGGTGGCGGCGGTCGAGGTGAAGCCCGGGTCGTAGGTGAACAGGCCGGTCTTGGCGTAGAGCGAACGAATGTCGATCACGTCGGGGCCCACGGAGCCGGACAGCACCGGGAACTCAAAGGTCTTGTCCCCGATGGTGAGTTTGGCGACGGTATCGCTCATGTGCACTCTCCTCTGCGGCCAAGTGCCCGCAGAGAGGCGGCGGGCAGGCCGTTTTGCTCGTTTTGTGGCCGTCCGACTGGGTAGCCTATTTGCCACCCATCCGCAACCAATGGGTGAACAGCGCTGACCTAACCGGGCCTCCCGGCCATACTCAATTCGACTGATCCGCGAGGCGCGCCAGGGTCTCGTCGCGCCCGATCAGCACCATTACCTCGAAGATGCCGGGCGAAACGGTGCGCCCGGTCAATGCGGCGCGCAGCGGCTGTGCCACCTTGCCCAGCTTCAGTCCGCGCGCCTCGGCAAACTCGCGGGCCGCCGCATCGATCGCCGCGACTGTCCAGTCGTTGAGGCCTCGCAGCACTTCGATGAAGGCGCCGATACTGGCGCGGGCATCGACGGTGAGCTGGCCGGCGGCGGCCTCGTCGATCGGCAATGGTCGCTGCACATAGATGAACTGGGCCAGGTCGATCAGTTCGAGCACGGTCTTGGCGCGTGGCTGCAGCTCGGGCAGGGCGGCGAGCACCGTCTTCTCGTTGGCGCGCAGGCCGTCGGCGTCCGCCAGTCGTCCGACCTCGCCGGCGGTCTCCAGCATCACCTGGTAAAGGCGCTCGGGCCTTGCCTCGCGGATATAGTGGCCGTTGATGTTCTCGAGCTTGACGAAGTCGAAGCGCGCCGCGCCCTTGTTCAGCGCGTCGAGGCTGAACCACCCGACCATCTGGTTGGTCGAGAAGATCTCGTCGTCGCCGTGACTCCAGCCCAGGCGGGCCAGGTAGTTGCGCAGCGCCTCGGGCAGGTAGCCCATCTGCCGGTAGGCCTCGACGCCCAGCGCGCCGTGCCGCTTCGACAGCTTGGCCCCGTCCGGTCCGTGGATCAGCGGGATGTGCGCCATCTCCGGCACGCCCCAGCCCATGCCGTTGTAGATGACGATCTGGCGCGCCGCATTAGTCAGGTGGTCGTCGCCGCGGATGATATGGGTCACCCCCATGTCGTGGTCGTCCACCACCACCGCCAGCATGTAGGTCGGCGTACCATCCGAGCGCAGGATGATGAAATCGTCGAGGTTCTCGGCCTTGAACACGACCTCGCCCTGCACGTGGTCCTGGACGCGGATCTCACCCGACTGCGGCGCCTTGATCCGAATGACCGGCGCCACGCCCTTTGGCGCCTCGGCCGGATCTCGGTCGCGCCAGTAGCCGTTGTACCTCGGCGGCAGGCCGTTGGCCCGGGCCGTCTCGCGCATTTCCGCCAGTTCTTCCGGCGAGCAATAGCAGTAATAGGCTTGTCCGCGGGCCAGCAGTTCCGCCGCGATCTCGGCATGGCGGGCCGCGCGGCTGAACTGCATGAAGGGCTCGCCGTCCCAGTCGAGGCCAAGCCACTTGAGACCCTCGAAGATGGCCTTGACGGCGCCTTCGGTCGAGCGCTCCCGATCGGTATCCTCGATGCGCAGCAGCATCTTGCCGCCGGTATTGCGCGCGAAGGCCCAGTTGAACAATGCCGTGCGCGCGCCACCGATGTGCAGGTAGCCGGTCGGGGAGGGGGCGAAGCGTGTGACGACGTTCTGGGCCATGCCGGGATTTCTGAGAGCTGCAAGGGTACTGGCCGGTGTGTAAGCACCAGTGCGGCCAGTTGCAAGCGTGCTGGCTCTCGATGTCGGCGGCGTATAGCATGGTCTGCACACAGGCGGAGGCACCGGGTGGTCGCCGAACTGGTGGACATCGATCGAGGCGCCCTCGCGCCCCGTCCTGCTTCCCGGCCCCTGCCGCTGCGGAGCGCCCCGGGGCGCCGTTTCGGATTGCTCCGGGCTCTGGCGGCAGCGCTGGAGCACCGGCGTCTCTTCATACTGCTGCCATTCGTCGTCATCCTTGGGCTCATCGTCTCGCTGCTGCCGCCGACGGCGCCGGACCCGACGCTGCTGGCCGCCGTGGCCGGACTTGTACTCGTCGCCCTGCCGCTTGTGGCCAGGTCCCTGCTGCTCCTGCGGATGGGCATTGTCGGCGCCGCGTTCTGGGTCGGCTTCTCGCTCCTGGCCCTTCACGGCGCCCTGTCCGGCACGCCCATGCTCGCAAGGCCGGTCTATGGCGCCTACGAGATGCGGATCGACGAAGTGCTGTCCAGGGCGGAGGATGGGACGCGTGCCGTCGTCTCCGCCATCCGGCCGGTTGACGATGCCCGTCCCCTGCCGGTGCGGCGCGCCCGCGTCGTCATCGCTTCGGCGGAAGCGCTCGCGCCCGGCGACATCCTGCGGGCCCCGGTTCGCTTCTACGAAGTCCCCGGTCCGGTCCTGCCCAACGGCTTCGATACGCAGTTCCACGCCTTCTTCGACGGCGTCGGGGCCTATGGAACCACCACCGGGGCCATCGATCGGCTGGAGGCGGGAGCGCCGACCGATCCGAGATGGGTCGTCGATGCCGTCCGCGGTGGCATCTCCTCCCGTATCGATGCCGTGCTGGCACAGCCGGCCGCCGGGATTGCGAGAGCCCTGATCACCGGCGATCAGGGCGAAGTCGAAGAGGCGGCGCGGGAAAGCATGGCCGCGGCGGGCCTGGCACACGTGCTGTCGGTCTCGGGTCTGCACCTGACGATGGTCGCCATGCTGGTCATGACCCTGTTGCGCGCCGGTCTCGCGCCGTGGAGCACCCTCGACAGGTTGGTGTCCATCAAGCGCGTCGCCGCCATCGGGGCCATCGCCGCCGCGCTCGCCTATTTCGCCATATCCGGCGGCAACGTCGCGGCGCAGCGTGCCACCATCATGATCCTCCTGGTCCTCGGTGCCGTGGTGTTCGGACGGCGGGCATTGACGATGCGCAACGTCGCCATTGCGGCGCTGGTGGTGATCCTGACCGATCCGGCGAGCGTGTTTCGCCCGAGCTTTCAGCTGTCCTTTGCCGCTGTCGTCGCCTTGATCGGCGCCTGGGAGATGCTCGGCGCGCGGCAGGCGAACGACTCCTCGATCGGTCGGCGCGTGTTCGGCTACCTGGGCGGCATCGTGGCCACCAGCTTCGTCGCCGGCGCCGCCACGCTGCTCTTCTCCATCTACCATTTCCAGCAGACATCGCCGCTCGGCATTCTGGGCAATCTCTTCTCCCTGCCGCTGATCGGCTTCGTCACGATGCCGGCCGCGTTGCTGGCGACCCTTGCCATGCCCTTCGGCCTCGAGGCCGTGCCGCTTGTCGCCATGGGCTGGTCGATCGATCGCATGCTCGATGTTTCGCTCGTCATCTCGCAATGGAGTGCCGGCATCGACTTCAGCCCGTTGCTGGGACCCGGGGCCATTGGCCTTGGGCTGGTGGCGATGGCCTGGTTTGCCTTCTTCGAGACCTGGCATCGCCTGATCGCGCCTGCGCTGCTGCCGCTGGCGGTGCTTGTTCTGGCCATTGACGGGCCTCCGGATGTCCTTGTCGCCGATACGACGCAGGCCCTTGCCGTGCGCGACGGCGCGGGGCTTGGGCTGGTGATGGGCAAGTCGGACAGCTTCGCCGTCGATATCTGGCGCGAGACCTACGCGGAATCGCTGGGCAGCACCCAGTTGCTGGCCTGCGATTCGATCGGCTGCTTCGGCCGCAGCCCCGTCGGCTTCACCGTCGCGGTGGTGAAGGATCCGGCCGGCTTCTACGAGGATTGTCCACTCGCCGACCTCGTTGTCTCACGCCGCGCCGCGCCGAGCGACTGCGGAGCGAAGGTCGTCATCGATGCCCCGGCCCTGGCAAGGGGCGGCGCGCACTGGCTGCGCTGGCGCGCCGGGCGCGGGGAGTTCGAGGTCCGGCCGGCCATTCCCCCGATTGACCGCCCATGGCGCGTGCCGAAATAGCTGCCCCGCAATTGCCACAGTCATGGTTAGCGCGGATACACCATCTGGCGTGCGCCTAGAGGCGGATGGCCGGCTCCGGAATGCCCGGTACGTCGACTTCGATGGCGAAGATGCTGCCGGCCTGCGGTTCGCGCTCGAGTTCTTCCGGTGTCATGTGCTCGCGCGCCGTGGTGAGGAACAGCGTCTTGTAGTCCTTGCCGCCGAAGGCCGGGCAGGATACGCGGCTCACCGGCACATCCACCACCCGATCGAGCCTGCCGTCGGGCGAGATGCGCAGCACGGCGCTGCCGTTCCACCGGGCGTTCCAGACGAACCCTTCGGAATCGACCACCGATCCGTCGGCACCGCCTATCCCCTCGATCGCAAAGAAGTCCTCCCAGTCGCCGATCGGCATGCCGGTTTCGGGATCGACGGAGCATTTCTTGATCATCGCACCGGCATCGGTGAAATAGGCCGTGCGCCCGTCCGGGGAGAAGCAGATCGAGTTCGGGATGGTGATCCCAGAGATGATCCGGTTCAGCACACCGGCACGGTAGTGATAGACATTTCCCACACCATGCTCCGCACGCCGGCCCATCGTGCCGATCCAGAAGCCACCGGCGCGGTCGACCCGGCTGTCGTTGGTGCGATTGCCGGGAATGTCGGCCTCGACCTCGACGATGGGCGATGACGTATCGGTGCGGAAGTCGTAGCGGAGCAAGGTGCCCGACTGCGTCACGGCGAGGGCATTCTCGTCGATCACGGCGGCAGCGCTGACCGTGTCCTTGAAGGTGATGCGATCGACGATGTGTCCGGCATCGTTGGCGCTCAGCATGGTCTGGTTGAGAATGTCGAACCAGAACAGCCGCCCCAGCAGGGGGTGCCAGAAGGGGCCCTCGCCGAGTTCACAGCGGCAGTCAACGAACAGTTCCGCCTTGCGGTTCATCGGCTCACTCCGTGATCATAGGCCGCGACGGCGAGTTGCGCCCGCTGGGCCACGTCGCCCGCCGTCATGCCTGGCTTGTACAGGTAGGTGCCGAGCCCGAAGCCGGCGCACCCGGCGGCAAAATACTCGCCGAAATTGTCGGGGTTGGCGCCCCCCACGGCGTAAAGCGGCATGCCGGCCGGCAGCACCGCCTTCATGGCCTTGATTCCCCTCGGGCCGAGGACCTCGGCGGGGAAGAACTTGAGCCCGGTCGCGCCGGCGCGGATCGCCGAGAAGGCCTCGCTGGGCGTGAACACACCCGGATAGGAGGCGAGGCCACGCTCCAGCGTTGCCGCGATCACCACCGGATTGGTGTCGGGCGAGACGACGAACCGCCCCCCGGCGTCGGCGACCTCGCCCACCTCGGTGCGGCTCAGTACCGTTCCCGCGCCGATCAGCGCGCGGCCGTCGAAACCGCGCGCCGCCCTCTCGATCGAACGCAGCGCGTCCGGCGAGTTGAGCGGCACCTCGATCAGCGTGATGCCCGCCGCCACCAGTTCGTGGCAGACGTCGAACACCTCAGTCGGGGTGATCCCCCGCAGGATGGCGATGAGATGGCGATGGGCCATGAGCTATCCTCGTCTTGCGGCCTGCAGGCCGGCCAGCGTGGCGTCCGTGGCGTCAAAGATGCGCGTATCGATGCCGAGTCTGGCGAACGCCTGCTGATAGAGGGCGCACAACGATACGCTGCCCACCAGCGGCACCTGACCGACGCCCGGCACCCAGTCGCGTTGTCCCCCGATCTCGGCTCCGATCAGCAGCCCGGACAGGAAGCCGGCACACCAGGCCGGACTGCGGTCGGAGAGCAGCGCCCCGGCGCGCACCTTGAACAGCGTTGCCGTCAATCGCTGCGGCCGGTCGAGGCCCAGATCGAGGCCGGCTTCGAACCCGACCTCGCGGTCCTCGCCCTCGAGGTCGCCGCCAAGCGAGTGGCGCAGCACCGAGTGGGTCTTCAGCAGGTCGAACAGTTCACCCGTCATGGCACTGGAAAAGCGCTCGAGCCGGGTGCCGGACAGGTGCGCCCACTTGCTGTGCGTGCCGGGCATGACGACCAGCCCCTCGAACCCGGGCAGCAGGGCCGCCAGACCGAGCAGTTGCGTCTCCTCGCCGCGCATCACGTCCTCGGCGCCGATGTCGCGCTGGCAGACGCCCGGCAGGATGCGCGGGCGAAGCCGGTCGTCCGGCATTTCGGGAGCCACGGCGCCCCGCTCGAGCGTCGTCAGGTCGGCGGGAGCATCGATATAGGGGGCCTCGATCCACCCCTGTCGGGCGCCGGCCATGCCGCAGATCAGCACGTCGGCCGACACCGCGACATCCGCCAGCAGGCTGGCGAGGATCCCCGGATACTGCTCCCGCGACAACCGGCTCATCCCGTCAGGGGAGGACCGCGACGCAACCACTGCACCGGCCGAATCCAGGGCCCAGGCGCGCAGGTTCGACGTTCCCCAGTCGACGGCCACCCAATCGATCTGTGATGCCAACGGCTTCTCCCGTACGCCCGTCCCGACCGGGGCGGACCCTAACGTTTTTGCCGGACGACCCCTAGGGGGATTCTGCCTCGAAGCGTCCAGCATTCAAAGAAAAAAGGGCCGGCGGGGCAGCCGGCCCAGGGCAGTGAAAACTTGGATGGGGTGCTCAGTACTTCCGCAGCAGGCCCACCAGCCGGCCCTGCACCTTCACCCGGTCAGGCGGGAAGATCCGGGTCTCGTAGGCGGGGTTGGCGGCCTCGAGCGCAACCGAGTTGCCGCGGCGGCGCAGCCGCTTCAGCGTCGCTTCCTGGTCGTCGACCAGCGCCACGACGATCTCCCCGGTGCTCGCGGCATCCTGCTTCTTGATCAGCACCGTGTCGCCGTCGAAGATCCCCGCCTCGATCATCGAGTCCCCGCGGACCTCCAGCGCGTAATGCTCGCCCGGCCCCAGCATCTCCGGTGGCACGGTGATCGTGTGGCTGTGCGACTGAATGGCCTCGATCGGCGTACCGGCGGCAATCCGGCCCATCACCGGGATGGTCACGAAGCGAGCCCCGTCGGAGGCGGCGGCCGGCGCGCGGGCCGGCGGCGCGGCAACCCTGCCGAGGTTCCCCTCGATCACACTGGGCTCGAAGCGGGCCTTGCGTCCCCCGAGCGACGGGTTCATCGAGTCTGGCAGCTTGATTACCTCGAGGGCCCTGGCCCGGTTCGGCAAGCGGCGGATGAACCCGCGCTCCTCGAGCGCCGTGATCAGGCGGTGAATGCCGGACTTGCTCCGCAGGTCGAGCGCATCCTTCATCTCGTCGAAGGACGGCGGGATCCCCGATTCCTTCATCCTCTCATGAATGAACATGAGCAGTTCGTGTTGTTTGCGCGTCAGCATGGCGGCCCCGCTGGAGAATCGGAACAAAGGCTGAACAATGTGTATCTGTTCCAGTTATGTTCTGCAACAGCGAGGTAAAGATCGGGTTAGCGCCTACTCAGCGGCCTGGCGGCGGCGCTGCAGCCTGCGTATGGCGCCGCGGAGGCGCGCGCCGAGCGATCGCGTGCGCCGGCGGTGAAGGTCGAATACCTGCCCGAAGGGCTCGCCCGGAAAGCGCCATCCATACTGGCTCGGGTCCTGGAACAGCCCGAGTCCGTGGCGGTGGGCGAGAACGCTGAGCACCGACTGGTCGTGCCGATGCGAACGAAACCCCGTCGGCTCGGCCGAACCATCCGGGTCGTCGGCCAGCACGCCCGGGATCGTGCAGCAGCGCAGCCATTCGGCAACGAACGCCCTCGATCGGTCGCTTGCCGCATAGAGTTGGTAGCCGGCGGTGAGAATCGGGGCGGCCCGCACCTCGTCGGTGTCGGCATCCAGCAGCCTGAGGCAGCGTCGGGACGTCCATTCGCCGATCGGCTGGGGCGGAGGAGCCCCCACCGGCCGCCCCTGCTCGAACAGCACGATCGGGTTGTCGGTCGATGCGAGGGAGAGCAGCGGGGCCGGATCGCTGACCGCCGTGAGTGCGGCGTCGGTATAGAGCAGGATCGCCCCGTCGGGCAGCGCGGCCAGCGTCCGGCCGATCAGGTACGGCTTCCACAGCCAGTAGCCGGCTCCGCGCTTCACCCTCATGATCTCGGGATGTTGCCGCCGCAACGCACGCAGTCCTGCATCCTCCGGCGTGATGATGCGGGTGGCGATCCCGTAGGTCGCCATGCTGCGCGCCAGTTCCTCGGCCGATCGGCGAAACGCGCCGGTCGCGTAGGTGATGTGGTGCGCTGCCGCCTCGACCTAGCCCCAGTTGAGCGGGATGATCTCGACGATTTCCCCGGGAGGGCTCCCTGGGTCGTCCTCGCGCTGGATGATCAGGACGTCGGCCAGGGCCAGCGACGTGCCGTGGCTGCTGTCGGTCTCGAAGATCGGGGTCACCTGCAGGAAGCCGATGTCGTTCCGGCTCAGCGAGCCGCGCATAAAGTGCCGGCGCGGTCCATTAGGCGGCAGGCCGAGCAGGGTGGGGACGCCGAAGCGGGGCCAGAACGGATCGGCATGCCCGGTCAGCGCCCGCAGCGCGGGCTTGAGGACCACCGTTGCCGTGACCATGGCGGACACCGGGTTGCCCGGCAGCCCGAACACCAGGGTCCTGCCGCGCGTCCCGAACATCAGCGGCTTGCCCGGACGCATCCGGAGCTTCCAGAAATCGAGTGCCACGCCGAGGTCCCGGAGCACCTCCTGGACATAGTCGCGCTCGCCCACGCTGGCGCCGCCAGTGGTGATCAGCACGTCGATTCCCATGTCGAAGGCGCCGAGCAGGACACTCTCGAGGCGCTGCTTGTCGTCCGGCACGATCCCGAGATCGATGACCTTCTCGGCGAACGGCGTGAGCAGGGCGATCAGGCCGACGCTGTTGGAGGCGATGATCTGGTCCGGTCCCGGCATCGTGCCGGGAGCCACCAGCTCGTCGCCGGTCGCGACAATGGCGATCCGCGGGCGGCGCGTGACGGTGAGGGTCGGGCAGTTCGCCGAGGCGGCAAGGCCGAGCATGGCCGGGGTGAGCGCGACACCTGCTGCCAGCAGCTCGGCGCCGCGGCGGAAGTCGAACCCCTGCTGGCGCACCGATTGGCCCGGTTGCGGGGTGCGCTCGAACGAGATCTGGTTGCCCTTGGCGGAAGCCTCTTCCTGCATGATCACCGCATCGGCGCCGATCGGCAGCGGGGCGCCGGTGAAGATCCGCACGCACTGGCCGTGCTCCATCATGCCCACGAAGCGCGCGCCCGCCTGCGAGGTACCGGCGAGCTTCAGCGGTCGGCCGGGGGCCACCTCGGCGGCCCGCACGGCATAGCCGTCCATGGCGCTGGCGTCGAACGGAGGCTGGCTGTGCGTCGCGACCAGCGGCGCAGCAAGGACGCGCCGGTGCGCCCTTGCCAGGGGAACCGCCTCGGTCCCGAGCGCGGGGAGCTTGGCAAAGATGCGTGCGATGGCCTCTTCGACCGGGATCATCGCCGGAAGTCACCCGATTTGCCGCCGGATTTCTCCTCGAGCTGCACGTCGCGCACGCGCATCGCCCGGTCGTGCGACTTGGCCATGTCGTAGAGCGTCAGGGCCGCCACGGCGGCAGCGGTCATCGCCTCCATCTCGACTCCGGTCGGCGCGTGGGTCTCGGCCGTGGCCCGCACCAGCAGATCGTCGCCGTCGCGCGCGATGTCGACGCTGACGCTCGTCAGGGGAATGGGATGGCAGAGCGGAATCAACTCGGCGGTCCTCTTGGCCGCCATGATGCCGGCGACCCGCGCGACGGCCAGCGCGTCGCCCTTCTTCAGTTCACCGCCGAGGATGAGCCCGATCGTCTCGGGCCTCGCCTCCAGCCGGGCCGACGCAACGGCGCGTCGCCGCGTCGCCGGCTTCTCGCCGATGTCGACGATATGCGCCTCTCCACGCTGGTTGAGGTGGGTCAGCGCCATTTCACCCCCGCAGCAGCCGGACGGTGGCCGCCGTGACATCGTCCTGGCGCATCAGGCTCTCGCCGACGAGGAAGGTCCCGATGCCGGCGGCCTCGAGCCGCAGCATGTCGGCGTGGGTGTTGATGCCGCTCTCGGATACGAGGTGCACCCCTCCCGGTATGCCCCCCGCCAGGTCGACGGAGGTCTTGAGCGTCGTCTCGAAGGTCCGCAGGTTGCGGTTGTTGATGCCGATGAACTCGGCGCCCAGCCCGAGGGCGCGGTCGAGCTCGATCTGGTCGTGGACCTCGACCAGGGCATCCATGCGCCACTCCTCGGCGGCGTCCAGCAGGTAGCGCGCGGTGTCGTCGGTGACCGCCGCGAGGATGATGAGGATGCAGTCGGCTCCCCAGGCGCGGCTCTCCGCCACCTGGTAGGTCTCGAACAGGAAGTCCTTGCGCAGGACCGGCAGGCGGGTGGCGTTGCGGGCCTCGATGAGGTAGCTCGCCGCCCCCTGGAAGCTCGGGCGATCGGTCAGCACCGACAGGCACGCCGCCCCGCCCAACTCATAGGCCCGCGCAATCTGCGCCGGGTTGAAGTCGGCGCGGATGAGGCCCTTGGACGGGCTGGCCTTCTTCACCTCGGCGATCAGCGCGAAGCTACCCTCGTCGCGCTTCGCCTTGAGCGCCGACAGGAAACGCCGCACCGGCGGCGCGTCATGCGCCTCGGCCACCACCTCGTTCCAGGGCTTGAGCGTCTTGGCGGCCGCGATTTCCTCGCGCTTGTAGACTTCGATCTGGGAAAGGATGTCGGCCATCTGTCAACTGTTCGAAATCGAGATGAGCTTGTCGAGCGTCGCCTTGGCGCGGCCCGAGTCGATCTCGCGCCCGGCGAGCTGGACTCCGAGCTTCAGCGTGTCGGCCCGTCCGGCGACGATGAGGGCGGCTGCGGCATTGAACAGCACGATGTCGCGATAGGGGTCCTTGACCCCGTCCAGCAGTCCGCGCAGGCGTCCGGCATTGTAGGCGGGGTCGGCGCCCTTCAGTTCGGCGAGCGTCGCGCGCGGCAGGCCGGCATCCTCCGGGGTGACTTCGAAACTGGTCAGGTTGCCCCCCTTGATCGAGGCCACGAAGCTCGGGCCGGTTGTCGACAGTTCGTCGATGCCGTCCGCCCCGTGCACCACCCAGGCGGAGATCGCGCGATTGGCGAGCAGTGCCGCGGCGACCGGTTCGACCCAGCGCTTGTCGTAGACGCCGAGCATGTAGCGCCTCGCCCCCGCCGGGTTGGATTGCGGGCCGAGCAGGTTGAACATGGTACGCGTGCCCATTTCCATGCGGGTCGGGCCGACATGCTTCATGGCCGGGTGATGGGCCGGGGCGAACATGAAGCCGATGCCGGCCTCGCGGATGCACTGGCTGATCTTTTCGGGACCGATATCGGTCTTGATCCCGAGGGCCTGCAGCACGTCCGACGCCCCGGATCGGGAGCTCAGCGCGCGGTTGCCGTGCTTGGCCACCGGCACGCCGGCCGCCGCCACGACAATCGAGGTCGCCGTCGAGATGTTCAGCGTTTCCGCGCCGTCTCCGCCCGTGCCGACGATGTCGATCGTGCCCTCCGGCTCGTCGACCTCGACCGGCACCATCTTCTCGCGCAGGATCGACACCGCCGCGGCGATCTCGCCGACAGTTTCCCCTTTGACCCGCATGCCCATGAGGAAGGCGCCGATCTGGCTCGGGGTCGCTTCCCCGTTCATGATCGTCGTCATCACCTCGCGCATCTCGGAGCCGGTGAGGTCCTGCCGGGAGGCGATCTTGTTGAGAGCCTGCTTGAGGTCCATCACGCGGCCTTCCTCAGGTTGAAATCGCGGGCGAGGTTGAGAAAGTTCTGCAGCAGCGCATGGCCGTTCTCGGACGCGATGCTCTCGGGGTGGAACTGCACGCCGTGGCTCGGGTAGACGCGATGCTGCATGCCCATGATCAACCCGTCATCGGTCGAGGCCGTCACTTCCAGTTCCCGCGGCAGCGTCTCGCGCTTGACCACCAGCGAGTGATAGCGCGTCGCCTCGAAGCCGGCATTGAGGCCGCGGAACAATCCCTTGCCGGTGTGGTTGATCCTGCTGGTCTTGCCATGCATCAGTTCGGGTGCCCGGATCACCTCGCCACCCATCGCCTGGCCGAGCGCCTGGTGGCCGAGGCACACGCCGAGAATCGGTGTCGTCGGAGCGAAGCGTTCGATCAGTCTGAGGCAGATCCCGGCTTCGTTCGGCGTGCACGGGCCGGGTGACAGCACGATCGCCTCCGGCGAGATCGCCTCGATCTGCTCGAGCGTGATCTTGTCGTTGCGGAACACCACCGGGTCGGCGCCGAGTTCGCCGAGGAAATGCACCAGGTTGTAGGTGAAGCTGTCGTAGTTATCGATGACGAGGAGTTTCATTCCGGCCACTTGCT
>NZ_JAYRYM010000073.1:0-16255 GCF_041917035.1 Devosia sp. | reverse complement strand
ACTTCCTGGCGGATGCGGTCGACGGCGACGTAGGGATCGGCTGCCGTGGCCATCACCTCGAGCTCGGGATCGGCGGAGATGATGTCGGACAGCGTGGTACGAACCGAGGCGGAGTCGTCGACGATGAGAACGCGAATCTTGCGTTCGGCGTGCGCAAGCGGCATCTGGGCCCTCACAGCTTCTGGAACACGGCGGGGGCGACCTGGCGGACCGCGACGCTGGTGCCGATCATCGACTCCGAGTGGCCGAGGACAAGGTAGCCACCGGGCCGCAGATGTCCGACCAATCGCCTGACGACCGCTGCCTGGTCCTGCTTTTCGAAGTAGATCAGCACGTTGCGCAGGAAGACTATGTCGACGTCGCGGTCGTAGGGATAGGTTTCGTCCATCAGGTTCAGACGGGAGAAGCTCACCAGTCGGCGCAGTTCGGGGACCATGCGGACCTCCCGGCGCGCGCCGGGGCGGCGCGACTGCATGAGGAAGCGTGCCTGCAGGTCGACCGGCACGGGAGTGATCATCTCGGCCGGGTAGATGGCGCGCTGCGCCTGGGCCAGCACCGCAGTGGAGATATCCGTGCCCAGAATGGCGAAGCGGAAATCGTTCCGCTTGGCCGCAAGTTCGGCCAGCACCATGGCGATGGTGAAGGCCTCGGCGCCGTTCGAACTGGCGGCGCTCCAGAGTTTGACCAGCGGCTGCCGCTCGGCGCGCCGTGCCAGAACCGACGGAACCATGGTGTCGATGAGGAAGTCGAAGTGTTCCGGCTCGCGGAAGAAGTCGGTCTTGTTGGTCGTTACCGCGTCGATGAGGTGGATGAGCTCGCGTGCGAGCCCATCCTGGCTGGACAGCAATGCGCAATAGTCGCCGAAGCCGTCGAAGCCGAGAGCCCTGAGGCGCTTGCGCAAACGCCCCTCGACCATCAGTCGCTTGGCCGGCGGCAGCTTGATGCCGGCCTCGCCTTCGACGAGACGGGCGAGGCGCTGGAAGTCGAGGCCGCTCAGGTGGTCTTCCGGGCGGTCGATGGCGGGGGCCTTGAGGGCAGATCCGTGCAAGCTGGTCTCCGGCTTCGGGCGTTGAGCGTCAGGCGGCGATGCCGGCCGCCGGCAGGGTGCCGTTGGCCAGCAGGCGGTCGAGATCGAGGACAGTGACGAAGGCGCCGTTGCGGCGACCGATTCCGGCCACCGCCTGCCCCTGCCAGTCGCCGCTGATCGCCGGCGGCGGGTCCAGTGCTTCGGCATCGAGCACAGTCACCTCGAAGACCCGGTCGGTGCGCAATCCCACCGTCAGCCGACGGCCGCCGGTGGTGATCCGGAGCACGATGATGCGGGTGTTCTCGGTATCCTCGGCCTGGGGCAGGCCGAGGGTCAGGCGCAGGTCGAGCACGGGAATACCCTCCCCGCGCACGTCGGTCATGCCGAGCAGGTTCGCCGGGGCCTGCGGCAGGCGGGCCACCGGCCGCATGTCGAGGATTTCCTGGACCATCTCGACGGGGGCGGCGAAGATTTCGCCCGCCACCCCCAGCGTCACGTATTGTGCGTGCTCGGCCATGCTGATGCCTCAGGCTGCGCTGCGACGGGTGAAGTCGCCGTCGAGCTCGTCATGGGCATCGGCAAGGTCGAGGTCGAAGCCGCCGCCGGCCGCATGTGCCTTGCCAGCCCTGGCCTTCTGCATGTGCGGGGCCTTGGCCATCAGCTCGGCCCGCAGGTTCTTCGACTTGGCGGACTTGGTCGTGGTGTGGCCGGCGGCCTCGATCGCCTCGCCGGAGCGATTGCCGTCGACGCGGAAGTAGCTGATCGACTTCTGCAGCAACTCCGCCTGGTTCGCCAGTTCTTCGGAACTCGCCGACATTTCTTCGGCCGCCGAGGTGTTCTGCTGGGTGACCTTGTCGAGCTGCTGGATGGCGGTGTTGATCTGCGCCACGCCGGCATTCTGTTCGCGCGAGCCGGCCGAGATTTCCTCGACCAGTTCGGCGGTGCGCTGGATGTCGGGCACCAGCTTGTTGAGCATCTCGCCCGCCGACTGGGCGGTCTTCACCGTCTGGCCGGACAGGGTCGAGATCTCGGCCGCAGCAGCCTGGCTGCGTTCGGCGAGCTTGCGCACTTCCGAGGCGACCACGGCAAAGCCGCGGCCGTGTTCGCCGGCCCGGGCCGCCTCCACCGCCGCATTGAGGGCGAGCAGATCGGTCTGGCGGGCGATCTCCTGCACCACCATGATCTTTTCGGCGATGGTCTGCATGGCGGTGACGGCATTGTTGACCGCCTCGCCCGAGGCGATCGCATCGGCCGCCGACTGGCGGGCGATCTTCTCGGTCTGGGCGGCATTGTCGGCCGATTGCTTGATGGTCGCCGCCATCTGTTCCATCGAGGCGGAAGCCTCTTCGGTCGAGGAGGCCTGCTCGGTGGCGCCCTGGCTCAGCTGCTCGGAAGTGGCCGAGAGTTCCTGGCTGCCCGAGGCGACGTTGCGGGTCGCCGCGGTGACCTCGGAGACCACGTCGCGCAGCTTGCGGGTCATGGCGTTGAGGGCGTCGATCAGGTCCTTGATCTCGTCATTGGACTTGACCGTGGCCGTGGCGCTGAGATTGCCGCCGGCGACAGCATTGGCAAGCCCGAGCGCGCTGCTGATGGCCCTGGTGATTCCCACCACGATCCAGGTTGCCGAGATTGAGGCAATCAGCGTGATCGCGACCAGCGCACCGATCATCATCAGGCGTGCCGACTCATAGGCCGCGGCCGAGTCCGCCTGGCCCTGGGTGATCTGCTCACGCATGCGGGTGGTCATGTTGTCGAGGATGGTCATGGCGGCGCGACGGAACGTGGCGCCCTCGGCGCTCGCCACCGAAGCCTGATACTGGCTGTTTTCGAGCGCCTTTGCGACCGCCTGCCTGGCGAGCGGCAACCAGGCGTCAACCCTGGTCTTGAGCTCCTGGAAGACGGCGCGATCGGCGCCGAGCATCAGCGCGTCGAGTTGCGCGACTTGCGTCTCGACGGCGGTGACATAGGTGTTCACGGCCTCGGCGTCCTGCTTCTGCATCTCCGGATTGTTCTGATCGGCCACCGACTTGATGGTGTTGGCGCGGACCCGGAGGACGGACTTGGCCAAATCCGCAACTGCCGCGAAACGTGCTGCTGCGCTGCTGTCAGTCGAAGTCGCAATGGCGTTCTTGAGCCGCTCCTGGAGCGTGTCGATCTGGGTATTCACCTGATCGAAGGCCTCGCGGACCTCGTTCTGCAGGAGGTTGCGCGCTGTCTGAATGGACTGCAGTTCGCTCGCCTCCTGTACCCGCAGGTCGGACTCGATGAACTTGCTCCACTGCTCGCGGAAGGCGTCCAGCTCCGCCCGCCCCTCGGCGCCGGACAGGTCGTAGATCTTGCTGACCAACTCATCGAGGCTGGTCTTGCTTTCCTCGATCGATGTCCTCAACTGCGCCACTTCGGCGCTATCGGTCGAGAGGATGAGCGACTTCTCGTCCCGGTCGATTCGGACGGCGGTCGCATCAACCTGGTTGATGAACCGGATGCGGGCGATCTGGTTGTCGATCAGGGCGTCATAGGTACCCTTGAGGCTTCCGAGGTTGATGATCCCCAGGAGCATGCCGGCGGCTGCGAGCAGGACGACGGTGACGAATATCGCCGCCAGCTTCACTTTCAGTGTCAATCTCATAAACTGTTCCCTTCTTCCAATTCGGAAGGCGTGCTTCTGCCGCCTTCGGTTCCGAAAATCCGTCCCATATCCGGGATGATGACGAAGTCTTCGCCGCGTCTGCCGATGCCGCGGACGTATTCGGTGCGCCAGCGCATGCCGACCCTGGGCGCCTCCTCGATGGCAGCGAGTTCGATGTCGGTGACATCGTGCACGCGGTCGGCAAGGATGGCGGCGATGGTCGGATCGCCCTCGAGGTCGATCTCGATGACGACGATGCGTGTGTCGGCGTCGGGCGGTGGCCGGTCCATGCCGAACATCACCCGCAGATCGGCGAGGGGCACGACCCGGCCGCGCACGTTGATGAGGCCGCCCACGAAGGCCCGGGCGTTCGGCACTTCGGTGATCGGGACGACATCCAGGATCTCGCGCACACTGCCGGCCTCGATGGCGAAGATCTCGCCCTGCAGACCCAGCGTCAGCACCTTCAGGGCGCCCCCTGTGGCGGGCGCGCTCATGCGGCTCTCCCCATGCGGCCGGTCCTGAGGCGGTCCTCGAAGGCCTGGCCGAAGCTCACCAGATGGCTCGGGTCGAGGATCAGGGCCACCGTGCCGTCGCCGAGGATCGTCGCCCCCGAGAAGGTCTCGATGTCGGCATGCAGCTTGGAGAGCGACTTGATGACCGTCTGGTTGTTGCCGATGATCTGGTCGACCACGAGCCCGACGCGGAATTCGCCCGAGGAGACGATCACCACCTTCTGGTGGGGGTCGGGCGGCGTCGGGGCGCGGAACAGCTCCCGCAGCCGCAGGAACGGCACCAGCGCGCCGCGGATGTTGAGGAAGTTGCGGCCTTGGGCCTGGGTGTCGGCGGATGCGGGCAGTTCGACGCATTCCTCGACCGCCGAGAGCGGGATGGTGTACCGCCCGCCGCCGACCCGGACGAGCATGCCGTCTATGATGGCGAGGGTCAGCGGCAGGCGCAGCGTCGCCGATGTGCCGAGCCCCGGCCGGGTCGCCAGGTCGATGTTGCCGCGCAGGCTGTCGATGGTGCGCTTGACCACGTCCATGCCGACGCCGCGGCCGGAGACCGAGGTGATCTCGGCGGCCGTCGAGAAGCCGGGATGGAACAGCAGCTGGTGCAACTCGGCATCCGGCAGCCTCGCATCGGGGGCGATCAGGCCCTGCTCCTCGGCCTTGGCGCGGATGCGGTCGGTATTGAGCCCACCGCCGTCATCGCTGACGGAGATGGCGACTTCGGCGCCGGTATGGACGGCCGAAAGCCGTACCGTGCCCTGCACCGGCTTGCCGGTCCGGATGCGGACCTCCGGTGACTCGAGACCGTGGTCGATGGCATTGCGGATGAGGTGCACCAGCGGATCGGCGAGGCGCTCGATGACGGTCTTGTCGAGTTCGGTCTCCTCGCCGGTGGTGACGAACTCCACCTGCTTGCCCAGATCGTGGCTGAGATCGTGCACCAGCCGCCGGAAGCGGCCGAACAGCGTGCCGATCGGCACCATGCGGATGCCCATGGTGGTGTCGCGGAGACCGGAGGACAGCCGCTCGAGTTCTTCGGCGATGGACTTGAGATTGGTGTCCGAGCTGCCGGCCGCCATCTGCGACAGGCGGGCCTGAGCGATCACCAGTTCGCCGACGCGATCCATCAGCTCGTCGAGTCGTTCGGCCGGTACGCGCAACGACTGGCTGCGGTCGGTGCCGGCCCGGCCGGTGTCGGCCCGCTCGATCTCGCCGGCGGTGTCGCGCTTCGCGGGTGGCGCGGAGACCGGGTCGACCGCGCCGACCTGGGCGATGTCCCCCTGTTCCGCCGGCAGCGGTTCGATCGACAGCTCCATGCCGTCCTTGAGGAACAGGAACACATCGTCGAGCGCGGCGCGTGGGTCGGGATGGGTGAGATCGATCTGCCAGCCCAGATAGGAGACCTCGGGATCGATCAGCTCGAGTTCGGGCACTGCATCCACGAGGGCGCTCACTTCGCACGGACCCAGTTCGCCGATCTCGGCCAGCAGCAGCATCGGGTTGGTCCCGTGCAGCAGGGCGTCGTCGGGCAGGGTGAAGCGGATGCGCCAGCGGGTGCCGCCGGGGGCGGGTTCGGACATGGCGGCCGGCGTCGCCGTCGGGGGCACCGGCTCGCCTCCGGCAACAAGCACGCGCAGGGCCGACAGGATCGGCTCCCCGGCCGCGGCGGCCGATCCGCCTGTTTCGATCAGCACATGCACATGGTCCTTGGCATCGAGCGCGATCGCCACAAGCGCGGCGGTGACCGGCGACAGGCCCTTGCGGACCCGGTCGAAGGCGGTCTCGAACTCGTGGACGAAGGCGGCGACCTCAACGAAGCCGAACATGGCGCCCGAGCCCTTGATGGTATGGAGCGCCCGGAACACCGAGTTGACGAGGTCGGTGTCAGCGGGATTCTGCTCGAGATCGAGCAGGCCGTGCTCGAGTTGATCGAGCAACTCGCGGGCCTCTTGGCGGAAGGTATCGGCGGGGTCGACGGCGCTCATGCTCCGGTCACCTTTCTGACGACGGCCAGCAACTGGTCCTGTTTGAAGGGTTTGACGATCCAGCCGGTAGCGCCGGCCTCGCGGGCCTGGCGCTTCAACTCCTCGTCGGATTCGGTGGTCAGCAGGATCACCGGGATCCCCTTGCCGGCAGGGCTCTGGCGGAACTTCCGGAGAAACTCGAGCCCATTCATCACCGGCATGTTGAGATCGGTGATCACCGCGTGCACAGGCTGGGAGGTGGCCTTGGTGTAGCCCTCGGCCCCGTTGCCGGCCTCGATGACCCTGAGGCCGGCGCCGGTCAGCGTCATCGCGACCATCTGCCGGATTGAGGCAGAATCGTCGATCGTGAGGATGGTCTTGCTCATCTTGCCTCGCTCATGAGGGTCCAGGTTTCGGCTTCGGGGATCAGCGGGCGTCCGTCGGGAGCGTGAAAGCCCGCAGCGACCATTGCGCGTCCCAGCGGGCTCTCGACGCCGGCGGACAGCCGCATCGGCGTGCCGGCGGCGTTGGCGGATTTCTGGGCAGCGACCAGGACCTGCAGGCAGCTCGTGTCGATGCCGCCAATGCGGTCGGTCTCGATGACAAGCGACTTGTGGTTCGAGAGTGCGGCCGCGAGGCGTGACTTTAGACCGTCAGCATCGCGCAGTGACAGATCGCCACCGAATTCCAGGCGAACGGAATCGACATTTGCCATCGGCAAATCCCTCCAAGTATTGATTTGTCTTCAATAAGCTCGACGTCGCTCCGGACGTCAAAATGCTCTCGACTCGGCGCGCGCGGATTTCTCGCGCCAGTCGGTGGTGGCGTCCGATATTCTGGATGCCGCCGGAAATTAGTATGTTTACAGGATCAGCCTAAGTCCTTAACCGATCATTACTTTTCGGCCGACGCATACGGTTTTTTACATAGACATGTAGTCGAAAGCAACGCTGTGACTCATTTGAGTCGTGCTCGGTTCGCAACGCCGGTTGAGGGAGTCGTGGGATGACTCATCCGGAGTCATGCTATTCTCTCGAATAGTCAAACATCGACGCAGAACGCCGGTCTGTACTATCGGATGATCTGGGATACGCTGAATTTGTACATCTGCGGCAAGCACCAACAGGATCGCGACAGCAAGACGCGCTGCTACGTATTGTTCCGTAGAGATCGAGGAGAGTGGCGCGACGTCAGCCGGCGAGGCGCGTGCGGGCCTCGGTGGCGGACAGCAGTGCCGTGATCTCGGACCAGCGGGCCTCGAAGGCGGCGACACAGGCCGGATCAAAATGCGTGCCGGCGAGGCCGATGACCTCGCGACAGGCCTCTCCCACCGGCCAGGCCCGTTTGTAGGGACGTTCCGAGCACAGCGCGTCGAACACGTCGGCGATGGCGACAACGCGCGCCTCCACCGGAATATCCGTGCCCGAGAGACGATCGGGGTAGCCGGTGCCGTCCCAGCGTTCGTGGTGGCTCTGGGCGATCAGTTCGGCGGTGCGGATGACATCGGACGAACCGTTTTCCAGAATGCGGGCGCCGATCGAGACATGCTCGCGCATGAGTTCGAGCTCGGCGGGTGTCAGCTTGCCGGGCTTGGAGAGGATCGCGTCGGCGATGCCGATCTTGCCGATGTCGTGCAGCGGGGCAGCGAGGTAGATGCAGCGGCAGCGTTCGGGGGAAAGCCCGATGCCCTCGGCGATCAGGTATGAGATCTGCGCGACACGCGAGACATGACCGCCGGTATCGCCGTCTCGATACTCGATGGCGCGGGCCAGACGCCAGATGATCTCCTCCTCGCGTTCGACCAGGTGCCGGGTGGCGCTCTCGACCTCGCGTTTCAGCCACGCGGCCTTCTCGGCGAGTTCGGTCTGGGCCCGGCGCAGCGCCAGCAGGTTGGAAACCCGCGCCTGCAGCTCGGTCGGATCGAAGGGCTTGTTGATAAAGTCGGTCGCGCCTGCGGCAATCGCGTTGACCCGCAGCGCACGGTCATTGTCGGAGGTCACCATGATGATCGGCACCAGCCGATAGGATGGAGAATGGCGCAGCCGGCGGGTCAGTTCGACGCCATCCATCTCCGGCATGACGTGGTCGACGAGGACCAGGTCGAAACCGGCCAGTTCCGCTCGCTTCAGCGCCGCGCGCGGGCTCAGCAGGCACTCCACCTCGGCGATGCCCAGGGCACCGATGACATTGCCGAGGAAGGCGAGGCTCGAACGACTGTCGTCGACGATGAGGACACGCAAGGCTGTTCCGTCCCAAGTTGCACCTTCTACGCTAAATTGCGTAGGTTAAGGACTCAAGAAACGGCGGCCCGCCGTGCAGTCTAGGTCAATAAAGCCTATATCTTCTGAACTAGTACGAAAGCTCGGCCAAGCTGCCTATCAGGCCTGCCTCAACAGGCCTGCCTCAACTCTTGGGCCGGAAGCTCCTGACGCGACGCTCGTCGGTATCGATGTGGCCGGCGCCGATCAGGTCGAGGCAGTAGGGCACGGCCGCGAAGACCGCATCGAGGCACACTTCGATTGCGGCGGGCTTGCCCGGCAGCGTGATGATCAGCGTACTGCCCCGGATGCCGGCGCTCTGGCGCGACAGGATGGCGGTCGGGACCTGCCTGAGGCTCGCCGCCCGCATCTGCTCGCCGAAGCCGGGCAACTCCTTGTCGAGTACCGACGCGAGCGCCTCGGGGGTGGTGTCGCGCGGGCTCGGCCCGGTGCCGCCGGTGGCGAGCAGCAGGCCGACGCGTTCGCGATCGCACAGGTCGAGCAGCGCGTCGCGCACCGACTGGACGCCGTCCGGAACGATCCGCGCGACAGCCGACCAGGGCGTGGTCAGCGTCGCAGCAAGGTAGGCCGCAATGGCGGGGCCGCCCTTGTCCTCGTACTCGCCGCGACTGGCCCGGTCGGAGACGGTGAGGATGCCGATCTTCATCTAGCGCGTCTCCCCTTGCGCCAGATACTGCGCGGCAAGCGCGAGGTCCTCGGGCGTGTTGATGTTGAAGAACGGGTCCGGGTCGTCTTCGACGTCGACATAGAGGTGGGGGCGGGTCTCGATCCAGCGTTGCATCGTCGGCTTCTGCCCCTCGGCCAGCCAGTGCGCAAGAGGCTCTGCGCAGGAGATGGGAAAGAGTCCGAAGACCGGATGCGACCGACCGCCGGACCTCGGCACCGCGATCCGGTCGGCGTCACCGCAGGCTGCGCGGGCGAGCCGCCGGACGAGGTCGCGCGGGAAGAACGGCGTGTCGCAGGGGACGAGGGCGAGATACGCGGCGCCTCCGGTCCCGTTCGCCCAGCGCAATCCGGCGGCGAGGCCGGACATCGGGCCGGCACCCGGCGTGGCGTCGGGCAGGACCGGCAGGCCGAGGAAGTCGAACAGGCGCGGATCGCCGTTGGCGCTGATCGCAAGGGCCGCGACCTGCGGGCGCAGGCGGTCGACGGTGCGCTGGACCAGCGCGGTTCCGCCCAGCGGAATCAGCGCCTTGTCGCGTCCCATGCGCGACGAACGGCCTCCGGCGAGGATCAGGCCGACGATTGCGGGGACCGCGTCCGATGCCGCACCTGATCCGACGGTCATGTCGTATCTCCCTCTGGCGCCAGGTGGCGCGAGAAGACAAGGCTAGTCGGACCGCTGCGGATTGTGAACCGCCCGTGCCCCACGCCTCGTCAGCCCTTTTCGGCCCCCGACAGCATGCCGGAGCGCACGAAGCGCTGCGCGGCGAGGAAGATCACCAGAACCGGCAGGATCACGAGGATCGCGGCGAGCACGACTTCCGGCTTCTTGATCGGCACGTCATTGGAGGGAAGGTTGCTGAGCGCGCCGGAACCCGAGACCAGCGCGGTGAGACCCACAGGCAGATTGTACAGCCTGTCGTCCGAGAGCAGCACGAAGGCGAGGAAGTAGTTGCTCCAGATGGCGAGGAAGCTGAAGAAAGCCACCAGTGCCACGATCGGACGAGCCAGCGGCAGGGCAATGCGGAAGAACAGCTGCAAGCGGGTGCAGCCGTCGACGCGGGCCGAGTCCATCACCCCCTTGGGCAGCGAGGTCGAGAAGTACACGTAGCTGAGGTAGACGCCGAACGGAAAGAAGCCGGAGGCGAGGATCAGGCCAGCATAGGTGTTGTTGAGCCCCAGCAGGTTCATCTCGAGAAAGATCGGCAGCACCACCGCGGTCGACGGCGTGATCATGGCGATCAGGGTCAGGATGAGGATCAGCCTGCGGCCGGGGAATTCGGACAGCGCCAGCGCGTAGCCGCCGGGGATCGAGGCGACGAGGCTCAGCCCGACGCCGCCTAGGGAGTAGATCAGCGAGTTGATCGCCCAGGTGCCGATCTGGAAGTTGTTGTAGGTGGTGAGGTTGGTCCAGGTGCGGCTGAACGCCTCCCAGGTGCCCAGCGCGAAGGGTGGGTCGGAGAGCAGGGAGGCCTCCGAGCGGGTGCCCGCAACGAACAGCCAGAGCAGCGGGATGCCGTAGAAGCAGAGCGCGAAGCCGAGCGCCGCAAAGACAGCGAAGCGTCCGAGGCTGATGCGGATCGGCGCGGTACGCGTGCTCATCCGGCCCTCTCAGTCGATCTTGTAGAAGCGGGTGGCAAAGACGATCACCAGCGCGATGGCGATCGAGGCTCCGATCAGCAGGGTCGAGAGCGCCGCCGAGGCGCCGAAATCACCCATGCGGAAGGCATACTGAAAGGCCATCTGGTTGAGCGACCAATCGTTCTGCGCGAATTGCGGGCCGGCCATGCCCATCAGCTGCGGCTCGACGAAGAGCTGCAGGCCTCCGGCGAAGCTGAGGATCCCCATCAGCACCAGGGATCGCCAGATCATCGGCAGCTTGATGCGGGTGGCCAGCTGGAAGCGGTTCGCGCCATCGATGCGGGCGGCTTCCATCACTTCCGTCGGCAGGCTCGAGAGCGCCCCGCCAAAGACCACGATCCAGCCGCCGGAGCCGGAGAAATAGGCCATGATGGCGAAGATCCCGGCAAGACCGACCCCCGATATCACGTCGGCGCGCGTCGCCCAGCCCAGGCCCTGCAGGGCGGACTGGAACGGGCTCACCGAGGGATCGAGGACAAACAGCCACAGCACGACGATCGCCGACGAGGTGACGGCCCCCGGCAGGAAATAGATGCTGCGCAGCACATTGGCGGCGCGGCGATCGATGCTGTCGAGCATCAGCGAGAGTGCGGCAACCCCGATCATCGTCATGCTCACCCAGATGGCGACGAAGCTCAGTACGTTGACAACGCTCTGCGGCACGCGGAAATCGTTGAAGACGAACTCGTAGTTGGTGATGCCCCAGAACACCATTTCGATGGTGTCGAAGAAGCTCAGGCCGAAGGCGTAGCCGATCGGGAAGATACCGAACATGACCAGCAGGACGAGGTAGGGCGCAAGCAGCACGTAGGACATGCGGGTGTCGCGCCAGCGCTTCTTTCGCTCCTCTCTCGCCCGCCGCCGGGCCGCGATGTCAGTCATCGTTCCTCCGAGCCGGAAAGGGACCGGACGCCGACGTCCGGTCCCCAGCGCTTATTCGACGGCGTAGCCGTTGAGCTTGGCGAGGTTGGTCAGTTCCGTCTGCAGGGCCGGAAGGGCACCTTCGACAGTGCCGCCGCTGGACAGGCCCTGGACGACCACCTTGGCGATCGCGTCCGAGACGGAGAAGCGCAGGCTGGCGTAGCCGGGATGGCTGAACTTGGCGGCCTCGACCTCGATATCGAACACGTTGGCATCGGCGTAGTAAGAGTCCGCCTTGAGCCGGGCGCCCCAGGCAATGGCCGAGGGTTGGTGAGCGGGCAGCGTTACCGCATTGGTCTGGTTGGCCACATCGGTCGCCATCCAGGTGATGAGGTCGACCACCTCGGCGGGGTGCGCCGTGTCCTTCCAGCCGCCATAGGTGCCGCCGCCCCAGCTCCAGGTGAGCGGCTGCTCCTGACCGTCCCACTTGAGCGGCAGGGCTGCCGCCAGCGTGCCGGCCGGCCATTCATAGGTCGGCTTGATCACGTACTCGCCGAACCAGGTGGGGCCGATCATCAGCGGCACCTTGCCCGATTTGGCGAGGTTGACGAAATCGGGTTCGAACGGCCCGACCTTGGTCAGACTGCCATTGGCCAGCATCGCATCGACCATGCGGGCCGGCTTGAGGCAGGCCTCACTGGCGAGGTCGATGGCGACGGTGTCGTCCTTTCCCGCAACCGGCATCACCATCTGGCAACCGCCCGAGACGAGATAGCTGTAGAGCGGGAAGGATTCGACGCCGGTGCCCAGCGCATAGCCCTGCGGGCCCAGCTCGGCGCCGAGGGCGGCGAATTCCTCCCAGGTGGTCGGCACCGGCTTGCCGAGTTTCTCCATGGCCGGCTTGTCGTACCAGACGATCATGTGGGCGAGGTCGTTCCTGAGGCACAGGAGCTTGCCGTTGACGTGGCAGGGCGAGTTGCCATTGGGGTAGAATTCGTCCTGCAGCGCCTGGGAGACCTTGTCGGTCAGGTCCATCAGGTAGTTCGAGCGCCGCGTGGAGAGCTGCGCCGTGTAGCCGATATCCGACATGAAGATCACGTCGGGGATCTCGCTCTTGGCCTGCAGCGCCAGCTGGATCTTGGCAATGAGATCGGCCGGTGCCACGGTGGTGACGTTGAGCGCCACATTCTCGTGGGTCTTGTCATAGAGGTCGAACATCGCCAGCCGTGGCGTATCGGACCAGACGTTGAGCGTCACCTCCTGGGCGGTCGCCACGCCGGCGAGACCGCCCAGCGTCAGGGTGCCGGCAAGGCCGGCGGACTTCAGAAACTGCATGTCTTTTCCTCCTATCATTGACCGGCCGAAATGCCGGATGGCTCAACTGCCGGCCGCGATCAGCGCGGCTCCTCCGGCATCGAAGACATGGATGCGGTCCGGATCGAGCAGGAGGCGGACGTGCTCGCCCGCCCCGATCTCGGACATGCCGGGCATCTGAACCGTGACGAGCTCGTCGCCCCCGGCGTCAAGGTAGGCGTAGGTGATGTTGCCCAGGCGCTCGACGGACTCGACGCGCGCGCCCAGCGCACCGTATCCGGCCGGGGCCGGGCGATCCGACGCGGCGACGTCCAGCGCCTCCGGCCGGATCCCGAGCGTCACCCGGTCGCCGGGTCGTGCGGCCAGTCCCTTGATGGTGAGCGCCGCGTGATTCCCGGCAGCGAGGGTGATCGTGCCCTCGTCCGACACGGCACCGGCGAGCAGGTTCATCCTCGGGGAGCCGATGAAGCCGGCGACGAACAGGTTGGCGGGGCGCTTGTAGAGTTCGAGAGGTGAGCCGACCTGCTGGATGCGGCCCTTGTCGATCGCCACGATGCGGTCGGCGAGGGTCATCGCCTCGACCTGATCGTGCGTCACGTAGATCATCGTGGTGCCCAGTTCGCGGTGCAGGCGCTCGATCTCGAGGCGCATCTGCACCCGCAGGGCCGCGTCGAGATTGCTCAGCGGCTCGTCGAACAGGAAGACCTTCGGGTTGCGCACGATGGCACGACCGATGGCGACGCGCTGGCGCTGTCCACCCGACAGCTGGGCCGGCGAGCGCAGCAGCAGGTCGTCCAGCCGCAGGATGGCCGCCGCCTCCCGAACGCGGCGGTTGATCTCGTCGCGCCCGACCTTTGCCAGCCGGAGATTGAAGGCGATGTTGTCGAACACGTTCATGTGCGGGTAGAGCGCGTAGGACTGAAACACCATCGCGATGCCGCGGTCCGACGGCTCGGCAAAGGTGACGTCGGCGCCATCGATCAGGATGTCCCCCCGGCTCACCGTCTCCAGTCCGCAGATCATGCGCAGCAGTGTCGACTTGCCGGAGCCCGACGGGCCGACGAAGACGACGAACTCGCCCTTCTCGATGCTCAGGTCGACGTCCTCGATGACGCCTGTGGCGCCGAACGACTTGCCGACATTCCTGAGTTCGACCGCCGCCACCTGCCGCCCCCTAGCTGAACGTCTCGGTGACGGTCACCTTGTTGAGCGCGATGCGGTCGAGGGCGTCGAAGTCGAAGCTGTAGCCCAGCCCCGGCGCGTCCGAGACGGTGAGTTTGCCGTCGACGACGGAGAGCGGTCCGAGCTTGTCGAGGCCGCGGATCTGCTCCTCGTTCATCACCAATTGCTCGTAATAATCGTTGTTGGAGATGGCGGCGCACAGTTGCGCATTCTCCAGCCCCATGCCGTGCACCTGGGCGCGCATGCCGAAGCTCTCCGACATGTGCGCGATCTTCATCGCGCCGGTGAAGCCGCCCTTGTAGAAGGTGGAGACGCGCGTCATGTCGAGGGCCCTGGCCTCGATCCAGCTCGCCATGTTCCAGTGCACGCCGTCCGAGGTCTCGGCGGCCAACACGGGCAGGGTGAGCTTGTCGCAGAGCTTTGCGTACGAGCCCAGGTAGAATTCGCGCATCGGCTCCTCGTACCAGAGGAAACCGAGGTCCTGCAGCGCCAGCCCGACCTCGAGCGCGTCCACGTAGTCCCAGCCCGCCGAACCGTCGAACATCAGGTCCGCGTCCGGTCCGACCCATTGCCTGAGCCTGGTGGACAGTTCGATGTCGCGCCGCACGTCACCCCAGGCGTGCAGCTTGAAGGCGGTGAAGCCAAGGTCGCGGCAGAGCTTGATGTGGCGTTCGTATTCGTCGAGCGTCGGCCACGTGACGGTCGAGGCATAGGCCGGCACGACCCGGTTGCTGCCGCCCAGCAGCTGGTAGACTGGCATCCGGGCCTGTTGCGACTTCACATCCCAGCACAGCAGGTCGAGCAGGCCCAGGGCGCGCATGTGGACCTCTTCGATGCGGTCGATTTCCCACATCAGGTTCCACATCCGTTCGGTCAGGAGCGGGTTCTCGCCGAGGAACCAGTGGTAGCGCCGGGCCACCAGATCCAGCACGGCGTCGCCCCGGCCGATCTCGAGCGCGCCGAACAGACCGCTGTCGGTTTCCATGCGCAGCACGGCCTTCTTCGGCTTGGTGCCCGGACGGATGTCGCCGTGCGAACCGGGAAGCCCGTTTCGCCAGATGAACTTCGGCCCCGGTTCGGTTTCGACCAGCCAGCAGGTGAACCCGGTGATCTTCAACTCGGCCCCTCTCGGTTCGCTTGTTGAGATATCCATATGACCCTCTGATATATCAGGTCAAGAGTTCGCCGTTGAGCGAATGGCGATTTGGTATATGTTCGGAGGGCAGGCCCGGCGCCGCGAGGGGCGTTCGGCGGTGCGGCCGCCTGCGCGTTCCATCGGGCGAAACCTGGTGCTAGGAACGCTGGAGTTTTCGCGGGGACGAGCTGGATCGAACATGGCCGACGACAACAGGCAGAATCACGAGGGCTACAGGCGTTTCCGCGAGGCGCTGCAGACCGGCCGGCTCGAAGCTGGCATGGTGGTGACACAGAACGAGTTGTGCGACCTGCTGGGGCTGTCGCTGTCGCCGCTGCGGGAAACCCTGGTCCTGCTCGAGGAATTCGGCCTCGTCGAGATCAAGCCGCGCACCGGCATCCGCATCGTCTATCCCGAGGTCGCCTTCATTCGCGAGAACTACCAGTTCCGCATCATGATCGAGACCTATGCGCTGCGGACCTTCGGCGAAACCGTGACGCCCGAGTGGCTCGCCGGGATGCGGTCCCGGCACGAGGACTGCCGGCGCGAGCTCGGCGGGGCCATTCCCTTCGAGGAAGCGTTGCCGCACATGACCGCGCTCGATCGCAAGCTGCACCGCGACATCGTCGAGGCGCTCGACAACCGCGCCATCCTCGAAACCCATGCCCGACTGCAGGACAATCTGGGCATGGCCAAGCGTGTTCACCAGCGTTCGGTGTTTCGCGGTCAGCTGCTCGACACGATCGACGAACACCTGCGGGTGATCGAGGCGCTCGAGCGGGGCGACGTCGAGGGAGCCGTCGCCGGCCTTGCGGATCACTTCAAGGGCGCCACGCACCGCGTCTTCGCCATCTGATCGGTCGGGCTCGGGCACCGTCCCGCCTCGGCCGCCGACGTCACCCTCTCAGGTGACTGAACGCTCCGCTCGCGGGTCATCGCGTCCGGTCAGCTGAGATCGTTTGGCGCGTCGTAGGTGATGGAGAAGATGTCGGCCGGGTGTCGTGCGACGGAGAACTCGACATTGCGCTGGTCCGCGGCCTGGTAGAGC
>NZ_JAYRYM010000072.1:0-16322 GCF_041917035.1 Devosia sp. | reverse complement strand
CTGGTCGCCGACCAGATCTACGCTCCCGGTTTCGCCACCAAGGTCAACCGCCTCCCCGATGAGCCGCGGCAGGCGGTCGAGGCGCTGGGACGCCAGGCGCTGCATGCTGCCGAGCTCGGCTTCGAGCACCCGGCGAGCGGCGAGGACATGGCCTTCGAGGCGGAACTGCCTGCCGACCTCCGGCGTCTCGAAGCAGCGCTCGCGCCCTACGATCTGGCGGCTGCCCGCTAGCGGCAACCTCGGCCGGCCGATCCGCAACAGTCCGACACGGGCGGGCCTTATCTTCGCCGGCTTTCGAACTATATAGTTCCGACAGTCTGTCGTGTGCCGGACTGGACACGGCGGCAATTCTGCCCGCTTTCGGGGGAAACACGAGGGTGCAATATGGCCCAGACCAACCTGCCAGTACTGTCCGCTGAGGGCGGCCTCAGTCGCTACCTGCAAGAAATCCGCAAGTTCCCGATGCTGGAGCCTGACGAGGAATACATGCTCGCCAAGCGCTACAAGGAGCATGCCGATCCGGGTGCGGCGCAGAAGCTGATCACTTCGCACCTCCGGCTCGTGGCCAAGATCGCCATGGGCTATCGCGGCTATGGGCTGCCGATCTCCGAGGTGATCTCGGAGGGCAATGTCGGCCTTATGCATGCGGTCAAGCGCTTCGAGCCCGAGAAGGGATTCCGGCTCGCCACCTATGCCATGTGGTGGATTCGCGCCGCGATCCAGGAATACGTCCTGCGGTCGTGGAGCCTCGTCAAGATCGGCACCACCGCCGCGCAGAAGCGGCTGTTCTTCAACCTCAGGAAGATCAAGGGGCAGATCGCCGCGCTCGAGGACGGCAACCTGCATCCCGACCAGATCAAGCAGATCGCCACCACGCTGCATGTCAGCGAGGACGAGGTCGTGTCGATGAACCAGCGCCTCTCCGGCGATGCATCCCTCAACGCGCCCATGCGCGCCGATGAGGGCGCCTCGGAATGGCAGGACTGGCTGGTCGACGACACCCCGGACCAGGAGACCAGCCTCGGCGAGTCCGAGGAGTTCAGCGAGCGCATGGTGCTGCTCAACAAGGCCATGGGCGATCTCAACGAGCGCGAGAAGGCGATCTTCCAGGCCCGTCGTCTGCGCGACGAGCCGGCCACCCTCGAGGAACTTGCCCAGGAATACAACGTCAGCCGCGAGCGCATTCGCCAGATCGAGGTGCGGGCCTTCGAGAAGGTGCAGGAGGCCGTGCAGAAGGCGGCGAGCGCCAAATCCCGCGAGGCCGCGGCCTGACCGTTCGGCTCAGCCCTGCGCGCCGAGCGCGGCGATCAGTTCCATCAGGTGCTCGCGCCTGAGGATCAGGAGGTAGGGGGCGTGGATCCCCTCCTCGGGTACGATTCGGAACGGTCCGGTCAGCGCCTCGTTGGAGGTGCCCGTCCGCACCCCCGGCGCCAGCTTGACCGCGTCCAGCGGGTACTTCAGTCCATCGGAACGCCAGAAGGTGACCGGCGCCAGCGGGTGGATCGAGACCCTCTCGCCGGCCGCGACCTCGAAGCTGAACGCCTCGGTGAGCGCCACCGCCACGTCCTCCTCGTCGACCAGCACGATCTTGCGCCGTCGTGCATAGCGCGTCACCGCATCGAGTGCGGCGAGCGTATGGTCGAACCGCCGGCCGGTCATGCCGACCGCGATGGTCACCGGCGCCTTGGTCGAGTACAGCGCCTTCTCGAAGTCGGTGGTTTCCTGCTCGGCGATCTGCATCAGCCGGGTCTTGCCCAGCCAGCCGTGCGGTTCCCTCAGCGAATCGAAATCGCCCACGATCAGCTCGGGCCTCAGCCCGGCCGCCACGATCTGGTCGGCACCCCCGTCGGCCCCGACGAGGTGGCCGCCCGATGCGTAGAGCTCCCGCAGCAACTCGGCATCGACGTTGCCGCCGCCGACGATGACGAGCAGCTGCTCGAAGGCGACCACCGAGGTTTGGGGGCTACGTGCTTGCAAGGGAGTGGAACTCTGGGTATCTGTCGGTCGTCTCGCTGGGGTGCTCCGGGAAATCCGGGGCTGAGAGTTACCCATTGAACCTGAACCAGGTCATGCTGGCGGAGGAAGTTCGAGATGGCAAGGGCGCCCGTCGCCCAAACCATATGCGTTCCCCTTCTATCCACATGGCCGCAGACCCGAAGGAAAACGACCATGTCGTTCAAGTACTTCGCGTTGGCGGCATCGCTGTGCGCCATCGCCTTGCCCACCCTTGCCCAGGACCGGCCCGTCCTCGACATCTACACCTATGACAGCTTTGCCGCCGAGTGGGGGCCCGGCCCGGCGCTCAAGGCCGGCTTCGAAGTGAGTTGCGGCTGCACCGTCCGCTTCGTCACTGCGGAGGACGCCATCTCGATGCTGCGCAAGCTGCAGCTGGAGGGGTCATCGAGCCCGGCCGATCTGGTGGTCGGCCTCGATACCGCCACCATGGGTGAGGCGCGGGCCACCGGGCTGTTCGCTGCCCACGGGCTGACCCCCGAAGGGCTCGTCCTCGATTGGCAGGACGCCGAGTTCATCCCCTTCGACCATGGCTACTTCGCCTTTGTCTACGACAAGCGCCGCACCATCGCGCCCCCATTGTCGTTCGAGGAACTCATTGCCCGGCCGGACAGCTTCAAGATCGTGATCGAGGATCCGCGCTCGTCCACGCCGGGCCTCGGCAATGTCTTCTGGATCGCCGCCGCCTACGGCAACCGCGCGTCCGATATCTGGCATGGCCTGAAGCCGCACGTGCTGACCGTGACCCGCGGCTGGTCCGAGGCCTATGGCCTGTTCCTCGACGGACAGGCCGACATGGTGCTGAGCTACACCACCTCGCCCGCCTACCACGCGGTGGCCGAGAATGACGACAACTACGCCTACGCGCCCTTTGCCGAAGGCTTCGTCTCCCAGGTGGAGGTCGCCGGCCTCGTGGCAGGCAGCGATCAGCCGGAGCTGGGGCGGGCCTTCCTCGGCTACCTGACCTCGCCCGAGGCGCAGCGGATCATCCCCACCACGAACTGGATGTATCCGGTCATCGACATCGGCGCGGACCTCCCCGCCGCCTTCGGCATGCCGCCGGCAAAGGTGCTGGTCGTAAACGAGGAGACCATTGCCGCGAGCAGCCGGGCCTGGGTCGATGCCGCGCTGGCTGCCCTTCAGTAGCCGCGTGCTGCCGGTTCGGCCGCTCCGGCTGCTCGCCGGCACGGCCATGGCATCCGCCATCGCCGGTCTCGTCGCGACTGTGCTCGCTGCCATCATCGCCGCCGCCGGCGACGGGGCCGCAGCGCCGTCGCGCATCGACGTCATGCATCTGCTCGCCATGACGGCCACGCAGGCTGCGCTCAGCACGGTATTGTCGCTTGCCGCCGGCATCGGGCTCGCCTGGTCGCTCAACCGCCTGCGTTTCGTCGGTCGCCGCCTGGTGGTCGGCCTGTTCGCTTCGGCCATCGTCACACCCGGCCTGATCGTCGCCTTCGGGCTTCTCTCGGTCTGGGGCCGCGCCGGCTGGGTCAACCAGGCGGCACTGGCCCTCACCGGCCAGCCGCTCGAAGTGCCGCTCTTCGGCCTTGCCGGCATCGTCGCGGCACACGTCATTCTCGACGGCGCCTTCGCCGCCCGCATTCTGCTGGCCCGCCTCGAGGCCACGCCCGAACTGCGCCTCAAGACCGGCCAGAGCCTGGGACTGTCCGCCCTGCAGCGCTTCGCAATCATCGACTGGCCGATGCTGCGCGGCGCCATCCCCGGACTCGGCGCCATCATCTTCCTTCTTGCCTTCACCAGCTTCCCCATCGTGCTGCTGCTGGGTGGCGGGCCGGCCAACCAGACCCTCGAAGTGGCCATCTACTCGGCCGTGAGACTCGATTTCGACCTGCATGGCGCGGTGCAGCTGGCCCTCGTCCAGATCGGCGTCTGCACCGCCGTGATCCTGCTCGCCAGCGCCGCTGCCCCGGTCTCGGCGGTGACCGGACGCTCGCGCGTCTCGGCCTGGCGCGACCGCGGCCCCGCCCGCGCGCTGCAATGGCTGGTACTGGGGCTCGGCATGGCGGGATTCGGCCTGCCATTGCTCGCTGTGCTGCTCGACGGCATCGGTCCGGGCATGGCAGCGCTGCTGCTCCGGCCGGGATTCTGGCAGGCTCTCGGCACGAGCCTGGCGCTCGGCAGCGCCTCCGCGATCCTCACGCTGCTGCTGGCCCTCGTCATCGGCACTGCCCGCGGCGCCGCCGGCACATCCGTGCTGCGCCACGTCATCGGCGCGCCCGCCTTTGCCTACCTCGCCGTGCCGGCGGTGGTGCTCTCGCTCGGCGCCTTCCTCGTGGTTCGCCTGACCGGGGTGCCGAACGAGGCCGCCGCGCCGACAATCGTGCTCCTCGCCAATGCGCTGCTGTCGCTTCCCTTCGCCATCGCCACCCTCGGACCGCCGCTCGACGCCGTGGCACTAGGACGAGGCAAGCTCATCCGCTCGCTCGATCTCGACGGCTGGCGGCAGTTCCGCGACATCGAATGGCCGCTGGTGCGCCACGAGGCCGGCATCGTGCTGGCCCTCGCCTTCTGCTTCTCGCTCGGCGACCTGGGGGTCATCGCCCTGCTTGGCACACAGGACTTCACCACCCTGCCGCTATTCATGTACCGCGCGCTCGGCGCCTACCGCACCAACGACGCCGGAACCGTGGCCGCGGTGATGCTGCTCATCACCATCATCGCCTTCGTGGCGATTCCCCGCCTGCTCGAGGTGCCCGATGCTGATCGCTGACCGCCTGCTCTATGCCCACACGGTACCGGCGGGCCGTACCTACGAGTTCAGCTTCGCAGCCCGACGCGGCGAGGTCACGGCGGTGAGCGGACCGAGCGGGTCGGGCAAGTCGACCCTGCTCGACCTCATCTCCGGCTTCCTCGCCCCCAGCGGTGGCACCCTGGCCCTCGACGGGCGCGACCTGCTGCCGCTCGCCCCGGAACAACGCCCCGTCTCCATCCTGTTCCAGACCGAGACCCTGTTCGAGCACCTGACCGCGGCCCGGAACGTCGAACTCGGTCTGCCCCGGCACCTGCCCCCCGCAACTCGGCGCGAACGGGTGGCGGACGCTCTGGCCGAAGTGGGACTGCCTGCCGTCATGGGGCAGCGCGCGGCGACACTGTCGGGTGGTGAAAAGCAGCGCGTGGCCCTGGCCCGAACGCTGCTGCGTGGTCGTCCGATCCTGCTGCTCGACGAACCGTTCTCGGCGCTTGACGATGACACGCGCGGCACAGTTCGGCGCCTCGTGGGCGATCTCACACGACGGCACGGCTGGATCACCATGCTCGTCAGCCACCATGCCGACGATGTCGCAACGCTGGCGGCCCGCCGCTACACCCTCGCGGACGGCCGGCTCAGCGGTCCGCTCCCCGAGCCCACCTCACCGGGGGCACACGACGCCGCTGAAGGCGATTGAGCCCCGGCGGCATGCCGGCGCACCGCTCTGGCTACTGACTACTGGCTGGCCGTCGCCGCCGTCCCCCACGATCCGACCACCTCGTTGAACATGGCAACGGCCGCCTCGTCCTTTTCGAGCGTGATGATGGCACGACGGCCGGTGGCGTAGATCAAGGCCAGGTCCATCCACTTGCGCGACGTCAGCAGATTGCTGTTGGCCGTGATTTCGTCAGGCGAGGCGCTGAGGGCAAACAGGAAGGAATTGCCAACCACCCGCGCCGAGGCCCCGACGAGCGGCGTCCCCTGCACCAGTTCCTCGTTCTTCAGCAACACGCCCGGCAGGCCGGCGATCGAGCCACCCACGAAGCTGTCGCTGACGCGGAAATTGACCTCCATCAGATGGCTGGCCGGCAGGCTCGGGTCGGAGTTCTTGCGGATCAGCACGTCGACACCGAGGTTGCGGGCCGGAATGTTGGCCTTGCCGATGAGCGTCGCAACGCCCATCTCGTCGATGCCCTTGCTCCACTCCACGGTACCCGAGAATGGCACCGCGCCTGTGGTTCCGTTGTCGGAAGCCTCGAGCAGCAGCGACTGGCTGCCCGCGAGGTTTGCCGGGTCGAGCGCGGCGACTGCCGCCTCGGCAGCCGGCTCGCTGTCGGTACCGAGTCGCTCTTCGGCCGGGGCCGGCTCCAGCAGCGGCAATGCCGGGGTATCGGCAACGGCCGCCGGCTCCGCCCCCAGGCGTTCGTCCTGGTTGAGTTCGGCGGACGGCGTGTTGCTCTCGGATGGTGTATCGGTGTTCCCCGGTCCGGTTGCCGGAACGTCGGCGTCGCCATTGGCCGGCGTCGTCGCCGCGGCAGCCTCCTGCTCGGTGACCGCGCTGCGACCGAACATCTGATCGAGGTTGATGAACCCCTCGCGCCAGGCCCAGAATCCTGCCCCGCCGGCGCCGGCAAGGAGCACCGCGAAGACGATCAGGAAGATCGTCACCGCCCCCATGCCGCGCCGTTCGCGTTCAGCACGCGGAAAGCCGGTCTGGGCGGGTTTCGTCGCCCGCCCGAGATTGCGCTCGCGCGCCGCCTTGGGCTCCTTCGGTGCCTTGGGCTCCCGCCCGCCGCCGCGCCCGCGCCGGGATGGCGCCACGGCCGGGGCGTCCGCCCTGAGGATCCCCGCCGGGAACCCGTTGGCCGAAGGGGTATCGTCCTCGTCGTTCTCGACCGGATCGTAGTCCAGCTCGTTGTCGACCGGTTCGCCCCGAGCTTCGCGGTCGAGCGTTGCGATGGCGCGATCGATGGCGCCCTGCGGATCGACAGGCTGTGGATCGAGGTCGACCTCACGGACTGCCGACATCGCCGCAGCCATCGGCGGATCGTCGAAGACCGCGAGCTGGGCGGCCGGTCGCGACGTCAGTTGCGGCCGGGCGATCGGCTCGTGACGCGGGGCCGCGATTTCACGCCTCGGTTCCAGTACCGGCCCGCGCGTCGGACCGCCGATCGGCGCTCCGAAGGCGGCCGTGCTGGTGCGGCTCTTGGCGGCCTCGGCTCGCGCCACGATCGAGGGCAGCGGGCGCCCCGACGGGAACGGCTGTCGCCCGGAAGGCGCCGGTCGTGCTGGTACTGCGCGCGGCGGCGGCGGCGGCAGTTCGTCCTCGGGTTCGGGCTCCGGCTCCGGCATCGGCGCGGGGATCTGCGGACGGGTATTGGCCACCAGCTTCGGCACCGGCTTGCCCATCGGCTTGCCGCCATCGGCGCGCGCCGCGCTGCGCTTGGTCTCGATCGGGGGGGCCGGTGGCTCGGCATTGGCCGCCGCGATGATTTCTTCGATGCTGCCCCCCTGCGGCAGCGGCTTCGGCGGCTCTCGACCGCTGGTCGGCGCCGGTTTGACCACCGTCTTGGCGATGCTTGGCGCCGGCTTCTTCACCGGGGCCTCGAAGTAGACCGGCGGCGGTGGCGGGCTCTCCTCCTTGCCACTCCCGAGACCCGCGATCACGGCCTCGCTGGCTTCCTGCTCGACCTGTCGGATGCAGTCTTCGAGCTGCAATCGGTGGGCGGTTATGTCGCGGGCGGCCAGGGGCGGGTTGATGGCGCGCAGCTGCCCCACGAGGGCGGCACGCGCCTTCTCGTAGACCGCGCGTCGCGCGGCGCCGTTGTTCTCGGGCAGAGCTTCGACCGCCCTACGTAACAGCTCTTTGTAGTCCGCCATTCGCTACACGATTTCCGTGATTTGGAGGCCAGTCTTAGCAAAAAAACTCAGTCTTGGAACGGGTCCTGCACCAGTATGGTATCCAGCCGCTCGGGACTGGTGGACAACATGGCCACCGGCGCTCCGATCAGCTCCTCGATGTACCTGACGTACTTCACCGCCTGTGCCGGGAGTTCCGACCAGCTTCTCGCCCCAGCCGTTGTCTCCGACCATCCCTCGAGAGTCTCGTAGATCGGCCTAACAGCAGCTTGTGCTCCCATTGAGGCAGGCAAGTAGTCAATTTTTTGACCGTCGAGCTCGTAGCCCACACAGACTTTGATCTCTTTCAGGCCGTCCAGCACATCCAGTTTCGTCAGCGCGATGCCGTTTATCCCCGACGTTTTGACGGTCTGGCGCACCAGCACGGAGTCGAACCAGCCGCAGCGCCGTGGCCGCCCGGTATTCACCCCGACCTCGCGCCCCACGCTGGACAGGTGACGGCCGATATCGTCGAACAGCTCGCACGGGAACGGCCCTTCGCCCACCCGCGTGGTATAGGCCTTGGTGATGCCCAGCGTATAGCCGATCGCCGTCGGCCCCAGGCCCGATCCCGCAGCGGCCTGGCCGGCGACGGTATTGGACGAGGTGACGAACGGATAGGTGCCGTGGTCGTTGTCGAGCAGCGCGCCCTGCGCTCCCTCGAACAGGATGCGGGCGCCCGACTTGCGCTTGGCGTCCAGCAGTTCCCAGACTCGATCGACATAGGGCAGCACCCGGTCGGCAACGGACGTCAGCTCGGCATGGAGCGCATCGGCCGACAGCTCCGGCAGACCCATGCCGCGGCGCAGGGCGTTGTGGTGGCTCAGCAGCCGCTCGATCTTGGGCATCAGCGTCTCGGGCTCGGCGAGATCGCACACGCGGATGGCGCGGCGGCCGACCTTGTCCTCGTAGGCGGGGCCGATGCCGCGCTTGGTGGTGCCGATCTTGAGACCGGAATTGGCGTTCTCGCGCACTGCGTCGAGTTCGCGGTGCAGGCTGAGGATCAGCGGCGCATTGTCGGCGATCTTGAGGAAGTCCGGGGTGACCTTCACCCCCTGCCCGGCCAGCTTTTCCACTTCGGCCACGAAATGATGCGGATCGACGACCACGCCGTTGCCGATGACGCTGAGTTTGCCGCGCACCACCCCCGAGGGCAGCAGCGCCAGCTTGTAGCTCACCCCGTCGATCACCAGCGTGTGGCCGGCATTGTGACCGCCCTGGTAGCGCACCACTACGTCGGCGCGCTCGCTCAGCCAGTCGACGATCTTGCCCTTGCCTTCGTCACCCCACTGGCTGCCGACGACGATCACGTTTGCCATTTACGCCAAAAGCCCCTTCGTAAGCCAACCTGCCGCCAGCGCAACTTGGCGCTGGCATGCGGCTGCGAAACCTTGTCTATGTTCGGCGCAGCTGCCGGCGGGACCCGCCCGGACCCGAACCATTCGACGGCAGTTGCGTTCGTGCAATAGACCAGTCCAGGCCAGATGACAAATGTTCCCGCGTCCGGCATCGGTCGCGCCTTCGATGCCCTGATGCACCGCCCCTACCTGCTGCTGGTGCTGACCAACCTGTTCTGGGGCGGCAACGTCATCGCCGGCAAGCTCGCGGTCGGTCACATTGACGCGCACACCCTGATGATCCTGCGCTGGAGCGGCGCGCTGCTCGTCATCCTGCCCTTCGCCTTGGGACCGCTGCGCCGCGACTGGCAGACGATCCGGGACAAGTGGTGGCTCTACCTGTTCTACGGGGCCGTCGGCTACGCCACCTTCAATGTGCTGGTCTACCTCGCCGCCCACCTGACGTCGGGAGTCAACACCGCGCTCGAGCAGGTGGCGATCAACATCTTCGTGCTCGCATTCAACTTCGTGCTGTTTCGCCAGCGCGTCGGACTGCTGCAACTCGTCGGTGTCGCCGTCACCATTGTCGGCGTGGCGGTGATCGCCACCCACGGCGATCTCGGCCGAATCCTGAGCCTTGATCTCAACCTGGGCGACGTTCTGGTGATCGGCGCCTGCTTGTCATACGCCATCTACTCGGTGGCGCTGCGCTGGCGGCCGCGGACCGATTGGCGGAGCTTTCTGTCGGCCACCATCCTCGGCGCGATCCTGGCCTCGGTGGCCTACCAGATGTCGATCGGCAGCGGTCTCGGCGCCTTCCTTGCCGAGTTGCCTCGCCTTGATACCACCGCCTGGCTGGTGGTCGCCTACACCGTGCTCTTCCCCTCGCTGATCTCTCAGCTCTTCTACGTTCGCGGCGTCGAGTTGATCGGCTCGAACCGGGCCAGCCTCTTCGTCAATCTGATCCCGCTGTTCGGCACGCTGGGCTCGGTCGTCGTGCTCGGCGAGGCGTTGCAGGGATTTCACCTCACGGCCGCGCTGCTGATCGCCGCCGGCATCGTCCTTGCCGAGTGGAGCGCACGGCGGCACGCGTGACGCCTGTCCATCGGAATGGCGGTCACGTCGGCCGTGCTCCCGACCTCATCCGGGCGAAAGCCGGGATCCGCGCTCCGCATGCGGAACCGTGCCATGCCGCGCGCACGCGGTCGTGAACCGAATGCGGCCGCGCCCCGTACACTCGGGACCTGAACAAGCGGGAGAACACAGATGACTAGACTGGCCTGGGCAGCCTTGCTGTCGGCGGCAATGGCGACGGGCGCACTCGCCGTCTCGGTGGGCGAGATCGCTCGCAAGTGCGGCGACGACGCCAAGGCCTATTGCGATGGCGTCGGCTATGGCGACCCGATGACCGAGTGCCTCGCCGAGCACCGCAGCAAGCTCGCGCCGCAGTGCAAGGTGATTGTCGACCGCATCCGCAACGGCGAGAGCGTGTCGCTGTTCTAGGCGTCGGGTGGACGCGGCGCCCGCAGGTGGCGGGCGCCGAGGTTGTCAGAACCGCAGGGCCTTGGCCTGGCGCACGCCGGGCAGCGAAGCGATCTGCGCCAGTTGGTCGGCCGTGACCACGCCGTCGATCGACAGCAGCGCGATGGCGTCGCCGCCGACCTCGGCGCGGCCGAGGTTGAAATTGGCGATATTGATGCCGAGATTGCCCAAAAGAGTGCCCAGCCGGCCGATATGCCCCGGCTTGTCCTCGTTGGTCACATACAGCATGGCCGGCGTCAGTTCGGCCTCCATGTTGATCCCCTTGACCTGGATGATCCGCGGCTTGCCGCTGGCGAACAGCGTGCCGGCGACGCCGCGCTGCTGCTTCTCGGTGATCACCGTCAGCCGCACGTAGCCCTCATAGGCCCCCTGCTGGTCGCGATTGGTGGTCTCGACCGTGATACCGCGGTCCTTGGCGATCTGCGGCGCCGAAACCATGTTGATATCGCCGAGCGAGGGCTTCAGCACACCATTGATCGCTGCCGCGATCATCGGCTTGGTATTGAGCTGGGCTACGGCGCCCTCGAACTCGATGCGGATACCCTTGATTGCGTCTTCGGTAAGCTGCCCGGCGAACGAGCCGAGCGCTTCCGACAGCTTGACCCACGGGGTGAGCCGCGGCGCTTCTTCGGCAGTGATCGAGGGGAAATTCAGCGCGTTGGCGATCTCGCCGGTATTGAGATAGGCCGATATCTGCTCCGCCACCTGCAGCGCGACATTCTCCTGTGCTTCGGTGGTGGAGGCGCCCAGGTGCGGCGTGCAGATCACGTTGGCGAGGTCGAACAACGGGTTGTCGACGGCCGGCTCCTCGAGGAACACATCGAGCGCCGCCCCCGCCACCTTGCCCGACTTGAGGCCGTCGAGCAGCGCCGCCTCGTCGATCAGGCCGCCGCGCGCGCAGTTGATGATCCGCACCCCCGGCTTCATCTTGCCGATCGCTTCGGCATTGATGATGTTGCGCGTCGCTTCGATCAGCGGAGTGTGGATGGTGATGAAGTCGGCACGGGCGAACAGCTCGTCCAGTTCCACCTTCTCGACGCCCAGCGCCATCGCCCGCTCCGGGGTCAGGAACGGGTCGAAGGCGATGACCTTCATCTTCAGCCCCTGCGCCCGGTCCGCGACGATCGAGCCGATATTGCCCGCCCCGATCAGCCCGAGTACCTTGTTGGTGACCTCGACGCCCATGAAGCGGTTCTTCTCCCACTTCGACGCCTTGGTCGAAGCGTCGGCCTCCGGCAACTGGCGGGCCAGCGCCATCATCATCGCGATCGCGTGCTCCGCCGTGGTGATCGAGTTGCCGAAGGGCGTGTTCATCACGATGATGCCCTTCTTGGTGGCGGCCGGAATGTCGACATTGTCGACCCCGATGCCGGCGCGGCCGATCACCTTGAGATTGCTGGCTGCCGCGATGATCTTCTCGGTCACCTTGGTCGCCGAGCGGATGGCAAGGCCGTCATACTGGCCGATCACCTCGAGCAGCTTATCCTTGTCCTTGCCGAGATCGGGCAGGTAGTCGACCTCGATATGGTTGTCCTTGAAGATCTGGACGGCAGTCTTGCTGAGCTTGTCCGAAACGAGAACCTTGGGCATGTCGCCCTCCGGGAAATGCGTGAATGGTGAGTGGTGAATGGTGAATGGCGGGCGGATCTGGCGCGGGTTGAACCCATTCACCATTCACCACTCACCATTCACAAGAGTTCAGGCTGCAACCTTGGCCAGCGCGGCCTTCTCGGCCGAGAAGGCGTAGTCGAGCCAGGGGACCAGCGCCTCGAGGTCGGAGGTCTCGACGGTGGAGCCGGCCCAGATCCTGAGGCCCGTCGGCGCATCCCGATAGCCGCCGATGTCATAGGCGACGCCCGCTTTGTCGAGCCGCGACACGATGGCCTTGGCAAAGGCCGCCTGCGCCTCCTCGGACAACGCGGTGATCGCCGGGTCCTTGATCACGAGGCAGACCGACGTGTTGCTTCGCTCGGCCGGGTTCCTGGCGAGGAACGCCGCCCAGGCGGACGTCGCCACCCAGTCGTTGAGGACCTTGAAGTTGGCGTCGGCGCGGGCCTGCATGGCCTTGAGCCCGCCGATCTGCTTGCCCCATTCCATCGCGTCGACCGCGTCCTCGATACAGATCATCGAGACGGTGTTGATGGTGGCGCCCTCGAAGATATCGGACATGAGCTTGCCGCCCTTGGTCATCCGGAAGATCTTGGGCAGCGGCCAGGCCGGCTTGTAGCTCTCGAGCCGTTCGACGGCGCGGGGGGAGAGGATCAGCACCCCATGCGCGGCTTCGCCGCCGAGCGCCTTCTGCCAGGAGAACGTCACCACATCGAGCTTGGCGAAGTCGAGGTTCTGCGCAAACGCCGCCGAGGTGGCGTCGCAGATGGTGAGCCCTCTGCGGTCCGCCGGTATCCAGTCGGCATTCGGCACGCGCACGCCGGAAGTCGTGCCGTTCCAGGTGAATACCACGTCATTGTCGAAATTGACGGCCGTCAGGTCGGGCAATGCGCCATAGGGGGCCTTCAGCACCCGCACGTTGTCGAGCTTGAGCTGCTTCTGGACATCCGTCACCCAGCCTTCGCCGAACGATTCCCAGGCCAGCATGTCGACACCGCGGGCGCCGAGCATCGACCACATGGCCATCTCGACCGCGCCGGTATCGGAAGCGGGGACGATGCCGATCAGGTAGTCGGCCGGCACGTCGAGCAGCTCGCGCGTCAGCGCGATGGCCTTTTCGATGCGTGCCTTGGCCGGCTTGGCACGGTGCGAGCGGCCAACCAGCGCGTTGGCCAGCACGTTCACCGTCCATCCAGGACGCTTGGCACAGGGGCCCGACGAAAAGTTCGGATTGGCCGGTTTCAGCGCCGGCGCGCTCAGGGGCATATCAGCCATGGCGACCCTCCCAGGTCGAAAGCCTTGCGTTAGGGCAAGGTGTCCTGAGACGGGCTGATACGCCGCGCGGCGATCGGCGTCAATGGGGTCGTGGCGCGCGACGCGGCGACGGACGGACCGAGGGAGTCGGCCGGGGAGGCCGCCATCCCGCGCCGCCCGCTCAGGACGAAGGGATGACGCCCCCGATCTCGGCGAACAGTTCGGCAACGCGATCCGCCTCGCATAGCTGCGTCGCCTCGGTGGTGACGGCGGCGGCGGCCGCGGCAACGCCATAGCGGGCAGCGGTGACCAGCGGCCAGCCGCGGGCGAGGCCCAGGGTCAGGGCACCCACGAAGCTGTCGCCGGCGCCCACCGTACTGCGTACAGTCACGTGCGGCGGCACGATCTCGGTCTCGCTGCCCTCGGTCGCGACGATGGCGCCGCGATCGCCCAGGGTGACGATCGCCGCCTCGGTGAAGTGCCGGTCGACGAGATCCCGGGCCAGCCGGTGCGCGGCCGTGCCGGCGCGGCCGCCCAGCAGTTCCTGCGCCTCGAGGTGGTTGACGCGGATCAGGTAGGGTCGACTCTCGATGGCCGCCCGCAGCGCTGCGCCATGGGTATCGAGCACCAGCCGCGCCCCGCGCCCGGCCACGAGGCGGGCGAGCTTGCCGTAGAAGTTCTCGGCGACCCCCGGCAGCAGGCTGCCGCTGCCCACGACGAAACGGCAATCGGGCCCCACCAGTTCGCCGATCCGCGCCAGCAGCCGGTCCTCGAACTCGACATGCTGCTCCGGTCCGGGGAGCACGAAGCGATAGTGCAGGCCGCTCGCCGCTTCCATCACCGTCAACGAGAAACGGGTCTCGCCCTCGACCGGAAACACCTCGAAACTCAGCCCTTCCGCCTCCAGCAGCCCGCGCAGCTGCGCGCCCGAGGCGCCGCCCAGCGCCACCAGCGCCCGGCTGTCGCCGCCCAGTTCGCCGATCGCACGCGAGACGTTGATGCCTCCGCCGCCGGGATCGAAACGCGGCGCGTTGCAGCGCAGTTTCTGCTGCGGCCTCAGCCGCTCGGTGGTGGTGGTGACATCGAGCGCCGGATTGAGGGTGATCGTGAGGATCGCAGCCATGACGTCAGGTGGTCTCGAGATAGGTGGACACGATGCCCTCGAGCAGGTGCAGCGCGTCCCGGCGGTTCCGCTGGAAGGCGTTGCGCCCGACGATCGAACCGTAGCCGCCGCCATCGCGGATTCCGCGTACCTCGTCGAGCACCGCCGCGTCGTCCTTGGCGGCTCCGCCGGAGAATACAACGATGCGGCGCCCGTCGAACGCCGACTGCACCACGTGCGCAATGCGGTCGGCGAGACGTTCGCGCGGGATCGCTGCCTTCTCGTAGGCCGGCCGCGCCGCCGGATCGAACACCAGCGCGCTCGGCGGCTTGACCTTGATGATGTGGGCGCCGAGCAGCGCCGCCATGTGCGCCCCGTAGGCCACCACATCGAGGGCGGTCTCACCCTCGGCCTCGAGGATGCCGCCGCGCGGATAGGCCCAGATCACCACCGCAAGGCCCGCCGCCCGCGCTTCTGCCGATGCGGCGCGGATCTCCTCGAACATGTCGTACTGCCTGTCCGACCCGGGATAGATGGTGAAGCCGATGGCGCTGCAGCCCAGTTCCGTGGCGTCTCGCACGGTCGCTGTGATCGCCTCGTCCTTGACCGTTCCGAGGCTGTTGGCGTTGTTGATCTTGAGGATCAGTGGGATTTCTCCCGCATAGCGATCCGCCCCCGCCCGCAACAGGCCCAGCGGCGCGGCGAGCGCCGTGAGACCGGCCTCGATGGCGAGTTCGAACACGTAGCGCGGGTCGTAGGCCGCCGGGTTCGGCGCGAAGCTGCGCGCCGGCCCGTGCTCGAATCCCTGGTCGACGGGCAGGATCACCATCCGGCCCGAACCGGCGAGGCGTCCCTGCATCAGCAGCCGGACCAAGCTCGCCTTCACCCCCGGCTGTTCGCCGTCATAGTAGCCCAGGATGTCCCGGACCCGTTCGGTCACGCGCATCGCGATCCCTCCGCCTTGGTGCTAGCGGGTCACCGTATGCCGTCCCGCTATCGGACGCGATGGCAGGATCTGTCCGAGCGCCACCGCGGCGCCCTTGATACCTGCGTCGGCTCCCATCTTGATGACATGTACCCCGATCCTGTCGAGATAGGCGCCGCGACCACCGCCCGCCCCGGCAAACGCATCGCGGAAGCGCGGCGTCTGCAGCACCGGCAGGATGTTGGCCGCGAGGCCGCCGGCCAGGTAGATGCCTCCGCGTGCTCCGAACAGCAGCGCCACGTCCCCCGCCACCCGCCCGAACCACTCGCCCATCAGGTCGAGCGCTTCGCGCGCCACCGGGTCTTCGCCCGAGAGGCCCGCGGTTGTGATCTGCGGCGCCGTCAACTTCGCCTCCGGCAGTCCGCGGTGCTGGCGCAGCGCGTGGTTGACCGCCACCAGCCCTCGCCCCGACAGCAACTGCTCGAGGCAGACCACGCCGTCCCCGTCGATCGCCGATCGCACGTCGAAGTCGCCCGCCCCCAGCGCCGGCAGCGAGACGAAGCGCCCCTCGCCGGCGACGGGCAGCCAGTGCCCGCCGGTCCACACCAGACTGGCGATTCCGAGCCCGGTGCCTGAGCCGATCACCGCCTTGGTCCCGTGCAGGACCCGCTCGCCCTCGACCACCTCGACCAGGTCGTACTCGGTCAGGCGGGGCAGCGCGAGCGCCATCGCCTCGGTGTCGTTGACCATCACCACGTGCTCGGCGCCGGTGACGGCACGGATATCGTTGCGGGTAAACGTCCAGGGCCGGTGATGCATATGCGCCTTGGTGTCGTGCACCGTCCCCGCAATGGCCAGGCCCACCTTGTCGGGGCAACGCGGAACCGACTTCAGGTACCGCTCGATCGCCTGCATCGGATTGGAGAAATC
>NZ_JAYRYM010000071.1:4588-16349 GCF_041917035.1 Devosia sp. | reverse complement strand
CCCAGTGACCGGCCCGGTTCTCGCCGCCGGACGAGACCAGCACCACGCAGCCGCGATACATGCGGCGGAAGAAGGTACGACGAGTCACCTCGTCATTGTCGTATTCCCAGTCGACCCGCACATCGGCGGCACAGGCGATGGTGAAAGCGGGGCCGGCGAGCTTCATCGTCGGCTCGAGCGGCTTGATGCCGAGATCGAGGCACTGGCCGGACAGGCCCAGCTCATCGAGCACGTCGTGCACCACGGCCGTGTGCAGTTGCGTGAGGCGCTCGGCCGTATCCGCCAGACGCTTTTCGGCGTGATTCATCCCTCCCCCCTCGGCGATCCGCCGGAACGGCTCGCCCTGCCAGTTCATATATGAACTTTACTTGTTCAATATTGCATGATAGTGATGCCGCCGTCCGAAAGTCAACGGCAAGGGCGGGAGAACCTGGCAGTGAGGGCGAGCGGAGCCGACGCCGCGCAGAAGCACCGCATTCCGGTGATCGATCGCATGATGGACGTGCTGGAGCAGCTCGAGCACCGGGACGGCGGCGCCTCGATCAGCGACCTGGTGGGCACGCTGGAGCTGCCGCGCACGACCCTCTATCGCATCCTCAACACGCTGCAGCTGCACGACATGGTGCGCCGCGACGACAGCGGCGCCTACCAGCTGGGCAGCCGCCTGCTGGCGCTGGCAGCGCACGTCGCGACCGGAGGCAGCCAGATCGATCTCGTCGCCATCGCCCAGCCGCTGCTCGACAGGCTGTCGGGCGAGCTGGGCGAGGCCTGCAAGCTCTCGGTGCTGGACGGCGATGCCACCCTGGTGATCGCGACGTCCCCCGGCCGTCGGGAATACGCCCTCTCGGTGGCCCCGGGCCAGCGCCTGCCCTGCCACGCCGGAGCGGCGGGAAAGCTGCTGCTGGCCCATCTCGACGACGCCGCGCGCCAGGCGGCCTTCACCCGCCCGCTCGTCGGCTACACCACGAAGACGCTGACCGACCCCAAGCGCCTCGCCGCCGAACTGGCGCGCATCCGCCGGCAAGGCTGGTCGCAGGATCGAGGCGAGGGCCTGCCGAGCGTCCTCGCCTTCGCCGCGCCCGTGTTCGACACCCGCGGCCACATGGTCGCCGCCCTCTCGGTGCCCTTCCTGGCCGGTACCGAGACCGGCCGGATGGAAGGCCTGCGGCTGGCGACCATCGCGACCGCCAAGGCGATCAGCGCCGCCATCCCCGGGCCAGTGGCGCGGTAGACGGGGCTAGGCGTTGGCGATCTCGATGAGGACGTCGGCGTGGCAGGGTGTCCCCGGCTTGCACCAGCAGGCGAGGTTGCTGCCGCCCAGTTCGGCGCGGATCAGTTCGAGCGAGGGAGCGGGTCCCGGCGACAGCGCCGGATCGAGCGCCCCGATCAGCCACTGCGTGCACATGTCGACGGCCTTCGCCTGGGCACCCGCCCGATCGAGTCCATAGCGAGCGACCATGTCGTCGATCGAGAACGGGTTACCCCACTTGCCGGGCCGGGTGACCAGCCGCGCGGGCAGCCCGTTGAGGGCGCGCGAACTCGCCTGGAGGTCGAAGCCGCGCCTCCGCGACAGCTGCAGCCGCTGCGGACGGACGCTCACCGGATGTCCTTGTCGTAGACGAATTTCGGCATTTCGAGCTTGAACACGATGGCGGCGACGCGCAGCGCGAAGCCGACCAGGACGACACCGACGATCAGCACGTCGTGCACGATCCCGACCTGCAGGCCGTAGGTGTAGAGCACCCCGGCAATGATCGCGACGGTAGCGTAGAGCTCGGACGAGAATACCAGCGGCACGTCGTTGCACAGCACATCGCGCAGGATGCCGCCGACAATGCCGGTGACCAGCCCGGAGACGATGACGATGATGGTCGGCTGCCCCATCTCGAGCGCCACGTTGCAGCCGATGATGGTGAAGACCACCAGCCCCAGCGCGTCGAGCAGCAGGAACGGCCAGCGCAGCGCCGCCATGAAGCGGGCCAGCGCGATGGTCAGCAGCGCCGCGCCGCAGCAGATCACCAGCAGCCACGGATCGGCGACCCAGGTCAGCGGGTAGTGCCCGAGGAAGGTGTCGCGCATCGTGCCGCCGCCGAGCGCGGTGACGCAGGCGAGGACGCAGACGCCGAACCAGTCCATCTTGCGACGACCCGCCGCAAGCGCGGCAGTCATCGCTTCGGCAACGACGGCGACGTAGAAGATGATCTGCAGCATGGCTCTGCTCCGGGGATCGGCCTATTCGGTGGTCGACTGGACGGTGAGGATCTTCACCTCGAAGCTGTTGCAGGCGACGTCGCTGCACAGCCCGCCGAGCCACACCTCGCCATTGCCGAACATCACTCCCTCGGAGTTGACGAACAGGGTCGCATAGCTCTGGGTCAGGACGGCCTCGACAATATCGGGGGTGAAGATATCCCCGTAGGCGGCGGCGAAGGCGGCCGCGTCCGAGAACACCCGGGGCTGCCCGTCGACGTTGATCGCCTCGCCGAACGGAATGTACTCCGCCAGGGCGACCGCATCGCCGGCGGCGACTGCCGCCTGAATCGCTTCGAACGCCGCCCGGAACGGCACATGGTCGCCCATCTCGAGGTCGAGCGCGGCGTCGGTAGCGGCATCGGTCTGCCCGATCGCCGGCGCAATCAGCACGGCGAGGGCAGCGAGGGTGAAAAGCGGGCGCATGAGAATCCGGTGAAAAGCGGGTGGTGGATGGCCCGCTTCTAGCGCAGAACCGGTCCCGGAGAAACGGAGGCCGACATGCGCAAGCCACAGAGCGTCAGGGCGCTCGAGGACCTCGGCCGGGTGCGGCTCAGCGAGAACTTCTTCATGCGTGACTTCCTTCACTCCGAGATCGCGAGCCTACATGGGATGAGCAACATCCCCGACGACCCGGACCTCGCCATCGCTGCCGGAGCGCGGCTGTGTGGCGCGGTGCTGGAACCCCTGATGGCGCAGTTCGGGCGGATCTCTATTCGCTCCGCCTACCGCTCGGCCGAGGTGAACGCCTTCGGCAATGCCAACGGCTTCAACTGCGGGCGCAACGAGACCAATTATGGCGGCCACATCTGGGACCGGCGGGATGCACGCGGCGCCATGGGCGCCACGGCCTGCGTGATCGTGCACGCGCTCATCCCGTACTACGAGGGCACCGGTCGCTGGGAGGCGCTGGCCTGGTGGATCCACGACCATCTCGACTATGACGAACTCGAGTTCTTCCCGCGCTTTGCGGCGGTGAACATCAACTGGCGCGAGGCCCCGCGCCGCCGCATCCACTCCTTCATCCCGCCCCGTCGGGGAGTGCTGACCAAGCCCGGCATGCCGAACTTCGCCGGACGCCATGACGGCGAGTATGCCGAATGGCTGGCCTCGCTGTGAGGGGCGGCCCATCGCCCTGATGACAAGCCGCCCGCCAGCCGCTACGCATGCTGGCGGAGGGAATCCCCATGACAACACACCGCTTTGTCGCCACCGAGTGGCACAATGTGCTGGGCACTTTGCCGCCGGCCATTCGCGTCGCCTCGGGCGACACCGTGATCACCGAGACGCTCGACGCCTGGGGGATCGACAAGGACGACATCAAGCGCCGCCCCGGACCCAACCCGATGAACGGGCCGATCTTCGTCGCGGGCGCCGAGCCGGGCGACGCGCTGAAGGTCGAGATCGTGCGCATGACGCCGAACCGGGCGACCGGCTGGACCCGTTCCTCGCTCGCCGGCAACGTCGTCGACCCCGAGGCGGTGCGCGAACTGCCCTCGCGCGAGCCGGTCACCTGGGCCATCGACCGGCAGGCCGGCACCGCTCAGCTCCGCGAGCCCGTCGCCGGGCTCGAGCACCTGGTGCTGCCGCTGGAGCCGATGATCGGCTGTTTCGGCGTGGCACCGGCCATGGGCCAGGCCTTCTCGACGGCGACCAGCGCCGAGAACGGCGGCAACATGGACTATCGCGGCTTTCGCCCCGGAGCGACCGTGTGGTTCCCGGTGGCGGTCGAGGGCGCATTGTTCTTCCTGGGGGACTGCCACGCCATCCAGGGCGACGGCGAGATCGTCGGCACCGGCATCGAAACGAGCTACGAGGTCGAGGTGCGGCTGACGGTCGAGAAAGACCGCCGCCTGGTGTGGCCCCGCGGCGAGAACGCTACCGAGATCTTCTCGGTCGGCAATGCCCGCCCGCTCGACCAGGCCCTGCAGCACGCCACCACCGACATGTTCAACTGGCTCAAGTCCGACTACGGGCTCTCGAGCACGGCCGCCAGCCACCTGATGGGCCAGGTGGTGCGCTACGAGGTCGGCAATGTCTACGATCCTGCCTACACCATGGTGTGCAAGATCGAAAAGAAGTGGCTGCCGGCCCGCTGAGGCCGGCTCCACGTCTCTCCCTCCCCCTCCCCCCAACGATCCCCCTGCTTGCGGACAGTCCGATGACCGATACTCCCCTCCACCCGCGCCCCCGCCTGACCCGGGAGCGCTGGACCGACCTGTGCGGCACCTGGCAGTTTGCCCATGACGACGCCGACATCGGCCGGGACGCCCGCTGGTTCGCCGATGCCGCCCCGTTCACCCGCCAGATCCAGGTCCCCTTCCCGCCCGAGAGCGAGCTCTCCGGCATCAACGACAAGGGCTACCACCCGGTGGTCTGGTACCGGCGGAGTTTCGCCGCGACCGCGACCGACGGCGAGCGGCTACTGCTGCATTTCGGCGCCGTCGACTACAAGGCAGAGGTGTGGGTGAACGGCGCGCTGGTCGCGACGCACGAGGGCGGGCATACCCCCTTCGTTGCCGACATCACCGGTGAGCTCGATCCGGGCGGCGAGCAGGTCGTGGTGGTGCGGGCCGAGGATCGCCCGCTCGACGGGACCATGCCGCGCGGCAAGCAGGACTGGGAGCCGACCCCGCACGTCATCTGGTATGACCGCACCACGGGCATCTGGCAGCCGGTCTGGCTCGAGCCGGTGCCCGCGACCTACCTGACGACGCTGCACTTCACGCCGGATCTGTCGACCGCCACGGTTACGGTCGAGGCGCGGCTCAACCGCAGCCATCGCGGCTGGCTGGCGCTGAGCCTGGGCAAGGGCGAGGAGGTGCTCGCCGTTCAGCAGGTCTTCGTCGACGGCGACAGCATTTCGACGCCGGTGACCATTCCGCGCGCCCGCAACGGGCAGCGCCGCGGCGACCTGTACTGGACGCCGGAGCGCCCCAACCTGATCGCGGTCACCGCTACGCTTCTCGACGAGCAGGGCACCCCGATCGATGCCGTGCAGAGCTATTTCGGGCTGCGCAGCACCGCCATCGGCCAGGGCCGGTTCCTGCTCAATGACCAGCCCTATTTCGTCCGCTCTGTGCTGGAGCAAGGCTTCTGGCCGAAATCGCACCTGGCCGCGCCGAGCCCCGGTGCGCTGCGCGAAGAGGTGGAACTGATCAAGGCACTCGGCTTCAACGCCTGCCGTGTGCACCAGAAGGTCGAGGACCCGCGCTTCCTCTACTGGGCCGATCACCTGGGCCTGCTGGTCTGGGGCGAGATGGCCAATGCCTACGAGTTCGGCCCCAATGCCGTCGACCGCTTCACGCGCGAGTGGCTCAGCGTGGTCGAGCGGGACCGCTCCAACCCCTGCATCGTCACCTGGACCCCGCTCAACGAGAGCTGGGGCGTGACCGAGATCGCCCACTCGGCGGCGCAGCAGGCCTATGCCAGTGCCCTGTACCACCTCACCAAGGCCATCGACCCGAGCCGCCCGGTGATCTCCAACGAGGGTTGGGAACATACCCACTCCGATATCCTGGGCGTCCACGACTATACCCAGCACGGCAGCCAGCTGACCGACCGCTACGGCACCTGGGAAGCGATCGAGGAGACCCTTGCCGGGATGAAGCCGAACCGGCGCCAGCAATTGCTGAACCCCGAGGATCGACGCGGCCAGCCGGTGATGCTCACCGAGTTCGGCGGCATCTCCTTCCATCCGGCCAAGGGCGAGAACTGGATGGGCTACGCCACGGTGGAAACCGAGGCGCAGTACCTCAAGATCCTCGAGGACCTGTTCGGCGCCATCTATCGCAGCACCGAGCTGGCCGGCTTCTGCTACACCCAGATCACCGACACGCAGCAGGAGAAGAACGGTCTCTACGACGAGAACCGCAAGCCCAAGCTGCCGGTCGACAAGCTGCGCCAGATCATCTGGCAGCCCAGCGACGCGGTGCCGACCGAGTACCTCGACATCGCCCGACGCAAGGCCCTGGCGACCAGCGGCACGAAGGACTGAGTCTGGCGGCAACGGCCCTCGCCCCTGCCCCTCACGTCGGGGGGAGGGCTATCGCGATTGCACCGGTGCACGGGCGATGGGGGCAGGCCGGTGGCGATCAGCCGATGGTCTTGCCGTCACGACCGAACAGGTAGGCCCGGCCGGGCTCGATGGCTAGCTTCAGAGGCTGGTCGACGGCGATAGCATGCTCGGGTGGCAACGTGACGGTCAGCAGCGTTTCGTCGGGGAGCGCCACGTAGGCGTAGGAGATCGAGCCGAGGTTCTCGACCGAGCGGACGGTGCCGACCAGCGGGCCGGCCGGATCGGGATGGAGGTGCTCGGGGCGGACGCCGACGGTTTCGGCGCCCTTGAGGTCGAGGCCGCTCACCTCGCGCGCCGGGATGAAGTTCATCCTGGGCGAACCGATGAAGCCCGCGACGAAGCGATTGGCCGGCCGGTGATAGAGCTCGAGCGGCGCGCCGACCTGCTCGATCACGCCTGAACGCAGTACCACGATGGTGTCGGCCAGCGTCATCGCCTCGACCTGGTCGTGCGTCACGTAGATGAAGGTGGCACCGAGCCGGCGCCGCAGCTGGGCGATCTGCAGCCGCATCTCGACCCTGAGCTCGGCGTCGAGGTTCGACAATGGCTCGTCGAACAGGAACACCTTGGGATCGCGCACGATGGCGCGTCCGATGGCGACGCGTTGGCGCTGCCCGCCGGAAAGCGCCGCAGGCTTGCGCTCGAGGTAGTCGGTAAGGCGCAGCAGGTCCGCGACTTCCCGGACCTTCCTGTCGGCCACCGACTTGTCGGTCTTCGCCACCGAGAGCGGGAAGGCGATGTTCTCGGCCACGCTCATCTGCGGGTAGAGCGCGTAGGACTGGAACACCATGGCGACGTCGCGATCGACCGGCGCATCGTCGGAGATGTCTCGGCCATCGAGGGCTATGGTGCCCGATTCCTTCTCCTCGAGCCCGGCGATGGTGCGCAGCAGCGTGGACTTGCCGCAGCCCGACGGCCCGACGAAGACCACGAAGGAATTGTCGGCGATGTCGAGGTCGATGTCGTGCAGCACGCGCTGCTTGCCGTAGGCCTTGTTGAGGCTGCGGATGGTGATGGCGGCCATGGTGCTATTCCTTGACCCCGCCCTGGGTGAGCCCGGCAATGAACTGCCGTGATGCCAGGAGGAAGGCGACGATGGTGGGGATGAGCATGATCAGGATGCCGGCAAACATCAGGTGCCACTGCACATCGAATTGCAGCCGGAACTGCGCGATGCCCAGCGTGATGGGGAAGCTGGACTCCGTGCGGAGGAAGATGAGCGGCAGGAAATACTCGTTCCAGGCCGAAACGAACGTGAGGAGCGCGACCGTCGCCAGTGCCGGCCGGATCAGCGGCAGCACGACCCGCCAGAAGATCTCGAACGGCAGGGCACCGTCCATGCGGGCGGCCTCCTCGAGCTCGGCAGGCACCGACCTGAGAAAGGCAGTGAGGATGAAGACGGCAACCGGCATCATCGAGGCGGACTGCACGAGAATGATACCGACGAGGCTGTCGAGCAGGCCCAGCGTCTTGACGATGACGAAGAGCGGCGCCAGCGCCAGCCTGATCGGGATGACGACGCCGAGCATGAAGCAGCCGAAGATGAAGGCCGAGCCCCTGAACGGCATGCGGACGAGAACGAAAGCCGCGGCGGCGGCGCACAGGCTGACCAGCAGCACCGAAGCGCCGGAGATCACCACCGAATTGATGAAATAGGCCTGGAAGTTGGCCCCGACCCAGGCCTCGGCGAAGTTGTCGAAGCTCCAGGCCGAGGGCAGCGCGAAGGGCGCCTTGTACACCTCGCCGAGATTGGGCTTGAGCGAATTGAGCACTGCGGTGCCAATGGGGAACAGCACCACCACCGTCCAGGCTAGGAGGATGAGCTGGACGACGGCCTGTTCGTGGGGCTTGAGGCGGAAGAGCCTATCCATGGCGCGCCTCCGACGCCGAGTACGCCGCCTCCCCCCTCCCAACCTCCCCCGCAGGGGGGGAGGTGCCGATCGAGGCCGGGGCATCATCTGGGCCGAAGTCACGGAGCGGCACCCTCCCCCTTGCGGGGAGGGTTGGGGAGGGGGGTGCCGCGTATCGGGAGGGCGAAATCATCACCGGTCCTTCCGCATGTTGCGCAGCGCGAGGAACAGCGCTGCCGGGAGGATGACAAGGGCGGTGACTAGGCCGATGGCGGCGCTCATGCCGAAATTGACGTTGACCGAGGTGGCCGAGCCGCCAAAAGCGGAGCGGAACAGGAAGGTGCCCATGATGTCGGTGGCCCGCGCCGGCGCGCCCTCGGGACCCATGAGGATCAGCGTGTAGTCGGCATTGTTGAACACATCGACCATGACGATCACGGTGATGAGCACGAAGGCCGGGGCGAGGACCGGGAAGACCACGGCCTTGAGCGTCTGCCAGCGGTTGGCGCCATCGAGCATCGCCGCCTCGATGAGATGCACCCGCACCGCGACGATGGCCGAGAGAATGAGGATCACGGCAAAGCTCATCCGGTGCCAGGAGTAGAAGGTGGCGAGCGTGGCGAGCGCGAGATTGGGATCGCCGAGAAAGCCGATCGGGTTCTCGAACAGACCCGTCGTCTTGGTCAGCAACACGTTGAGCGGCCCGCGCGTCCGCACGATGAGTTCGAGCAGGAACGCCACGGCCGCACCGGCCAGCGGATAGGGCAGGAAGAAGATCGAGCGGTAAAGGTTGCGACCCCAGCTGCCGAAGCTGAGGAGCAAGGCGAGGAAGGTGCCGACGATCAGCATCGAGGCAATGATGATCAGGAAGAAGACGAGGTTCTGCCCGAAGGCGCGCAGCAGCTGCTCGCGATAGTAGTCATTGCCGAACAGCTTGGCGAAATTGTCGAACCCGACGAACTGCATCGGCCCGATGCCCGGCCAGTCGACCAGCGCCAGACCGAACAGACCGAGCAGGGGCACGAAGTTGAACACCCCGTAGAGCGCCACGCCCGGCGCCAGCAGCGCGATGCGCTGCAGGTTGGCCTTCTGCTTGTAGTTGAGTTTGGCCATGGCGCCTCTTTCTTCCCGATCCCGTTGAGGGAGAGGGTGCCCGAAGGGTGAGGGGCCGACCGGACGACGGTACGGGAGGATTGCCCGCCATCCGTCGGGGAAGTCCGGCCCTGCCCCCGAAGAAGACCGCAGCGGCGGCAACCCGCCGCTGCGCTGGTCGGGTCCGTGCACCGGACCCGGGAGGATGCCTACTTGCAGTTTGCCGCGCCGACATAGCCCCAGGAGTTGAGGCCATCCTGGATCTTCCTCGCCAGATCGTTCGGCGAGATCTGGCCCGAAAGCAGCGCCTGGTATCCCTCGGCGACCAGCGTGCCGTAGCTCGGCTCGCCCTTGTTGAGGGCGTAGGCGAAGAACGGCGTCGGAGCAGCGGAACTGGTGGCGATCAGGTTGGCGACTTCCTTGAGCCGCGAATCCTCGACCGTGTAGTCGCCGCCGAAGGCCGGCAGCTCGCCGACATGCTTGACGAACAGTTCGGCGAACTCCTTGGTGGCCGTGAAGTCCAGCACCTTCTGCGCAGCCTCGAGGTTCCTGGAGCTGGCATTGACCTGGTAGGTGCCGTCGCCGAAGGCATAGACCTTGCCGTTCTGCCCGGGAACCGCGAAGAAGCCCATCTTGAGGTCCGGATCGATCTCGTACATCGGCGAGGCCGGCCCGGTGGACCACACCCCGTCGATCATCATGGCACTTTCACCGAGCGCCAGCGAGGTGCGCATGGCACCGTAGTCGTCGGCCATGGCCGAGGCGTTGAGGAAGCCGGCATCCTGCCAGCCCTTCACCGTCTCGAGCGTGGCAACGAAGGTCGGGTCGGTGAAGCAGGCTTCGCCCGTGACCAGCCGGGCGGCGAAATCGTCGGGCACGAGGCCGGCGGTCATCGCCTCGCCCACCACCTGGTTCAGCCACCAGCCGGAACGGGCCCCGAAATTGATCGGCGTGATACCGGCGGCCTTCAGCTTCTCCGAGGCGGCCTTGAGCTCGTCGAGCGTCGTCGGCACCGCAATGCCGTTATCGGCAAAGACCTTGGTGTTGTAGATGAAGGACTGCATCTGGATGGCGAACGGGACGCCATAGAGCTGTCCATCCGGGCCGCGGGCCGCATCGAGGGCACCCGGCGCAATGCCGGACAGGTCGGTTGCGACCGGCTTGATGATGCCGGCCTCGATGAACGAGGCGAGCCAGGCAGCGCCGGCGCGGCCCTGGAACAGATCGACACCCTCCGACTGCAGGTCGATGCGAATCTTGGAATCGTAATTGTCCGACTGGATCTGCACGGCGTTGACGTCGATGTCGCCGAGCACGTCGTTGTCGGAAATGTACTGCCAGAGCGGCAGTTCCTGCTCGCGCCAGGTGTAGAGGTTGACGGTCACGGCATAGGCCGAACTCGTCATCAGCGCGCCGCAAAGAGCGGTCGACGCCAGCAAAGTGGAAAAGCGCATCCCTGTTCTCCCATTCGGAACTGGCATTCCAGTTCAATACCGAAGCAATGCCACTTTAGAACCAATTTTTCGGATTGCAACGGTTTTGTGGCATAGAGTGGTATTGTCTGGGGAGGAGGTTGGGGCGCATGCATGTGCAACAGGTGGGAGCTGCGCGGCGTAACTAATTGTAATATAATCCATATCGCCGCGCGTAACGGCGATGAACCGAAGCCATAAAGTGGTTTCAGATTGGACTTGTCTACCGATCCAGCGGCCAAGAACCGGATCGGCGCCGGGAGGTGTCGGGCAAGATGCCCTGCGGGTGGAGAGGAGAGGAGCACACCCACACCCGGTGTCATTCCGGCGAAGGCTGGGGACCAGCACGACCTGCATGCCAGCCACCCGAGGAGCATCTCAGGATGCCCCCGAGACCGGCGCAGGGGTTACCTGCCCGGCGGGAGGCGAGGCGCCGCGATCGTGACGCTGTCGGTGCCCGGCCGGATCAGCCGAGCGTGCCGCCCAGTTCGTCCTCGACATGGATGCGGATGATCTCGTCGAAAGTCTTCTCGGCCCGGAATCCGAGCGCCGCGGCGCGCCTGGTGTCGAAATTGCGCGGCCAGCCCGCAACCATCGAGATGATGCGCGGGTCTGGCACTTCGCGAATGAGCGCCACGGCCTTGTCGCCGGCGACACGGCGCAGCGCCTCGATCTCCTCGCCGACCGTCGCCGAGAGCCCGGGGGCCGAGATGGTGCGGCGCCAGCCGAGCTTCTCGGTATCGAGTTCGGCGGCGTGAACCAGGAAGCCGACCGCAGCACGCGGACTCGCGAACCAGTGCCGGACATCCTTCGATACCGGCAGCACGGCTTCCTGACCGACCAGCGGCTCGCGCAGGATGTTGGAGAAGAAGCCCGAGGCGGCCGCATTGGGTCGACCCGGCCGGATGACGATGGTGGGGAGCCGGATGCCGACGCCATCGAGAAAACCGCGGCGCGAATAGTCGTTCAGCAGCAGCTCGCCAATGGCCTTCTGCGTGCCGTAGCTGGTCAGCGGGGTA
>NZ_JAYRYM010000071.1:0-4578 GCF_041917035.1 Devosia sp. | reverse complement strand
ATTGAAGAACTCGTCGCCGATCGCTTCGGGGAACGGCGCGCCGAACACCGCGATCGACGAGGTGAACACCACGCGCGGCTTGTAGGGCGACTTCATGCCCTCCTGCCGTATCGCCTCCAGCAGGTAGCGCGTGCCGTCGAGGTTGATGCGATAACCCTTGTCGAAATCGGCCTCGGCCTCTCCCGACACGATCGCGGCGAGATGGAAGATCAGGTCGGGACGGCGAGAGACCATGCTGGCGGCCTCCCCCGGCACGGAGAGATCGGCAACTTTGGTCTTGACCTCGCCGCCGAACGGGATGGCCTCCGGCAGCACCACATCGGCGAGGGTGAGCTTGGTGATCTCGCGGTCACCGATCCGGCCGGCCTTCACCAGCGCGGACGTGAGCTTGCGGCCGACCATGCCGGCCGCCCCGATGATCAGGATATGCATGAGGTTTCCTCAGATGATTTTGCGGCGGAGACTAGCGGGCGCGCGACACAGCGCAAGCCCTGCTTTGTGACGATTCCCCACCTTCTTATCTGACGCCGCTGCTTGCCCGCGCTGCCGTCAACCGCCATGCTTGGAAGCATTTTATACTTAAGGATAGCGAGTGATGTACACTAACAACAATTTGTCGAAGGATTTGGCGATCTGGCTGCTCTACGCCTTGCTGGCGGTGAGCGTCATTAGTGCGGGATCAACTGTAATTGAAATTACGCTGCTGTCTCGGATACAATCCGGTGATTTCGTTTCCGTCGAAACCATCACTGCGGAGGCTGAAGACAGCGACACGCGGCAGCAGATCCTCGCCTATACCTATGCGGCGTTGTACGCGGCATCCGGACTCGCATCTTTGATATGGACGTTCCGCGCCTCGCGGAACGCGGCCGTTCTGTCGGTGTTGCCGCAACAATACCGGCCCGGGTGGGCCGTGGGGTGGTACTTCGTGCCGATCGCAAACCTCTGGAAACCCTATGACTCCATGAAGGAGATCTGGCGCCGTAGCGCCTGGCCCACGCGGGAGGGACTACCGCCGGTTCTTGGCCAGTGGTGGCTCATGTGGATTGCTGGGAGTATTCTCGGCCAGATCGCACTGCGGATATCGCTTAACGCCGAGGGCGTAGATCAAATGCTCGTCGCGTCCAGTCTCAATTTGGCGTCGGACCTGATCGATGTCCCACTGGTGCTGGCATACGCCCATATCATCCGGCGTATCACCGCGATGCAGGCCGCCAAGCATGCCGCAAACCCGGACCGGCCAGCAGACAGCTTCGTCGACGTCCCCGATGCCAGCGACGAGTCCGGGAGTACACCAGGAGCCGAAGAGCCAACCTAGAAGGTTACAGCCAAACGTTCCACGCAGGTGGCGACCACCTCGTCGCCAGGGCGCTTCCACCAGGTGTCGCGGGAGAAGATTTCGACCTCCTGCGGGCCGTGGTAGCCGGCCGCCTCGATCATGGCGCGGATGGCCTTGAGATCGATGACCCCGTCGCCCATCATGCCACGATCGAGCAGCATGTCGGTGGTGGGGACCAGCCAGTCGCAGATATGGTGGGCGAGAATCCGCTTGTCGCGGCCGGCACGGGCGATGGCGGCGGCGAGGTTCGGGTCCCACCAGACATGATAGACGTCGATGGCGACGCCGACGCCCTCACCCAATTGGGCGGCAATGTCGAGCGCCTGATCGAGCGTGTTCACGCAGGCGCGGTCGGCCGCATACATCGGGTGCAGCGGCTCGATGGCGAGCGGCACGCCGGTGGCGCGGGCGGCCGGCAGCATGGCGGCGATGCCGTCAGCCACCATCTGCCGGGCGCCGCCGATGTCCTTCGAAGAGCCGGGCAGCCCGCCGACGACGAGGACGAGGCAATCGGCGCCGAGCGTCGCGGCCTCCTCGATGGCGCGGAGATTGTCGTCGATGGCCTGCTGCCGGCCCTCCGCCGTCTCAGCGGGGAACATGCCGCCGCGGCAGAGCCCGGTGACACGCAGGCCGTTGGAGCGGACGATGTTAGCCGCCTCGGCAAGGCCGACGGCAGCGACCTGGTCGCGCCAGGGCGAGATGGCGGTGATGCCATGGCGGAGGCAATCGTCGACCATCTGCGCGAAGCTCGAGCCGTTGCGCAACGTGGCGAGGTTCATGGAGAGCTGGCTAGGCATAGGAGAGCTTCCACCCCTCACCCGTCTCGGCCTTCGGCCGATCCACCCTCTCCCTCAAGGGGAGAGGGGAGGCGTGGGGCGCGATCGCGCCAACTTGCCTTCTCCCCTTGAGGGAGAAGGTGCCCGAAGGGCGGATGAGGGGTATTCTCACCTCACACCACCCCGTTCACCGCCAGTACCCGCTTCATCCGATCCACCGCCAGCCCCGGATCGGCCAGCACTCGCGCCTTGTCCGCCAACCGGAACAGTTCGGCGAGGTGCTGCAGCGAGCGGGTGGATTGCTGGCCACCGACCATGGCGAAGTGCTCCTGCAGGCCATTGAGATAGGCGAGGAAGACCACGCCGGTCTTGTAGAAGCGGGTGGGCGCCGAAAAGATGTGGCGGCTGAGCGGCACGGTGGGCTCGAGCAGTTCGAAGAACTCGTTCTGACTGCCGCGGCCGAGCGCGGCGAGCGCCGCCGAGGCGGCGGGCGCGATGGCGTCGAAAATGCCGAGCAGCGCGTCGGAATGGCCCTCGGAATCGCCGACGATCAGCTCGGCATAGTCGAAGTCGTCGCCGGTATACATCCTCACCCCCGGGGGCAGGCGGCGGCGCATGGCGATCTCCTTGTGCTTGGACAGCAGCGAGATCTTGATGCCGTCGACCTTGCCGGCATTGGCGGCGATGACGTCGAGGCAGACCTCCATCGCCAGGTCGTGGTCGGCATGCCCCCAGTAACCGGCAAGCGCCGGATCGAACATCTCGCCCAGCCAGTGCAGGATCACCGGTCGACGGACCTGGGAGAGGATGCGGCCATAGACGCGGGCATAGTCATCCGGCGACCGCGCCGCGACGACGAGGGCGCGCGAGGCCATCAGGATCACGCGGCCGCCCTGCCCTTCGACGAAGCCGACCTGCTCCTCATAGGCGGCGATCACCTCGTCGATGGTGACGCTCGGGCCGGGCGCCAGGTGGTCGGTGCCGGCGCCGTAGGCGATGAGGGCGTTTGCACGGCCGCGCGCCTCGACCTGCGAGCGCCGGATCAACTCCTGCGCCTCGCTCCAGGTGAGGCCCATGCCGCGTTGCGCCGTGTCCATGGCTTCGGCGACGCCAAGCCCGAGATCCCAGAGCCGGTGGCGGAAGCGCAGTGTCGTGTCCCAGTCGATCGCGGGAGTGAGCCAGGGATCGTGGCTCGCGAGCGGGTCGGCGACGACATGGGCGGCGGCATAGGCGATGCGGGGGAAGTCGCTGGAAGAGTGCCTTTCAAAAGGTATTGGGGTGCCGGTCAGGCGGTAGGCGGTGAGGGAACGATCCGGGTTGGGGAGGAGGAGTTCAGGCATCTGAAATGCCTCCAGCGCGCGCTGCAACCCCCACCCTAGCTCCGCTAGCACGCAGACGCGTGCAAGCTGCGCTACCCTCCCCACAAGGGGGAGGGAGACCCGACTGCGGGCTTCGGTTCTCGCCTCTCCCTCCCCTTGATGGGGAGGGTAGCGAAGCTTGGCGGCCCTGCCGCCTAGCGAAGCTGGGTGGGGTGGACCCACACGTGCCGTGTCTCATCTCATATTCCCAGCGCCGGGACATCGAGCCAGCGGCGTTCCTTCCACGACTGCAACCCCAGCATGGCGAGCTGCACGCCCTTGGCCCCCTGCTCGAGGCCGTAGGGCCAGGGCGCGTCGTCGGCGACGTGGCGCAGGAACATCTCCCACTGCGCCTTGAAGCCGTTGTCTGCCGGCACGTTGCTGGGCACTTCCTCCCAGTTGTCGAAGAAGTTGATGACCTGCGGCTGGTCGGGGTTCCACACCGGCTTGGGCGTGTTGACGCGGTGCTGGGTGAAGCACCTGTGCAGCCCCGCGACGGCCGAGCCGTGCGTGCCATCCACCTGGAACGTCACGAGGTCGTCGCGGCGGACACGCACGTCCCAGCTCGAATTGATATGGGCGACAATGCCGCCCTCCAGCTGGAAGGTGGCATAGGCCGCGTCGTCGGCGTCGGCGGTGTAGGGTTGTCCCTTCTCGTCGACGCGGCTGGGGATGTGCGTGGCTCCGAGGCAGCTGACGGCCTTCACCTCGCCGAACAGGTTGTCCAGCACGTAGCGCCAGTGGCACAGCATATCGAGGATGATGCCGCCACCATCCGCCTTGCGGTAGTTCCACGACGGGCGCTGCGCCGGCTGGCCCCAATCCCCCTCGAACACCCAGTAGCCGAACTCGCCGCGCACCGACAGGATGCGGCCGAAGAAGCCGGAATCGCGAAGCAGCCTCAGCTTGAGCAGCCCCGGCAGGAACAGCTTGTCCTGCACCACGCCGTGCTTGATTCCGGCGGCCTTCGCCTTCCGCGCGAGGGCGATGGCGGAGTCGAGATCGTCGGAAACCGGCTTCTCGCAGTAGACGTGCTTGCCGGCGTCGATGGCGCGCGACAGCAGCTCGGCCCGCATCTGCGTGGTGCCGGCATCGAAGAACAGCT
>NZ_JAYRYM010000070.1:0-16386 GCF_041917035.1 Devosia sp. | reverse complement strand
CCTTCCTGATCATCTCGGCCGTGTTCTTCCTCCTGCCGCTGTGGGTGATGATCGTCACCTCGCTGAAGACATTGCCGGAAATCCGGCAGGGGCACCTGTTCAACTGGCCCGAGCTGCTCACCTTCGAGCCCTGGCTCAAGGCCTGGGACACGGCGTGCACCGGGCGCGACTGCGACGGGCTGAAGCCGGGCTTCTGGAACTCGGTCAAGATCACGGCACTGTCCGTGCCCGTCTCGATCGTCGTGGCCATGATCAACGGCTATGCGCTGAGCTTCTGGAAGTACAAGGGCTCCGAGTTCCTGTTCGGCGTGCTCGTCTTCGGCGCGTTCGTACCCTACCAGGTGGTGATCTACCCGCTGATCATCGGACTGTCCAAGGTCGGGCTGTTCGCCACGCTACCGGGCATCGTCATCGTCCATACGATCTTCGGCATGCCGATCCTGACACTGCTCTACCGCAACTTCTTCGCCTCGCTGCCGATCGAGCTGTTCAAGGCCGGACGAGTCGACGGAGCGGGATTCTGGGGCATCTTCTTCCGCATCATGCTGCCCATGTCAGTGCCGATCACCATTGTGGCGGTGATCCTGCAGACCACCGGCATCTGGAATGACTTCCTGTTCGGCACCGTCTTTGCCGGACGGGAGAACATGCCCATGACGGTGCAGCTCAACAACATCGTCACCACGACGACGGGCATCCGCGAGTACAACGTGAACATGGCTGCGACCATTCTCACGGCCGCCGTGCCGCTCGTCGTCTATTTCATCTCGGGTAAATGGTTCGTACGCGGCATCGCTGCCGGTGCGGTGAAGGGGTAAGGCGCGATGACGTCAAGCGTGTCCATCAGGGAACTCAGCCTCAGCTTCGGTCCGGTCAAGGTCCTGGAATCGCTCGATCTCGAGGTGGCCCAGGGGGAGTTCATCGTGCTGCTCGGCCCATCGGGCTGCGGCAAGTCGACCCTGCTCAACTGCATCGCGGGACTGCTCGACGTCTCGGACGGCGAAATCCACATCTCCGGCCGCAACGTCACCTGGGACGAGCCCAAGGACCGGGGCATCGGCATGGTGTTCCAGTCCTACGCGCTCTACCCGCAGATGACGGTCGAGCGGAACCTGTCGTTCGGCCTGCGCGTCGCACGCATGCCCAAGCCCGAGATCGAAGCCCGGGTCAAGCGCGCCTCCGAGATCCTGCAGATCGAGCCGCTGCTGCAGCGGAAGCCGGTCGAACTCTCCGGCGGCCAGCGCCAGCGCGTCGCCATCGGCCGCGCGCTCGTGCGGGACGTCGATGTGTTCCTGTTCGACGAGCCGCTCAGCAACCTCGATGCCAAGCTGCGCTCGGACCTGCGCATCGAGATCAAGCGGCTGCACCAGCGGCTCAAGAACACGATGATCTACGTCACCCACGACCAGGTCGAGGCGATGACGCTGGCCGACCGCATCGCGATCATGAAGAATGGCGTGATCCAGCAGCTGGATGATCCGCACACGATCTACAACAAGCCGGTCAACCTGTTCGTCGCCGGGTTCATCGGCTCGCCGTCGATGAACTTCCTGCATGGCCAGCTGAGCGGCACCGATATCAGTGTCGACGGGCAGGCCATCTCGATCGCCAACTACCCGTTCGAAAACCACGGCAACGGTTCGGCAGTGCTGGGTATTCGTCCCGAGCATATCGTGCTCGGCGATGACGCGCGCAAGATGCCCGTGCAGATCGAGAGCGAGATCGAACTGGTCGAGCCGATGGGGGCCGATACCATCGCCTGGACCAAGATCGGTTCGCAGTCGCTGACGTTCCGCGCCGCCGCCGAAGTGCACCTGGAGCCGGGTCAGAAGGTGCTGATCGGCTTCGATCCGGGTCGTGGTTCGGTGTTCAACGCAGAAAGCGGTCAGCGCATCTGACGGTTCTCAAGCACCTTGCCGGGCGCGTGGAGGCGTGCCGGCTCAGGTGACAGGGATTCCACCCAATCGATCCGATCCGTCCGGCCCGCTCGCGGGGGCGGATCCCCTACCGGACATGAGGCACGCCATGGACTTTTCCTTTCAGCTCTACTCCGCCCGGAACTTCCCGCCGCTCGACGATGTGATCGGACGCGTCGCGCGCCTGGGATATCGCCAGGTGGAGGGGTTCGGCGGCCTCTACGCCGATGCCGCGGGTCTCGCGGCGAGCCTGCGCAAGCATGGCCTCAGCATGCCGACCGGACATTTCGGGCTCAGCCAGCTCAAGGACGTCGAGGCGTCGCTGAAGATCGCCGAGACGCTCGGGATGCGGTTCCTCTACTGCCCCGCGATCCCCAAGGAGGAGCGCGAGAACCAGCCCGAGTCGAAATGGGTCGAACTGGGCGAGACGCTTGCCGGCCTTGGGGAAGCGTTCCGCAAGCGTGGCTTCGGCTTCGGCTGGCACAACCACGATTTCGAGTTCCGCCCGCTGCCGAACGGCAAGCTACCCATGGACATCATCCTCGATACCGCTGCCAACAACGACTGGGAGATGGACGTCGCCTGGGTGGTCAAGGGCGGGCAGGACCCGCACGAGTGGATCAGGAAGCGCGGCGCACGGATCAACGCCGTCCACGTCAAGGACATCGCGCCGGCCGGCCAGAACGGCAACGAGGACGGCTGGGCCGATGTCGGCCACGGCACCATGGACTGGCAGGCGCTGTCGACGGCCATCAAGGCCGGGACCAACACCAGCTACTGGGTGATGGAGCACGACAATCCCTCCGATGTCGATCGCTTCGCCAGCCGCTCGCTCGCGGCCGTCAGGGCCTGGAAGTAAGGACAACATCGTCATGGATATCGGTTTTCAACTGTTCAGCGCCCGCAACTATCCGCTTGCCGAGGTGCTGCCCAAGATCGCGGCGCTCGGCTACAAGCAGGCTGAGGGCTATGGCTCGCTCTACACCGACCCGGCGGCGCTGAAGTCGGCCCTCGATGCGAACGGCCTCGTCATGCCGACCGCCCATATCGGCCTCGCCGATCTCGAGAATACCGACAAGACGCTCAGGCTCGCCGAGACGCTGGGCATCAAGGTCGTGGTCTGCCCCTGGCTGGCCCCGACCGAGCGTCCGCTTTCGGCCGACGGCTGGAAGCGCTTCGGCGAGCGGCTGCAGAAGATCGGCAGACCGTTCCAGGCTGCCGGGCTCGCTTTCGGCTACCACAACCACGACTTCGAGTTCGCCAGCTATGGCGGACGCTACGCCATGGACCTGCTGCTCGAGGCCGCCCCGGCCGTGAGCGTCGAGGCGGACGTCGCCTGGATCGTCCGCGGCAAGGCCGATCCGGCCGCCTGGCTCGAGCAGAACGGCAGCCGCATCATCGCCGTCCACGTCAAGGACATCGCGCCCGCCGGCCAGAACGCCAACGAGGACGGCTGGGCCGATGCCGGCCACGGCATCGTGCCGTGGAAGACGCTCTGGCCGCTGATCCGGCAGAAGACCAAGGCCGGTTACTTCATCGCCGAACACGACAACCCCAGCGACATCGACCGCTTCGCCAGCCGCTCGATCGCGTTCATCAAGTCCCTCGGAGCCTGATCATGGCCAAGACCTACGGCGTCGGCATCATGGGTGCCGGCAACATCTCAGCCGCCTATCTGCGACTCGCGCCGCTGTTCCGCAATCTCGAGGTGCGCGCCATCGCCGACATCATTCCCGAGGCCGCGAGGAAGCGCGCCGAGGAGTTCGGCGTCGCCGCTCAGACTCCCGAGCAGCTGCTGAAGAACTCGGAGCTCGACGTCATCGTCAACCTGACCATCCCCTCGACCCACTTCCCGGTCAGCAAGGACATCCTGTCGGCCGGCAAGCACGCCTATTCGGAGAAGCCCTTCGTGCTGTCGGTCGAGGAGGGCAGCCGGCTCAAGGCCATGGCCGCCGAACGCGGCCTCAAGGTGGGTTCCGCCCCCGATACCTTCCTGGGCGGCGCCCACCAGCAGGCGAGGGCCATCATCGATTCCGGCAAGCTCGGGCGCATCGCTTCGGGCACCATGCACGTGATGAGCCGGGGCATGGAACACTGGCACCCGAATCCGGATTTCTTCTTCCAGCCCGGCGGCGGTCCGATCCTCGACCTCGGGCCGTACTACATCACCGACCTGATCAGCCTCGTCGGCCCGATCAAGCGGGTCAGCGCCTTCACCGGCATGGCCCGCGCCGAGCGCGAGGTCACCGCCGAAGGGCCGTTCAAGGGCACCTTCATCAAGGTCGGCACCCCGACCACCATCCATGCCATCCTCGAGTTCCACTCGGGCGCCATCATCACCCTGGGCGCCAGCTGGGACGTGTCGAGCCACGGCCACCACAATATCGAGCTCTACGGCACCGAGGGCACGGTCTACGTGCCCGACCCGAATTTCTTCAACGGCGATGTGACGATCACCGATCGGGCCGGCGCAAAGGTGAAGGTCGCGCCTTGGGACCATCCTTTCGGCACCGCCAACCAGAACCTCGACACACCGAACCCGCGGGCCAACTACCGCAATGCCGGCCTCGCCGACATGATGGACGCCTTCGAGACCGGCCGGCAGGCGCGCTGCGATCTCGACGTGGCGCTGCATGCCGTCGACGTCATGACCTCGATCCTCAGGGCCGGCGAGACGGGCCAGGTCGTCACGCTCTCGACGACCTGCGAACGCCCCGCCGCCCTCGGTCCCGACGCCGCCCGCGCGCTGTTGCGCTGATCGGGCAGGACAGGACGGTTATCGTCGCCTCAAAAGCACGAAGGCCCCCGAGCGTCCGGGGGCCTTCCTTGTTTCGACAGGCAGGCGTCAGCTGGCCAGCAGCGGGATGGGGTCGACCGGGGTCGCGCCCTTCCTCAGTTCGAAGTGAAGCTGAGGCTTGGAGACCGAGCCGGTCTTGCCGGCGGTGCCGATATTGTCGCCGCGATTGACCACGGTGCCCTTGGCGACGTTCATGTCCTTGAGGTGGGCATAGGCCGAGACGAAGCCGTTGGGGTGGCGGATCAGGATCAGGTTGCCGTACCCCTCGACACCCGAGCCGGCATAGATCACCTGGCCGTTCTCGGCGGCGCGGACCGCTGCGCCTTCCGGCGCCTCGATGTTGATGCCGGTGCCCTTGGAGTTGGCGAAATCGGTGATCACGCGCCCCGAAATCGGCCAGCGGAACTTGTCGGCGCCCGACAGGACCGGTTCGACCTTGGGCTGCTCCAGCGGCTTGGCAACAGCGGTCTCGACCTTGGGCTCCTCGACGACCTTCGGCTTCTCGGCCAGCTTGGCTTCCTTGGCCTCGACAGGCTCAACCTTGGCCAGCGGCAGCTTGGGCTCCGGCGTCAGTTCGGCGACTTCGGTCCGGGCCTCGGCCGGCTTGGCGGGGCCCATCTTGGACAGCAGGTCGGCGCGGCCGGGAATGACGATCTTCTGCCCGACGAAGATCTTGTCCGGCGACGAGAAGCCATTGGCTTGGATGATCGCCTGCGCCGTCACGTTGTAGCGTCGGGCGATGGTGTAGAGGCTTTCGCCGCTCTCGATCACGTGGACATAGGCGTCCGAGGGGATGGAGACGAGGGTATTGGCGGCCGGGTTGGCAAGCTTGGGGGTTGCCGGAACCGGGGTGAGGGGCTGGACAGCGGGCATCATCTGGTTGCTTCCATTGTCTGATGAGGAGAGCACAGGTAGGTCTTCGGACGTTACCGAGCCCAGCGGCTTGAGACTGGCCGGCGCCGGCCCGATCACCGTCGCGCCGGATCCGCCCCCGATGTCGTTGGGTGGAATGAAGGTATTGGCCGCAACCGCGATCGGAGCGGTCAGCGTCTTCGGCATGGGCTGCGTGGCACTCGGCATCGCTTGTGCGTCGACCGCGCCTGTCGTGGTCCTGTCGAAGCCGAGGCCACCCAGCGAACTGCAGCCGGACAGCGCCGTCGCACCGACGAGCAGGCCAAAGATCGCAGCGGCCCTGAACGTCCTACCGGTAACGCGATTACTCATCAGTCCACTCGTACGCAGGTACTCAATGGACTGAAGGTTAGGGCGTTAAGGTAAAAACTGACTTAAATGCGCTGCGCTTTGCGCGAAAGAATTCGGGCCGGATTCAGGGGGCGGTAGGGTTAAGGGATCAGTAACGAACGGGTTGCGGATCTGCCGGCCGCGAGACGTCGACGGAGGGGGCGTGGCGCACTCCGTGATAGTCGACGGCCGGACGACGAACTCAGCCCTGGCCGAGCCCCAGCCTGCCGTCGAGATCGTCGATCAGCCCGAATTCGGTCTGTTGCAGCATCAGCGGGGTCACCGTAATGGCGGCGGTGTGCATGAGCAGGTGGAAGTCGTGGGTCGGATCGAGCGGGGTAGGGGTCCGGGGGATGGCAATGAAGAACTTTCCGGCATTGTCGCTCGGATAGTAGGCCATGGGCGAATGCGAGAAGCGCTGCGAGGGGACGACGCGGACGCCGGTGACGGCCTCGGCCGGCCCGAAGGGGATGTTGACGTTGAAATAGACGTCGCGCCGGCTGACCTCGCGCAGGAGGCCGGTGACGACATCGGCGGCGAAGCGGCGGGAATTGGACCAGTCCACCTCGGCCCGCGCCTCGTAGTCGACCGCCTGGCTGATGCCGATGCCGAGGGCGCCATGCAAGGCCCCCTCGCGGGCGCCGGCCACGGTCCCGGAGCAGTTGAGGATATCGCCGAGGTTCTGGCCGTTGTTGATACCCGAGAGGACGAGCTGCGGCTTGAAGTCGGCACAGACATGGGTCATCGCGGCGACGACGCAGTCGGCCGGCGAACCGCCTACGACCGCGTAGACGCGCGGCTCGCGCTGTTCGAGCCCCAACTCGCGCCCGAAGGTGAAGCGGTGCGCGGCACCCGATTGGTTGCCGTCCGGCGCGACCACCCAGACATCGTCCGACAGTGTCGCTGCGATCTCGCGCATCACCGCGATGCCCGGCGCGTTGACGCCGTCGTCATTGGTGATGAGGACGCGGAGGCCCTCTTGCCTGTAGGTCAAGATTTCCCGCCGATCGACGTCAGGCCCTTCATGTAGGGCTGCAGCACGGCAGGGATCGCGACCGAGCCGTCCTCCTGCTGGTAGTTCTCCATCACCGCGATCAGCGCCCGGCCGACGGCGACACCGGAGCCGTTGAGCGTATGCAAGTAGCGCACCTTGCCGTCCTTGTCGCGGTAGCGCGCGTCCATGCGGCGGGCCTGGAAATCGCCGCAGACCGAGACCGAGGAGATTTCACGGTAGGTGTCCTGGCCGGGGAGCCACGCCTCGATGTCGTAGGTCTTCTGCGCGCCGAAGCCCATGTCGCCGGTGGAGAGCGTCATGACGCGATAGTGGATGCCGAGCCGCTTCAGCACGTCCTCGGCGTCGGCCACCATCTTCTCGTGCTCCTCGCCCGAGGCTTCCGGCGTGGTGATCGACACCATCTCGACCTTGTTGAACTGGTGCTGGCGCAGCATGCCGCGCGTATCCCGTCCGGCCGAGCCGGCCTCGGAGCGGAAGCAGGGGGTGAGGGCGGTGAAGCGCAGCGGCAGTTCGTCCTCGGAGAGGATGGACTCGCGGACGAGGTTGGTGAGGGGGACTTCGGCGGTGGGGATCAGGGCGAGCCGCCCTTCGCCGTGGGGGGCGAAGAACAAGTCCTCGGCAAACTTCGGCAACTGGTTGGTGCCATACAGCGCGTCGTCCTTGACCAGCAGCGGCGGGTTCACCTCGGTGTAGCCGTGCTCGTCGACATGCAAATCGAGCATGAACTGGCCGATGGCGCGCTCGAGCCGGGCGAGATGCGACTTCAGCACCACGAAGCGGCTGCCGGAAATCCTGGCGGCGACTTCGAAATCCATCTGGCCCATGGCCTCGCCGGTCTCGAAGTGTTCCTTCGGCCTGAAGGCGAACACCGGCTTTTTCGGGCGCGCCGCGGCGGCGGTGGCCGGCGAGCCGTTGGGGCCGAAATACTCTTCGTTGTCGGCCTCGTCGGCGCCGTGCGGCACCTCGTCGAGCGGCAGGTTGGGGAGCACCAGCAGCGCCTGCCTGAGCCTGTCCTCGGCCTCCTTGCGGGCGGCCTCGCCGGACTGCACCACGTCCTTGAGGTGTGCGACCTCGGCCATCAGCGCGGCAGCCTTCGCCTCGTCCTTCTGCGCCTTGGCCTGGCCGATCTGCTTGCTCAGGGCATTGCGCCTCGCCTGCGCGTCCTCGACAGAGAGGATGACGGCGCGGCGGGACTCGTCCATGGCGATCAGTTCGGAGGCCGAGTACGGGACGTTCTTGCGATGCTTGCGCATCTCGTCGAAGGCGTCGGGATTGGCTTTGATCCAGTTGATGTCGAGCATGGGGAACCGTCCGTGCGGGAAGGGCTCTGCTTTACCGGATTAGGCCGTGGTTTCAAGCCCCGAGGGTGCGCCCCCCTCATCCGGCGCTGCGCGCCACCTTCTCCCGCAAAGGGGAGAAGGGAGGCCCGACTGAGAACGCTCGGCGTTCGTCCCTCTCCCCTTGCGGGGGAAGGTGGCCGAAGGCTGGATGAGGGGTATTTCCGCGCTGCTCCGGCGCTTCCATTCGGCGGCCCCCTCCACTATGTTCGCGCCACCTCAACTCCCCCGGATTCACCGCCATGGCCCACGAGAGCACTCCGCACTTCCACAATTCCGATGGCCTGGCGCGCATCGAGGTGGGCTCCAAGGAGTTCATGTGCGTCGGCGCCCTGCCGCCGTTCGATCATCCGCACATCTTCATCGACATGGGCAAGGACAACGAGGTCGTCTGCCCGTACTGCTCGACCCTCTACGTCTACAATGCGCAGCTGGCTGCCGGCACTTCCGAGCCTCTTTCGGCGATCTTCCAGTCCGAAGCCGCCTGATCGCCGACGATGTCCGGCAATGGCCGCACCGTCTACATCGCGGGCGCCGGCATAGCCGGCATGACGCTGGCGCTGGCGCTGGCCAAGTTCGGGGCGACGGTGGTCGTCCTCGAGCGGCACCCACGGGTGCAGGAGGTCGGGGCCGGGCTGCAGATCAGCCCGAATGCCCGGCATGTCCTCAACCGGCTCGGTCTCGACAAGGCACTGGCCGCTGCGGCGTTCGAGCCCGAGGGGATCGACATCTATCCGCACGGGGCGCGGCGTCCGCTCGTGACCCTCGAGCTGGGCCGGATCATGCGCGAGCGCTTCGGCGCCCCCTACGTGGTGATGCATCGGGCCGACCTGGCGGAGGCGCTGCACCGGGCCTGCAAGCGGTTCGCCAACATCGACATGCTGTTCGGGGTGCGCGCCTACGACGTGGTGAGCCATGCCCGCGGCGTCTCGGTGACGGTGGACGAGGCCGACGGGAAGTCGCGCTCGGCCCGGGCCTTTGCCTTCATCGGGGCGGACGGGGTCAACTCCCGGACCCGTACCGACGTGCTGATGGGGCCGCCGGCCAACTACACCGGAATGGTCGCCTGGCGCATCACGCTGGGTCAATCGGTGCTCGCCGACCTGCTGGGCTCAAGCCGGACCAGCCTGATGTGGGGGCCGGGACTGCATGCGGTGAGCTACCCGCTGCCCTACCGGCAGCAGACCAACCTGGTGCTGTTCATGAAGGCGCGCGAGCAGGATGCCTTTGGCGATGCCCCGCCCAAGGCGCCACGGCTGCCGCGCCAGGTGCTCGGCAACGGCCTGCTGGACCGGATCACGCAGGCGGCAGGCGAGGGATGGGCCTACTGGCCGCTCTCCACCGTGACCACGCCCACATGGTCGGAGGGCGGAGTCGGGCTGATCGGGGACGCTGCGCACGCCATGTACCCCTTCCAGGCACAGGGCGCCGTGATGGCCATCGAGGATGCGGCCGTGCTGGCGCCGCTGCTGATGACCGAGGCGGATGCCGCTTCGGCGCTGCAGCGCTACGAGTCGATCCGCCGGCCCCGTGTCGGCCGGGTGCAGGACCTCTCGAGGTCGAACGGCAATGCCTTCCACCTCGAGTGGCCGTTCAGCCTGGCGCGCGATGCGGTGGTGAAGTCTCAGGGGCCGCGCGGACACCTCGAGCGGCTCGCCTGGCTCTATGGCTACGACCCGTCGCCGGACCCCGGTGGCGTGCCGAGCCCGCCCGCGCGTGGACGCCGCGCCGCAGGGTGAGGCCGTCCGCCGTGCTTGCCTAGTGCCCGGCCGATGTGTCATCTGACGCCACCCACAGGGACAAGACGCCGCCGATGCCCGTCTCGCCGCAATCCACGCTCACGCTTGTCTGCATCCTCGTCACCATCCTGCTCGACATGCTCGGCTACGGCATCATCCTGCCGGTGCTGCCCGAACTGATCGGACAACTGACCGGGGGCAGCGTGGCCCAGGCTGCCGTGCTGGGCGGCTACCTGGTGTTTGCCTACTCGCTGATGCAGTTCCTGTTCGGTCCGGCCCTCGGCAACCTGTCGGACCGGTTCGGACGTCGCCCGATCATCCTCGTCGCCCTGGCCGGCCTCACCATCGACTATACGATCATGGGCTTTGCGAACTCGATCGTATTGCTGTTCATCGGGCACACCATTGCCGGCATCTCCGGCGCCTCGGTTGCCACCGCGACAGCCTACATCGCCGATATCACGCCGCGCGAGAAACGTGCCCACCGGTTCGGGCTGATCGGCGCGGCGATCGGCCTGGGGTTCATCATCGGTCCGGTCGTGGGCGGGCTGCTGGGCGAGATCGGACCGCGCTGGCCGTTCTATGCGGCCGCCGCGCTGGCCGGAGCCAACCTGCTGTTCGGCTTCTTCGTGCTGCCGGAGAGCCTCGGGCTGGACAAGCGCCGGCCGTTCAACATCCGCCGCGCCAACCCGTTCGGCGTGCTGTGGAGCCTCAGCCGCAACCCGGTCGTGCTGTGGCTGCTGGCGGTTCTGGGCCTGTTCGTCCTCGCCAGCCAGTCCTTTCCGTCGGTGTGGAACTTCTTCACCATCGAGGTGCTGAGCTTCTCGTCCTCGCAGATCGGCATCGCGCTCGGGGCTTTCGGTGTCGGTTTCGCAATGAGCCAAGCCCTGCTGATCGGGCCGGTCACCAAGCGGGTCGGCGAGTGGGCGACGGTGCTGCTCGGCATGCTGGCCGCCGCCATCGCCTTTACCGGCACGGCCTTCATCCACTCCGAGGTGCCGCTCTACGGATTCCTGGTGTTCGGTTCGCTCGCCGGACTGGCGGGACCTGCGATCAACTCCCTGATGTCGCGCCAGGTCCCGGACGACGCGCAGGGGGAGTTGCAGGGGGCGATCAATGCCACCAACTCGCTGGCCGCAATCCTGGGGCCGTTGCTGGCGACGCAACTGTTCAGCAACTTCACCAAGGCGGCACGCGACCAGATGGGGTATTTCCCGGGAGCCCCCTTCCTCGGGGCGGGCATCCTGGTGGTCGTTTCCGCCGCGCTGTTCATCTACACGGCGCGCCGCTTCGATCTCATGCATCGTCCCCCGGTCGCCAAGCAGCCGCACATCCATGAGACGGCTCAGCCCGGACAGCAGGTGACGCCGCCGCACGACGAGACCGACAGCGGGTCGGCACCAACCCCGCCGGGTCAGTGATCGCAGTCAAACCGGAGCAACACGGGTCCGGTTCGGATCAGAAAGCCGGAGGCCTCGCCGCCGGCGCGCTCGCCATTGCGGCAACCCGGCATTAACCTTGAGTCATTCGGGGGCTGATCCCCAATTCGATACTTCGAGGGTACTTCCATGACACTGCTTCTGGGTGGTGCGCGGGCCATGCTGGCTGCGCTCCCGCTGGTCCTTTGCGCCTCTGCGGTGACTGCCGCCGATTTCAACGGCACGATCGACGCGCCCGCACTCGACTGGTCGGGGTTCTATGTCGGCGCCACGGCGGGCGGCGGCATGCTGTCGGCGACGACGACCGACTACCAGGCCTTCATCATGGGGGGCGTGGGCGGCGACTTCTCGCAAAGCGCCGAAGGGTACCTGGTCGGCGGCACGGTCGGCCTCAACCTGCAGGCGGGAGCGGCGGTGTTCGGCATCGAGGCCGACCTGCAGTGGTCCTCGCTGGCCGCCAACCGGTCGCTTGTTGCCGGAGCGATCGAGAACAACGCCGCCTGGGACTGGTTCGGCACGCTGCGCGCCCGTGGCGGCCTCGCTGTCGACCGCGCCTTCGGGTATGTCACCGCAGGCGTCGCTGCGGTCGACGCCCACTACTTCTACGGGTGGCTGACACCAGTCTCCCCCGAGTACGATGTCGCGGTCGACAGCATCGAATATGGACTGACCGCCGGCGCGGGCATCGAGTATGCGGTGGCCGACAACCTGTCGCTCAAGCTGGACTATCTCTATGTCGGCCTGCCGACCAAGCAGGTGGTCGAGGAGGGCGGTTTCGGCGACGAGTACGACTTCGACTTCGTTTCGTCCGCGCACGTCGTGAGAGCCGGCCTGAACCTCAGGTTCCAGTAGCGAGGCGGGCCGATCCCGCCAGGGGGCGAGGGCCCGCATGGCGTGGTGCGGTGCCCTCATCCGGGCGGCCCGGCCAAAGGGCACCACCGCGATGCTCGACCGGCGAGGGTTGCCCTGCCGGTCGAGGGGATTCCGTCAGGGCCCGTGCCGCCCCGGCCAGCGGCCGGGTGGCGACCCTCGGGTCAGTTCTTCGGTACGGCGATGTTGACCAGCCAGGTAATGCCGAAGCGATCGGTCAGCATGCCGAACTTGTCCCCCCAGGGAGCCATTTCGAGGGGGGCAAGGACGGTGGCGCCTTCGGCGAGCCCGTTCCAGTAGCCAGTGAGTTCCACGTCATTGTCGCCCGATAGCGAGATCGAGACATTGCTGCCTGCATTGAGCGGCATGGAACTGGGCGTGTCCGACACCATCAGCGTGAACCCGGCTGGCGTGTCGAGCTGCGCGTGCATGATCCAGTCTCTTTCGTCCGGATTGTCGACGGGCATGCCGAAGCCGGCAAACGTGTCCATCTGCAGGCTTCCTCCCAGCACTGCCTGGTAGAATTCCGCAGCGGCGCGGGCCTGGCCGCGGAAGTTGATATAGGGGTTGAGGCGGCTAGCCATGCTTCTTCCTCCGAGTTTGCCCCTCAACCATACCGACAAAACCCGCCGCAGTGAAGAACAAAAAGCGAACGATGGTGCCCGTTCGGATGCGCCTGGGGCCGGGGCGAGGCAGGATCGCCTCGCCGGCCTTCGGGCCGATGGCATTGCGTTCCCGCGCAGGCCGGGGCTATTGGCAGCCGCGTCGCCGCGGACCCGGAGCATTGCCTTGGACGAGAGTTTCGAGATCTTCCTCGTGGCGGCGCCGGGACTGGAGGCGGCGCTGCTCGGCGAAGCAACGGAGCGGGGCTTCTCCGGTGCGCGATCGGTGCCCGGCGGGGTTGCCCTGGACGGCGGCTGGCACGACGTATGGCGGGCCAATCTCCAATTGCGATGCGCCACGCGCGTGCTGGCCCGGGTGGCGTCGTTCCGCGCCATGCACCTTGCCCAGCTCGACAAGCGGGCCCGCCGCGTGAACTGGTCCGACTACCTGCGCCCCGGGTTGCCGGTCGCTGTGGAGGCAGCCTGCCACCGCTCGAAGATCTACCATGCCGGCGCCGCCGCAGAGCGGGTTGCCACAGCCATCGCGTCCGAACTCGGCACTCCCATCTCGGACGCTGCCGAAATCCGCGTCATGCTGCGCATCGATGACGACCTCGCCACCATCAGCATCGATACGAGCGGCGAGCCGCTGCACAAGCGCGGTCACAAGGAGGCGGTGAACCGGGCGCCGATGCGCGAGACCATGGCGGCGGCGCTGCTGCGCAGTTGCGGGTTCGACGGCAGGCAGGCGGTGGTCGATCCGATGTGTGGTTCGGGCACATTCGTGATCGAGGCGGCTGAGATCGCGATGGGCCTGCAGCCGGGCCGATCGCGGGCTTTCGCCTTTCGACATCTGGCGGGGTTCGATCAGGAGGCCTGGGCGGCGATGCTCGCGCCGCCGCCGGCGACGCTGACCGAGCTGCGCATGCTCGGGTCTGACCGGGATGCCGGTGCCGTCGCGATGGCACGGGAGAATGCCGAGCGGGCAGGGGTGTCGGCTGCGACCCGATTCGAGATTGCGGACGTCGCCACCCTTGCGGACCCTCCGGGTCCGCCGGGAATCGTCATCGTCAATCCTCCCTACGGAAACAGGGTCGGGGACAAGAGATCGCTTGCGGGCCTCTATCGGACGCTTGGCGAACGCCTTCGAACCGGCTTTGCCGGGTGGCGGGTGGGCCTGGTGACCACCGATGCCGGTCTGGCGCAGGCCACGGGCCTGCCGTGGCTGCCGCCGGGCCCCCCGATCCTGCACGGCGGATTGCGCATCAGGTTGTGGCAGACCGGACCCTTGTCCTGAGAGCCATTGAGCTGAACCGGGAACTGTGCCTTTGTGACACGGTATCCTCAGGTTCCCCAATGAGTTCCGCCGCTCCCTCGGTTCTGCGCCTTCCGGCCTTCCGCCACTTCCTCGCATCCCGCGCACTGTCGTCGATGGCTTTCCAGGGGGCGTCGGTGGCGATCGGGTGGCTCGTCTACGACCGGACCCGCAATCCGTTCGATCTCGGGTTGGTCGGACTGGCGCAGTTCGTGCCGATGCTCCTGCTGACCTTCCTCGTCGGGCATGTCGCGGATCAGTTCGATCGGCGGCGTATCGCCCTCATCTGCCAGGGCGTGCAGGCGGCCACGATGCTGGTCGTCGTCCTCGGACTCTGGCAGGGCTGGCTGCCGACCTGGGGGATATTCGTGGCGGTGACCACAATGGGGGCGGCCGTGGCCTTCGAGCGGCCGACGATGGCGGCGCTGCTGCCCGGTATCGTGCCCCAGGAGAAGCTGCAGACGGCGATCGCTACCTCGACCTCGGTCATGCAGACCGCCCTGATCATCGGGCCGTCGCTGGGAGGACTGCTCTACGGGCTGGGGCCGTTGGCGCCGTTCCTCGTTTCCGGCGCATTCTTTGTGGTTGCAGGCTACAACGTCGTCTCCATCCCTCGTCCCGCCACGCCGGCCCGGCGGAGCCCGATGACGCTCGACTCGGTGTTTGCCGGCGTCCGCTTCATCTGGAGCAGGCCGGTGATGCTCGGGACACTGTCACTCGACCTGTTCGCCGTGCTCCTCGGCGGCGCGACGGCCCTGCTGCCCGTCTATGCGCGCGACATTCTCGAGGCCGGCCCGGTCGCGCTCGGCGTGCTCAGGACCTCTCCGGCCATCGGAGCGGTGGCGATGTCCCTGTTTCTGACACGCTTCCCGCTGCGACGAGGTGTCGGCCGGAAGATGCTGTGGGCGGTGGCGGTGTTCGGCGCGGCAACGATCGTCTTCGCCTTCTCGACCAGCGTCGTGCTGTCCGTGGCGATGCTGGTGGTGCTGGGTGCCGCCGATACGGTGAGCGTGGTGATCCGCTCCTCGCTCGTGCAATTGCTGACACCCGACGAGATGCGCGGTCGGGTCAACGCGGTGAACTCGCTGTTCATCGGGACATCGAACCAACTGGGCGAGTTCGAGTCGGGCGTGCTGGCAGGACTGATCGGGCCGGTGGCGGCCGTGGCCTTCGGCGGGATCGGAACCATCGCCGTGGTGCTGGCCTGGACGCAGCTGTTTCCAGCGCTGCCCAAGGTGGATACGCTGGCCGGGTAGCCCTGTCGCCCGGTTTGGCGATGTTTGCCGCGGAGATCGAACCCGATGGAGCTGAGCTTTGCCGCCACCGTCATCCACTGGCGCGGACCGGCGCCCTTCTACTACGCGCGCTTGCCGGCGGAGCCGGCCGAGGCGATAGCGCGGGTCAGGCGAACCGCCAGCTACGGCTGGGGCGCCATCCCCGTCACGGCGACGATCGACGGGATCAGTTTCACCACGTCCCTGTTCCCCAAGGACGGGACCTACCTGCTGCCGCTCAAGGACGCGGTCCGGAGACGGCTCGGCGTGACAGTCGACGATGTGGTGATGGTGGACATGACGGTGGGTGGCGCGCCCCGCGAACCCGACCTCTGACCGTCGGGAACGGTTTCGATCCAATGTCGACGCTCCACGGAGAACGGATTTCGAAGCACGGGCCGAAAACCGCAACCGGCCCCGCCTTGTGATCGATCCGCGCACGGGGGTATCCTGACGGCAACGCGCGGCACCAGAGGGAACCGGACATGAAGTACAAGGACATACTGGGTACGATCGGCAACACGCCGGTGGTGCGGATCAACAAGCTGGCGCCCGGGCACGTGAACCTCTACGTCAAGATCGAGGCCTTCAACCCGCTCGGCTCGGTCAAGGACAGGCTGGCGCTGGGCGTGATCGAGGCGGCCGAGAAGTCCGGGGCGCTGAAGCCCGGGCAAACCGTGGTCGAGGCGACGAGCGGCAATACCGGCATCGGTCTTGCCATGGTGTGTGCCGCCAAGGGCTATCCACTCGTCGTGACGATGGCCGAGAGCTTTTCGGTCGAGCGGCGCAAGCTGATGCGCTTCCTGGGGGCCAAGGTGGTGCTGACCCCGGCCGCCGAGC
>NZ_JAYRYM010000069.1:0-16693 GCF_041917035.1 Devosia sp. | reverse complement strand
CAGAGAGCGGGGTGCACCGGCTGGTGCGCATCTCCCCCTATGACAGCGCCGCGCGCCGCCACACCAGCTTCTCGAGTGCGTGGATCTACCCGGTGGTCGACGACACGATCAACATCGAGATCAATGAAAGCGACCTCAAGGTCGACACCTACCGTTCGTCGGGAGCCGGCGGCCAGCACGTCAACACTACCGACTCCGCGATCCGCATCACGCACGTACCCACCGGGATCATCGTGGCGTGCCAAGCCGAACGCAGCCAGCACAAGAACCGGGCGACCGCCATGGCCATGCTGAAGGCGCGTCTTTACGAGCAGGAGCTGCAGAAGCGCGAGGAGGCCGCCAGTGCTGAGGCGGCGGCCAAGACCGACATCGGCTGGGGGCATCAGATTCGCAGCTACGTGCTGCAGCCGTACCAGATGGTGAAGGATCTGAGGACCGGCCACGAGACCTCCAACACCAGCGCCGTGCTCGATGGAGACCTCGACGACTTCATGGAGGCCTCGCTCGCGGCCAAGGTGACCGGCTACGCCGACAAGGTGGCGGACGTCGACTAGCCGCCGCCGGCACCTGGCGCCACTGCCCGTCGCACGAAATCGACGCAGGCGCAGCCTGCGACTCGTCCCGATCCCGAGCTAGCGTCCGCCCACGGTTGCGATGGCCGCGGCATAGGTGATGCCGCCGCCGAAGGCCACGAGGCCCAGTCGCTGGCCCGGCGTGCAGCCCGGCAGCGCGTCGATCAGCGCCATCGGAATGGTCGAGGAACTGGTGTTCCCCATGGTGCGGATGATCGAATGCGCCGGCCGGCCGGAGCGGCGCGCGATGGCATCGATGATCCGCTGGTTCGCCTGGTGCGGCACCATCAGGTCGATATCGTCCATAGTGATGCCCTCGGCGGCGCAGGCCGAGGTGAGGGTCGCGGACATGGCCCGCACCGCATCGGCGAATACCTCGCGCCCATTCATCTGGATGTACCCTTCGCCAGCGCGCGGTACGCTGAGCAGGTCACCCGGCTCGGGTGCGCCGGCAATGGTGGGCTGGGCGAAGGTGAACAGGGGCGGTCGGTCGCCGTTGGCGGACTGAACGAGCGATGCCGTCGCAGCGTCGGCGAACAGCACGGCGGTGTTGAAATCGTTCTGGTCGAGCAGCGGCGAGAGCACCTCCGAGGTGACGACCATCACCCGCGAGGAGGGGTGGTTTGTCACGTAGTCGCGCGCCTGGGCCAGCGCGTAGAGGTAACCGGAGCACGCCGCGTTGATGTCGTAGGCGGCCAGACTGGCGCGCCCCGAAGTGGTCACGGAATCTGCGACGCGGCAGGCGAGCGACGGCGTGACCATGTCGGGCGTGCCGGTCGCCGCGATGACGAGGTCGATGTCGCCGATGGCCAATTGCTGCTCGTCGAGCAACCGGCGGGCGGCGGCGGTGGCCAGGGAGAGCACGGTCTCTCCGGGCAGCACCCAGCGACGGCTCTCGATGCCGGTCAGCTTGACGATGTCGGCAGCGTCACGTGTCTGCCAGTTGCCCCTCAGATCGGAGTTGTTGATCTTTCGGCCGCCGGAGACCCCGGCGATGCCTGTTACGCCGACAGCGACGGCCGCTCGTCCGCCGATCGCCGGCGCAACCGCCGGTCGGCGCCGCTTCAGCACGGCCTGATCGATCCGCTCGGCGGTCACCGTGGCGGGACGCCGCAGCGATGCGGGATCTGCCTCGACCAGCAGCAGCGGCGTGCCGACGGGCACCTTCTGCCTCTCTTGCACCGGCACGGAAACCACCTTGCCCGAAACCGTGGCCTGAACATCGACGGCCGCCTTTGTGGCCTCCACGACCGCGACGAGGTCACCCACCTTGACGGTGTCGCCGGGGCCGACCAGCAGCTCGACGATCTCGACTTCGTCGTCGGCGGGGCCCGAACCGATGGCGGCGATGGCGACCGGACCGGTCTGCACCCGCTCGACTTCCCAGCTCAGGTCGAACTCCAGCATGTCGGCCGCCGTTTCGAGGATCCGGCGGTAGGAGGGCAGGGCCTCGATCTGCCGCTCGAAATGGAACGGCACATGGATGTCGGCCCGCGCCACGCGGCGCACGGCAACCGGCGTGCCGGCATGCTCGAGCGCGCTGGCGATCACCTCGGCGCCGAACCCGGCGGTCTGGTTGTCCTCGTGCACGACGAGCAGCTTGCCGGTCCGGCGGACCGAGCGGAGCACGGCATCTTCATCCCAGGGCGAGATGGAGCGCAGGTCGATGACATCGAGCGACGCCCCGGCCTTGCCCAGCGTTTCCGCGGCGAGCAGGCTCTGGGTCAGGGGATTGCCCCAGGTGACGAGGGTGAGTTCGTTGCCCTGCACCGCCAGGCGGGCCCGGCCGGGAGCGACGAACTGGTCCGCCGTGTCGTCGGAGGTCCGCCGGTCGGAGAGGTTGAGCGCGCTCTTGGGGTACAGGAATACCGTCGGTCGACCGGAGTCGAAGGCAGCGTTGAGCAGTCCGGCCGCGTCTCCGGCGCTCGAGGGCATCACGACATCAATGCCCGGGATGTGGGCGAGGATCGATTCGAAGGTCTGGGCGTGGAACGGACCGAGCCCCGCCTTGTAGCCGCCGCAGCTGACCATCAGGATCACCGGGCAGCGCCAGGCGCCATTGGTGCGCCAGTACATCGACCCCAGCTCCGAGACGATCTGGTTGAAGGCGAGAGGCAGGAAGTCGGCAAACTGGATGAACGCGACCGGACACTGACCCGCGAGGGCCCGGCCGATCGAGGTTCCGACAATCGTCGATTCGGACAGCGGCGCGTTGCGGACACGCCCCGGGAAGGCGGACGACAGACCACGCGTGACGCCAAACACGTCGCCCTTGGGATCCTCGATGTCCTGTCCCAGCAGGTGCACGTCACGGTTCGTCGCCAGCCTGTCGCGCAAGACGCGATTGATCGCCTCGCGCATGGTCAGGCTGGGCGCTGCCGGGTCGCCTCGATACTCGCGGCGACCGGTGAATCCGGCGGGATAGGGCGCCCTGGCGTCGCCGGCGGTGACCGGGGCCGGTTCGGCGCGCGCCTCGGCGGCGGCCTCTGCGACCTCGGCGATCAGGCTTGTCTCAAGCTGGGCGAGGGCCGCGTCGCCCATCTGCGACTCGCGCAGGGACTGCCGGATGGCCGAGAGCGGATCGCGCTGCGCGCCGGCCCGGAGGTCCTCGGCGGAGCGATAGATGGACTGGTCGTCGGCATTGGTGTGATCAGAAAGGCGTTCCACGTCCAGCACGAGCAGGCTGGGCGACCGCGTGGCACGGGTGCGGGTCACCGCAGCCTCGAAGGCGGTCCGCGTCGCGCCGAGATCGACTCCGTCGACCCGCGCGATATCCAGCCCCAGGAAGCTCGCTGCCGGTCCCCCGGGAAGTTCGAAGAAGGTCTGGCCGGGCGTCGTGGTGGAGATCGACCAGCGGTTGTTCTCGATGATGAAGACCACCGGCGCCTCGGTCCGCACGGCCTCCGCCACGGCCTCGAGGAACTCGCCCTGCTGCGTCGTGCCATCGCCGACGCAGCACACCACGACCGGGGCGTCGGGGTGGAACTTGACCGCCTGCGCATTGCCGACGGCGTGCAGTGCGTTGTTGCCGACCGGGCCGACCATGGAGGCGACCTTCAGGTCCCTTGCCGAGAAATGTGCGCTCATCTGCCGCCCGGCCGAGTGAGACGGTCCGGTGGCCAGCAACCCCCGGAAGAACTCGACGATGGGCAGCCCGCGCGCCACCAGCAGCGCCTTGTCGCGATAGTGCAGGTGGAGCCAGTCGTGCGGACCGAGGTAGTCGGCGATCAGCGCGGTCGACTCATGTCCGGCGCCCGAGACGTGGAAATGGGCAATCCCCTGCTTCACCAAGTCCTGTTCGACGCGGTCGATCTCGCGCGCAAGAAACATCGCGCGGTGCAACCGCAGCATGGTGGGAATGTCTGACGTCATCAGCATGGCCGACAAAAGCTAAACCGCCACGGCCGGAAAGGCCAGCAGCAGTCGGCCGTTTCCATTCATCGCATGGCTGATTTGCGGAAGGCGTTGCCGAGGTGCAATCGGCCGCTGTTAAGTTCTGGCCCCGAGATACTGCTGCAGCCGCTTGCCGACCGCCAGGTACTTCGCCGGATCGACGGCCATGTCCTTGCGGCGCACCTCGAAATGGAGATGCGGGCCGGTGGAACGCCCGGTCGAGCCGACCCTGGCGATCGGCGTGCCGGTGTTGACGATCTGGCCCTCCTTGACGAGGAAAGCCGACAGGTGCCCGTAGCGGGTGGTCAGGTTCGGCCCGTGGGAGATTTCGACCAGGTTGCCGTAGCCGGAGCGCTGGCCGACGAAGGTGACCTTGCCATAGCCGGCGCTCAGCACCGTCGTGCCCTTGGGCGCGGGGAAGTCCAGCCCGGAATGAAATGCGCGCCCGCCGGTGAATGGGTCCTTGCGATTGCCGAAGCCGGAGCTCGTCCGCGTCAGCCCGCCCATCGGCCGGTGAACGGGGGCGACGTCGATGGCCGACCTTGCCGCCTTGAGGCGGGCCAGCGCGAGGAAAACCTCGTTGGCCTCGTCGACGATGCCGTCCGTGCCCACATCGGCGGTGGCTGGCAGCAGCGGACCGCCGACACCATCCTCCAGGCCCTCGGGCAGCCTCGGCCTGATGCCGAGATCGGCCAGCGAATCGACGATGACCTGCGTCGCCGACGTCGCCGAGCCGGCGAGCGTGGCCAGTGCCAGACGACTGTCGCTCATCATCCGGGACACCGAGTCGGCCACTTCGCCAAGGTCCGTGTGGTCGATCGGGGCGGACGCGGGCATGGCGTCGCCGGATGGCAGCGCGGCCGTCTCGATCCCCAGTTCGGCCGCCTTATCGGCGAGTTGCTTCACCAACTGGTGCTGTTCGAGCAGCAGTTCCTGCTGCTGGGTCAATTCCTGCAACTGCAGGTTAATGTCGCCGGCCTGGGCAAACTGGCGGGAGTGCAGCCGGTCCACCTCCACCCTGAGTTGCGCGATGCGGTCCTCATAGGCCGAGATGACTGTGTCGTTCTGGCCGCCGACCAGCGTCGCAATGTCCGGCGCCATGAACAGGGCGACGAGGGTCAGGAGGTTGGTGGCCACCAGCGCCGCAAACATCCCGTAGAACAGGCCGGGGCGGATCGAACCCGCCGCGGGAACCGGGCGGGGAGGGGCGGCAGGTCGGCTGAATACCCTGTTCGCCGGCTTGTGACCACGCGAGTTGACACGCAACACTACTACTCCCGGACCTGCATAACTTCTGGGCGATGATGATCCGTTAAGGTTAACAAGCCGCAAAGCGCACGCTGGCGTACTCAGCCGCGGCGCCCGGCCAGCGCGCGCGCCGCGTCGAGGACCTTCTGCGCGTGCCCCTTGATGCGTGTCGCCAGGATCACGTCGGCCACGATGCCGTCCGCGTCGATCAGCACAGTGGCCCGCTTCACCCCCATGAACTCGACCCCGAACATCTTCTTGAGCTGCCACAGCCCATAGGCATCGATTACCCGGTGCTCGGGATCCGACGCGAGCTGGACGCCCAGGCCGTACTTGTCGCGGAAGGCACAGTGAGCTGCGACCGTGTCGGGCGAGATGCCGAGGACGCGGACACCCAGATCCCTGAACTGCTGCAGCAGGGCGGTGAACTCGACATTCTCGAGCGTGCAGCCCTCGGTGTCGTCCTGCGGGTAGAAATAGAGAACGAGCGGGTGCCCAAGGGTGTCTGCAAGACGGAACGAAGTGCCGCTATCCGTCGCGAGGTCGAAGTCGGGGGCCGGGCTTCCGATGGCGATCGCGGGCATTGCCGTCTCCTGTTGGGGGCTGCTTTCTGCGGGTGTCGGTGCCACATTGCAGCCGGTATCATCGGGCAGGTGAACCGCCGCTCCGGATGATTCTAGATTAGGGTGGCGAACCGGGCAGTCTCAAGTCGGAAAGCAGTGAAACCTACTCCCGTCCCAGGCATCAAGCACCGCAAGCGCTCGGCATGGCGCGTCCTGGTCAGGGTGGCAGCGGCCGCCATTGCAGCACCGGTGCTGGTGCTGGTGCTGCTCTATGCGGTGCTGCTGGTCACGCCGATCCCGTTGCCCTTCGTCAGCCAGCAGGTCAGGAACATCGTCGTCGGCATGATGCCCGCCGGCAGCCAGCTCGAGCTGGGCGAGATGGCGCTGGCGCTCGAAGACTTCGTCTGGCCCGTCATCCAGTTCAGTCCGGTGGTGTTCACCGACGTCAAGACCGGCGGTACAGTGACCATGGAGGCGCTGGAGGTCGGCTTTTCGCCGGTCCGCGCCCTGGTCGGCCAGCCGGGTGCGACCATCACCATTGTCGGCCCCCACCTGCAGGTCAACCAGGACATCTTCGGGCCGCGCCTTGCCAAGTTCGAACTGGTGGACGAGGCGGACGGCTCGCATACGGTCCGCGTGATCGAGGGGCAGGACGAGTTCCCCGACGTCGCCTTGTCGAAGGAGGGGCTGGATGTGCGGGGCACCGTACCCGACCCCAAGCTGGGAATCCGGTCCGACAACGACTGGCTGATCTACAACCTCGAGGCGGCCGGCGAGGGGATCGCCGGCATCATCCAGCAGGCGCGGAACGGCAGCTTCTCAAAGCTCGTCGTGCGGGGCGGCACGCTGGACATGAACGATGCGCTGTACGGCGTGTTCAGGACCTTCAAGGACATCACGCTCGACATCGCGCCGGCGAGCGACGCGAAGTCGGCGGCCGGCAGTTTTTCGGTCGCCTTCGGCGCCACGGTGATGCACGGCATGGTCGAGTGGCTGGAGGGCGAGGACGACACCGGCCGGCTGAAGGCCTCGATCACCAACTTCGATCCGGCAGCTTTCTCGCCGATGGTGGGCGACACAAGTGCTCCGGCCACCGTTGTCGGATCGATGTCGGTATCGATGGACATCGGCTTTGCCGGCGTCGAGAAGCGCATCGCGGACGGTCTGTTCCACCTGGACATGACCGGCATGGACGTGAAGACGCCCAACGGCTACGAGCCCGTTGCGACGTCGATCGCAGAAGTGCGATGGGACCCCGCGCTGGGCCAGTTCACAATGGAAGAGACGCAGGTCAGCGTCGGCAACAACACGGCCTATGTGAAGGGGGTGTTCCGCCTTGGCCTCGACACCCAGTACGGGCCGACGGTGAGTATCTCGCTGACCGGGCGCGACATCTCGCTGGCCTCCGATCTGGGGCCGCCGACCGAGCCGTTCACCGAGATGAGCCTCGCCGCCTGGTCCGCGCCGCTCTATGGGGCCACCGGGATCGACCAGTTCGAGATCCGCAAAGCCGACGGTTCTCAGATAGCCGCCCGAGGCCGTGTCGACATGCTGCTCGACGGAGCGGGCTTCGACATGACGATCGCCGGCGATGGCATCAGTGCGGACGACCTGAAGCGCGTCTGGCCGCCGTTCCTCGCCACGCAGAGCCGGGACTGGTTCGTCAAGAACGTGGTCGGCGGGCGCCTCAAGGGCTCGTCCATGCGCTATGACTTCCCGGTGGGCTCGATCGATCTCACCGCCGGGGACCAGCCGCTTCCGCCCGGGGCCATCACCATCGACATTGTCGGGGAGGACGTGGAGATCAAGGCGGTCGACACCATGGCGCCGGTTCGCCTGGAGGGTGACACGCACCTGACTATGCGCGATGCCAGCGTCACCATTTCTGCCGATGGCGCCACGATTCCGACAGAGAAGGGCACGATTGCAGTGGCCAACGTGGCATTCGTGATCGGCTCGGACGGCAGCGACACGACGGTCTACGAGATTTCCGGCGACCTTTCGAGCGGCGTGCCGGCGCTGGTGGCGCTGGCCAAGTCGCAGCAGGCGGAGGCGCTGGCGAAGGCAAACCTGCCGCTCGATCTCGACACACTTACCGGCAATGTCACGCTGTCGCTGGTGTCCACGATTGCCATGGACAGGCATACCGACCAGCTCAAGAGCCTCGACTACGCGATCAACGGGGTGGCGCAGGACTTGGGTTCGACGGCCCAGTTCGACGGCCACACGGTCGGCAACGGGCAGCTGTCGTTCGTTGCCTCCCAGGCCGGCTACCGCGTCGTGGGGCAGGGCCAGATCGACGGCATCACGGCTGACGTGACGGTCGACGGCAAGCTCGGGGGGGAGAGCCCGCCGGCCCCCACAGTGCTGCTGAGCACCACCGTGAGCGCCGCCGACCTGAAGAAGATGGGCGTCGACGCCTCGCAGTTCCTTTCAGGTTCGGTGAGCCTGGTCGCCAAGCCGATGCCGGACGGGACCATCCAGGTGGCGCTCGACCTGGGCAAGGCCGGGCTGACGATCAAGGACCTGGGGATCACCAAGGCGGTCGGGGTCGCCGGCGAGGCGCAGGCGGCGATCAAACTCACCGGCGACGTGGCGGAGGTGAGCCAGGTCGATATCGGGTTCGGTGACGTCCGGCTCAAGGGCGGGATCGAGTTCGACCTCAAGAAGGGCCTCAAGGCGGCCGAGTTCAGTACCCTCAAGCTGAGCCCGGACGACGATGCCCAGCTGACCCTGACGCCCCTCAAGGACGGGTACCAGATCAAGCTGCGCGGCAACCAGCTGGACCTGAAGCCGATGCTGCAGCGGTTCTTCTCGCTGAGCGGCGACTCGACCGGGGGGCCGCAGGCCACCGCGATCAAGCAGACCATCGAGGTGGACGCCGAGCTGAAGCGCGCCCTGGGTTTCTACAAGACCACGGCGTTCAACGTGAACCTCGACCTGGCGCTGCGCGGCGCAGACCTGCAGCGGGTCAGCCTGCAGGCCAATCTCGGCGGCGACCGCAGCGTGTCGGTGACCACCAACAAGACGCCCGACGGAAAGGTGATGTCGGTCGCCTTCAATGACCTGGGCACATTGCTGCGGCTGATGAACATCTACCCCAATATCGAAGGCGGGGAAGGCAGCCTCGTCGTGCAGACGATCGATGCCGAGAAGATCGACAAGGGCCAGTTCGCACTCAGGCGCTTCGCCTTCGTCAACGAGCAGAATGTCGGCAAGATCCTCGGGAACCACCAGGAATCGCGCGCCATGATCTCGCGCTCGAACAAGCTCGAGTTCCGCTCCGGGGAGGTCGATTTCGTCCGGCGCAAGGACCGGGTGGAGATCACCGATGCCGTCCTCGCCGGCGACACGGTCGGCGGCACGGCGCGCGGCTTCATCTACACCGACAACCGGCAATACGACATCACCGGCACCTATGTGCCGCTGTTCGGGCTCAACAATGCGTTTGCCAAGCTGCTCGGACCGCTGGCCGGACGTGACGGCGAGGGGCTCTTCGGCGTGACCTTCGCGATCCGGGGGGAGCTGGACAAGCCGGACTTCAAGATCAATCCGATGTCGGCGCTGGTGCCGGGGGCTTTCCGGCGGATGTTCGAGTACCGCGCCAAGGAAATCCCGCGAGTCGAGTAGACCGGCGCCCTCCCGGTCAATGGCTTGATGCAGGTCAAGGGCCGGCGGGCCTCGGCGTAGGACACTTCACCATGTCGGCCAATGGAGATTGCCATGTACGCTCGAATTCTGGTGGCGACGGACGGGTCCGACCTCGCCGGACGCGCCCTCGACCATGCCCTGCAACTGGCCCGCATGGCGGCAAGCGAGGTGGTCATCGTGACCATCACCGAGCCTGCGCTGATGGCTGCGGGGAGCTATGCGGCCGCGGCAGGGGCGGTGTTCGATCCGATGCCGGAAGTGGTCGAGGCGCAGCAGAAGGCCGCCAACGACCTGCTCGCGGCGGCGGCCCGGAAGGCGGAGGCGGCGGGGATCAAGGCGCGTACCGTTCTGGTCGAGAACAGCTTTCCCTCGGACGGCATCATTGCGACGGCCAACGAGATCGGTGCCGAACTGATCGTCATGGGCTCGCATGGACGCGCCGGACTGGGCCGCCTGCTGCTGGGCAGCCAGACCAACAACGTGCTGGCGCACAGCAAGATCCCGGTGCTGGTGACGCGCTGACGGTGTTAAGGGCCCGGCTCCGGCCGATCAGACCGGCTTCACCAGAACGGTCTTCTTTTTTCCGAGCTGGACCTTGAACGCGCCGGTGTCCTGGTAGAGATCATGAGCGTACAGCAGTATCTTATTCGGGTCGGTGACCACCAAGTCGTTTATGCGTAGCGCACCCTCACCGATCTTTCTGCGTGCCTCTGAGCCAGAGTTGACCAGGCCCGACGCGACCGCAATGGCACCGCTGCTGCGGCCTTCCGTCCATTCCCCAATTGGCATCAAGACTGTTGGAAGCGTGCCGAGTGTTGCACCAGATTCAAACAGTGCTTTCGCCGTCACCGCAGACTGCTCGGCGGCCTCGCGGCCGTGGACGATGGTGGTGATCTCGGTAGCGAGGACCTTTTTGGCGTCGTTGATCTCGGCGCCGCCGAGCGCCTCGAGGCGGGCGATCTCGTCGAGCGGCAGGCGGGTGAAGATCTTGAGGAACTTGCCGACATCGGCATCCTCGGTGTTGCGGAAGTACTGCCAGAAGTCATAGGGCGAAAACAGGTCGCCGTTGAGCCAGACGGCGCCGGACGCCGTCTTGCCCATCTTCTGGCCGGACGCGGTGGTGAGCAACGGCGTCGTCAGCGCGTAGAGCTGCGGGCGGCCCATGCGGTGGCTGAGGTCCACGCCGTTGATGATGTTGCCCCACTGGTCGGAGCCGCCCATCTGCAGCACGGTACCGTAGCGGCGGTTGAGCTCGACGAAGTCGTAGCCCTGCATGATCATGTAGTTGAACTCAAGGAAGCTCAGCGACTGCTCGCGGTCGAGCCGCAGCTTCACGCTGTCAAACGAGAGCATGCGGTTGACCGAAAAGTAGCGACCGACATCGCGCAGGAACTCGACGTAGTTGAGTTTCAGCAGCCAGTCGGCATTGTTCACCATGATGGCCGGGTTGCTGCCATCGTAGCGCAGGATGTTGGAGTAGACCCGCTGAATGCTGTCGATGTTCGTCTGAATCTGCTCGACGGTGAGCAGCTGGCGCTGGTCGTCGCGGAACGAGGGATCGCCGACCATCGAGGTGCCGCCGCCCATCAGGCTGATCGCCTTGTGACCGGTCTCCTGCAGCCAGTAGAGCATGGTGACGGTGATCAGGTTGCCGATGTGGATCGATGTCGCCGTTGCATCGTAGCCGACATAGCCCGAGATCGGCCCCTTGGCGGCGAGCGCGTCGAGGCCTTCGGGGTCGGAAACCTGGTGGATGAAGCCGCGCTGGTCGAGCACGTTCAGGAAGTCGGACTTGAACTTTGCCATAGTCTGGTCACGTTGCTGAATGGAGGTATTCCGCACGGAGTGCGTGAAGCGACACTAACGCCCTTTGCCTGCTGCGATCTCGGAGCGACGTCGGTCCAGATATCCCGCGCAGCGCTCCGTCAGTTCCTCGATCTTGCCTTCGTAGAAGTGGTTCGCCCCATCGACAACCTGCTGCTCGATGGTGATCCCCTTTTGTGTCTTCAGCTTGTCGACCAGCTTCTGCACCGACTGCGGCGGGGCGACGCGATCCTTGTCGCCGTGGATGATCAGGCCCGACGAGGGGCAGGGGGCGAGGAAACTGAAGTCGTAGAGGTTCTCGGGCGGGCTGACCGAGATGAAGCCCTCGACCTCCGGTCTGCGCATCAGCAGCTGCATGCCGATCCAGGCGCCGAAGGAGAAACCGGCAATCCAGCAGCCGCGCGACTCGCGGTTGAGCGACTGCAGCCAGTCGAGCGCGGCGGCGGCATCGGAAAGCTCGCCGATGCCGTGGTCGAACAGACCCTGACTACGCCCGACGCCGCGCGAGTTGAAGCGCAGCACCGAGAAGCCGCGCTGGGCGAACATGTAGAACAGGTTGTAGACGATCTGGTTGTTCATCGTGCCGCCGAACTGCGGGTGCGGATGCAACACGATGGCGATCGGGGCGTTGGGATCTTTGCCCTGCTGGTAGCGGCCTTCGAGGCGGCCCTCTGGTCCGTTGAAGATGACTTCTGGCATGACGTCGGTTCCTTGCGCCGTTCTGTGGCCCCGCCGGACGCGGGACGCGCATAGCAGATGCTCGCGCCCGATCCGGTCTCTCGGCTTGACGAATGGTGCGCCGCTGCCTAAAACATGGGCCGAAAAATCCAGTTTCGAATTATTCTAAACTGGCTTTTTCGTGCGGCGGCAGTTGGTGTTTCAACCGCTTCCGGTTGCTGGTGAGCGCTCCTTGTAGAGAAAGTGAGCGCCCGATTTCAAGAATTGTTTCGGGTCCCCCGGGCGCACTGGCGCCGCAGGCCGGCATTCGGAACCAAGAGGCGAGCCAAGCCGGCCATGACGCGATCATCGATCTATCTGGATCACAATGCGTCCGCCCCGCTGCTGCCGGAGGCGCGGGCCGCCATGCTGGCCGCATTCGAGCTCGTCGGCAATCCGTCGTCCGTCCACAGCCACGGCCGGGCGCTGCGCGCAGCAATCGACAGGGCACGGGCCGAAGTGGCGGAACTCGCCGGGGCCGAGCGCGAGCAAGTGGTCTTCACAGGCTCGGCGACCGAGGCCATCACGCAGGCGATCGTCGCCGGCGCCCGGGCCTTCGGCGCGGGTGCCATCGTCGTGTCGGCCGGCGAGCATCAGGCCGTGCTGAGGGCCGCGGAGGCGACAGGCCTGCCGGTCAGGCGGGTGCCACTCGACGGCAACGGGCAGATCGCTGTCGACGACATTGCGGCGGCGATCGCGGAGGCGGATAGCGCCGGGTTGCGCCTCCTCGTTGCGATGCACCTCGTCAACAACGAGACCGGCGTCGTTCAGCCCGTCTCGGCGATCGAGCGGCTGGTAGGGCCGAGCCACCACGTGCTGTTCGTCGATGCCGTACAGGCGCTCGGCAAGCTGCCGCTCGAATTTGCCGCGCGTGCCACCGACCTGATGGCGATCAGCAGCCACAAGATCGGCGGGCCTGCCGGCACGGCGGCGCTGCTGATGAAGGGGCATGCCGCCGATGTACGGCTGATCCCCGGGGGCGGCCAGGAGGGCGGGCGGCGCGGCGGCACGGAAGCGGCGGCGCTGATCGCCGGATTCGGCGCCGCGGCCACAGCCTTCTCCAAGCGCTATCGGGGCGCCGACATCGCCGAACTGCTGCGGCGCGTCGAGACCGGCATGCGCGAGAGCGCACCGGACCTCGTGGTGTTCGGCGCAGGGGCCGAGCGGATCGGCAATGTCTGCAATTTCGCCGTGCCGGGCCTGAGGAACAGCGTGGCGATGATGGGACTCGACCTTGCCGGGCTCTCGGTGTCCTCGGGATCGGCCTGCTCGTCGGGCAAGGTCGGGCCGAGCCACGTGCTTGCCGCGATGGGCGTCGCGGCGGAGCTGAGCGAGTGCGCATTGCGCGTCAGCCTCGGCTGGTCCTCATCCGCCGACGACATTGCGGCGTATCTCAAGGGTTTTGGCGACGTGGTCGGACGGCACAGGTCCCGCCGCGTCGCAGCATAGGAAGATCACCATGCCGGCTTTCGATATCCCGACCCTCAAGGAGAACATCGAGCACGAGACCGTCGAGAAGGTGCTCGCGCTCGATGTCGACAAGTACAAGTACGGTTTCGAGACGCAGATCGAGGTCGACCGCGCGCCAAAGGGGCTGAGCGAGGACACGATCCACTTCATCTCGAAGAAGAAGGACGAGCCGGAGTGGATGCTGGAGTGGCGGCTCGCCGCCTATCGGCGCTGGCTGACCATGGACGAGCCGGTCTGGGCGAAGGTGAAGTACCCCAGGATCGATTTCCAGGACATGTACTACTACGCCGCGCCCAAGGGCGCCAACCGGCCCAAGAGCCTCGACGAGGTCGATCCGGCGCTGCTGGCAATGTACGAAAAGCTCGGCGTGCCGCTGAAGGAACGGGAGATTCTTGCCGGCGTCGAGCAGCCCCGCGTGGCGGTCGACGCGGTGATCGACTCGGTTTCGGTGGCGACCACGTTCCGGGCCGAGCTCAACAAGATGGGGATCATCTTCTGCTCGATCTCTGAGGCGATCCGCGAGTATCCGGACCTAGTGAAGCAATACCTCGGCTCGGTGGTGCCGGTCTCGGACAACTACTACGCGACGCTGAATTCGGCGGTCTTCACCGACGGCTCGTTCTGCTACGTGCCCAAGGGCGTGCGCTGCCCGATGGAGCTTTCGACCTATTTCCGCATCAACGAGGCCAAGACCGGCCAGTTCGAGCGCACGCTGCTGATCGCCGACGAGGGCGCCTATGTCAGCTATCTCGAAGGGTGCACGGCGCCGGCGCGGGCAGAGCACCAGTTGCACGCCGCGGTGGTGGAACTCGTCGCAATGAAGGACGCCGAGATCAAGTACTCGACGGTGCAGAACTGGTACCCCGGCGACAAGGACGGCAAGGGCGGGGTCTACAACTTCGTGACCAAGCGCGGCGACTGCCGGGGCGACAATTCCAAGATCAGCTGGACGCAGGTGGAAACCGGCTCGGCGATCACCTGGAAGTACCCCTCCTGCATCCTGAGGGGCGACAACTCCTCGGGCGAGTTCTATTCGATCGCCATCTCGAACGGCCATCAGCAGGTCGACAGCGGCACCAAGATGATCCACCTGGGCAGGAACACCACCAGCCGGATCATCTCCAAGGGCATCGCGGCAGGCTTTTCCGACAACACCTATCGCGGCCAGGTCTCGGCGCACGCCAAGGCCAGGGGGGCCCGCAACTTCACGCAGTGCGACAGCCTGCTGATCGGCGACAAGTGCGGGGCGCATACGGTGCCGTACATCGAGAGCAAGAACGCGACGGCGGTGTTCGAGCACGAGGCGACGACCTCGAAGATCTCGGACGACCAGATGTTCTACTGCCAGCAGCGCGGTCTGAGCGAGGAAGAGGCGGTGGCGCTGATCGTCAACGGCTTCGTGCGCGATGTCCTGCAGCACCTGCCGATGGAGTTCATGGTCGAGACGCAGAAGCTGATCTCGATCTCGCTGGAAGGCAGCGTGGGATAACTATCAACTGTTTTTGATACTATCAATGGTCCTGCCTATATATCAAGGCGGGCCTTTGATAGGAGGAATTGATGCAGGCCGAGAAGATCGATATCGAGCGGGTGACGGCGGGTCTCACGACCAAGTCGGACAAGATTCGCGCGTTGAGCCGCCATGGCGTGCCGACGGCCGAGATCGCGCGCCTGCTCGGCATCCGCTACCAGCATGCGCGAAACGTCCTGGTGGAGGCGGGTCTGCACAAGGCGGGGGAGGCCTCGTCCGAGCAGGAGTCGGAGGCGAAGCCCTGCTATGCGTGGGTGCAACTCGGCGAGGATGGCAGCCTGACAATCCCGGCAGTCCTGCTGAAGCAGGCGGGACTGGGGCCGGCACGCGTCCATGTCCGCCTCACCGACGACGGCATAGAGATACTGTCACAGACAGCTGCGCTTCGACGTGCTCAAGCAATGCTGGAGCCCTACAAGCGGCCAGGTGTCTCGGAAGTGGACGAGTTCATCGCCGAGCGTCGCCGCGAGGCAGAGCGTGAGTAGCGCGGTGGTCGTGTTGGATTCTTCGGTAATCCTTGCTGCGGTGCTTCGAGAACCCGGCGGAGCTCGGGCGCTGGGGCACGACCACGCGCCGCTTGTGTCTGCCGTGAACTACGCGGAAACGCTTACTCGTCTGGTGGATCGCGGCTATGACAAGACCGCAGTCGATGTTGCTCTCGGGTTCGTTCCGTTCGAGGTCATCGACTTCAACCGCGAGCAGGCCGAAAGCGTTGCGAATCTTCGGGAGGCAACCAAAGTACACGGTCTGTCACTCGGCGATCGGGCTTGCCTCGCCTTGGCGGTCAGCCGAGGCGCCGTGGCATTGACTGCCGACCGGGCATGGCGAAATGTCGACCTCCCCGTTCAGATCGAGCTGGTGCGGTGATGAGCGAGCCGCGCCACATCATCAACGTCGCCGATGTCTTGACGCGCACGATCCATGGCGGGCCGCGCTTCGAGGTAGCGTTGGGCGATATCGATGGAGTGCTCGGCACGACGCAGATCGGGGCGACGCTGCATGTCGTGCCGGCCGGGAAGACCGCGTGGCCGTTCCATCGGCATCACGGCAATGACGAGCTGTTCTTCATCCTCTCCGGCACCGGCGAATACCGCGTCGGCGATCGCCGGCTGCCGATCAGGGCGGGCGACTGCATCGGCGCGCCGGCCGGCGGCGAGGCGCACCAGCTCATAAATTCGAGCGACGGCGAGTTGCGCTACATCGCCTTTGCCAACCATGGGCGGGCCGATGTGGTCGAGTATCCCGACAGCGGCCGGATTGCGGTCGACATCGCTCACGGCAACGACAAGGAGCCGATGTCGGTGTTCAGCACAGCGGGCACGCTCGCGCCGCTCGGCTACTGGGAAGGCGAGGACGTCGATGGGGAGGACAGGAATGGCTAACCGCTACTGGTTCGCCCGCCGCTTCCCGGTCAGCGAGATCAAGGCCGACCGCATGGGCCCGATCAGCACCGAGGGCTGGGCGGTGGTGGGGTTGTTCATCGGCTGCATGGTGGCGGGCGCGGTGGGACTGTTCACCTTCGCGTTTGCCTACCGCTCGCCGTTCCTGGGCGTGGTGACTCTGGTGGTGTTCGCGCTCATCGGGGGCATCGCCTTCATTTCGCTGGCGCTGCTCAAGGGTGACAAGCTGCATACGGTCGAGGACTACAAGAGCGGGCGGGTGAAGCAATGACAACCCGGCCGATTGTCAACATCGCCGACCTCGAGCTCGAGAGCTACGAGCAG
>NZ_JAYRYM010000068.1:0-16801 GCF_041917035.1 Devosia sp. | reverse complement strand
ATCCATGTCCACGCGGCGACCATCGGCGTGGCGCTCCGCGCCAAGCGCGGCCCCGGGCAGGTCTACCTCGTCACCGACGCCATGTCGCCCACCGGCACCGACTGGACCGAGTTCGAGCTCACCGGCCGCACCGTCTACCGCAAGGACGGCGCTCTCCGCCTCGCCGACGGCACCCTCGCCGGCGCCGATCTCACCATGATCGACGCGGTTCGCTTCATGCACCGGCAGGTCGGCGTGCCGATCGAGGAAGCCTTCCGCATGGCCGCGCTCTATCCGGCGCGCGCCATTCGCGATGCCTCGCGCGGCCACCTCACGCGAGGCGCCCGCGCCGACATCGTCGCCCTGTCCGCCGATCTCTCCGTCCGCACGACATGGATCGGCGGGGAAAAGGCCTGGGGGTAGGGCAGGCCCGGCTCCGTTCCGTCCGGGTCCGATCAGCCCCGCCCGATATAGGGCATGCTCGAGGCCATCACAGTCATGAACTGCACGTTCGCCTCGAGCGGCAGCCCGGCCATGTAGAGGATCGCGTCCACCACGTGCTGCACGTTGAAGGTCGGCTCGGGCATCATCGTGCCGTTGGCCTGCAGCGACCCGGTGGTCATCTTCGCCGTCATGTCGGTCGCCGTATTGCCGATGTCGATCTGGCCGCAGGCGATGTTGAACGCCCGCCCATCGAGCGAGATCGCCTTGGTGAGCCCGGTGATGGCGTGCTTGGTGGCGGTGTAGGCCGCCGCGCCCGGCCGCGGCACATAGGCCGAGATCGAGCCGTTATTGATGATCCGTCCGCCCTGCGGGTGCTGGTCGCGCATGGCGCGGAACGCCTCGCGCGCCACGTAGAACGCGCCGTTGAGGTTGACATTCACCATGTCCTGCCAGGAGGCGATGTCGGTGTCGCCGAAGCTCGCCTGCGGCATGAACTTGCCGGCATTGTTGAACACCACGTCGATCCGCCCGAGCTTGGCCCGCACGTCGGTGAAGAACCTGTGCACCGCCGCCGGATCGGCAACATCGCACACGCCCTTGTAGCGCGCCCCCGCGAGCCGCGCCGTCTCCTCGAGTTCCGCCTCGCGGCGGCCCAGGATCGCCACGCGGTACCCGGCCTGTCCCAGCCCGATCGCCGTCGCCCGCCCGATTCCCGAGGTCGCGCCGGTGATCACAACCACCTTTCCGTCCGTCATTTCCCTGCCATCCGCCCTTGTCCCCGCCCATATGGACGACGACTTGCGGCATAGGCAAGGCAGCATTGCGCCTTTTGCGCCGCCCCCTATGATCGTGCGGATCGCATTGACGGGTACCATGTCGAAACTTCCTGGATCGCGGCATCGGACGCAGCCGTCCCCCTCCGAGTCCGACCTCCTGCAGCAGGGCCTGGCCCTGCACCAGTCGGGGCGTGGCGGCGAGGCGGCCGCCTTCTACCTCCGCGTCCTCGAACGACATCCCCGGCAACCCGCCGCCAACCATCTGCTCGGCCTCGTACGGCTGCAGCAGGGGCTGCCGCAGGAGGCCGTCGAGCGTCTTTCCCGGGCCGTGTCGGCCAGCCCGGGAAACGCCCAGTACCTCGGCAATCTCGGGGTGGCGCTGAATGCCGTCGGGCGTCATGCCGAGGCGGTGGATACCCTCAGACGCGCGATCGCCGCGGATGCCGGTTTCGCCGAGGCATACTCCAACCTCGGCATGGCCTGCCGGGCGCTGCGCCGCTACGGCGATGCCGCCGACGCCTGTCGGCAGGCCGTGCGGCTGAAGCCGAACGAGGCCGGGTTTCACTACAACCTTGCCAATGCGCTGGCGGACGGCGGCTACACCGCGGAGGCCGAGGCTGAGTACCGCAGGGCCATCGAACTGCGCCCTGGCTATGCCGGTGCCATCGGCGCCCTCGCCGCCCTGCTGGACGGCTGGGGACGGTCCGGCGAGGCCCTCGATCTGGTCGATACGGCTCTGTCGCGGCAGCCCCGGGACCCTCAGCTCCATCTGCGTCGCGCGCGTGCCCTCTACCGCCTGAACCGCCTCGAAGCCGCGATCGACGCCTTCGACCGCGCCATCGTCCTCGCTCCCGGCTTCGGCGAGGCGCACCTGCAGCGCGCCTATATCGTGCGCCACGAAAGCCGCGACTCGGCGATCTCGGCAATGGAGGGGCTGTTCCACGCCGCCTCGACGCCGCTCGAAGACCGCATCTTCGCCGGCTTCGGACTCGGCAAGGCGCTCACCGATATCGGCGAGCATCGCGACGCCATCGCCGCCTTTGTCGAGGCGAACCGGCTGCACCGGGCCCGCACGCCCTTCGCACTCGACCGGGCCGTGGCACGCCTCGATGAGGAGGTGAGTCGCTTCGACGGTACCGACTGGCAGCAGTCCGACGGCGGCTTCCGCGACGCCGCCCCGATCTTCGTCGTCGGTCTGCCGCGCTCGGGCAAGTCCACCATCGAGGGCATTCTCGCCCGCCATCCGGCGGTAGCCGGCGCCGGCGAGCTCCCGACCATGGGGCGCTTGGTCCGCGAGCTTCTCGCCGAGCATCCCGGCGTCCCCCTGGCCGACCTTCCGGCCGACCGCTTCACCGCGCTGGGCCGGGCCTACATGCGCGAGGCCCAGGCCCGCGTGCCCGCCGGCAAGGTCCTGGTCGATACCATGCCGTCCAATGCCGGCCACATCGGCTTCATCCGGCGGGCGCTGCCCGCGGCCCGCATCGTCCTTGCGGTGCGCGAGCCGGCCGACCACTGCATCGCCATCTTCGAGAAATACCTCACCGGCGCCGGCTACGAGTACGCCAACGATCTCGACGAGCTGCAGCCCTATCATGCCGCTTTCCGCGCCACGATGGCCGCCTGGAACGCCCGGCTTCCCGATACCCTGCACGCCATCGATATCGCGAGCCTGTCGGCGGACCGGGAGGCCGTGGCCCGCAACCTTCTCCTCCATTGCGGCCTCGGCTGGACTGACGCGGTCATGGCCGAGGCGCGCTCCGAGCCGCAGCTCAACGACTGGCCGCGCGAGCGCATCCTGCGCAACCGGGCCGATCATCTCGCCGCGTGGCGCGTGGTGCGGCCGTCGCTCTTCGCCGCGGCCTGAGGGACGTTGTCATGCCGGCCGCCCGCCCGTCTCGGCCGCTTCCGGTAACCACCGGTTCAGGAGTGTTAAGGCTTGGTTTCCAAACCTGTGCTGAATCTGCAACAGCGATTGGGCAACCCGGTTGGTGCTGCCCCATTTCGGCCATTCTGCGATTGCGCCTCGCCTAAGCCTGCGTAGAGTGGGTCTTGCGAATCCATGCATGGGATCGTTTGTCGGTCGCAAACGCGACGACAACACACACAGCTAAGTGTGGTCGCGTTTCGACAAACCGCCGGGTGACCGGTACAACGAATGACTGACTTTGGAGGTCAACAATGAAGATCAGGAACCTTCTTCTGGGTTCTGTGGCTGCGGCGGGTCTCTCGACCGGCGGTGCCTACGCGGCGGACCTGGGCGTTCTGACGTCGCTCGACGTTTGCGATGCGCTCGGCCTGTCGGGTCTGACGATTTCGTCCGACACCAACTGCCTGCAGATCACCGGTGAAGTGAAGTACAAGTTCACCTGGGGTGACTACGACGGCACTGCTGCTGCCGACGCTGACATTGATCGTGGCGGCGCCACCAATGGTGGCTTTGATGGCGGCGCGGTTAGCTGGATGGCTGGCGCTGGCACCGAAGATTGGGCCTCGCGTTTTGACGCTTGGATCAAGTTCGTTGCGACGGCCGACTCTGACTTTGGTCCGGCCAAGGCGGTGATCAAGCTGAAGGAGACCAACCATCGCACGACCGCAAATGGTGGCGCGATTGGGACCGGCAGCTCCGATACCACCGGCGTCATCATGGACGAGGCTTATGTCTCGATCGGTGACTCGACCGTGATCATGGCGGGCAAGAAGGGCTCGATCATGAACAAGGGCGACGACGTTCCGCTGAACTGGCTCGGCCTGTTCATCTCGGAGAAGGTCGACGCTGGTGTTGATTGGGGTTCGGACACGGATCTCCCGAGTGGCGGTCATGTCATCCAGGTCGTCTCCGACCTCGGCAATGGCATCTCGGTCGCCGGTGGCCTCGAGAACCTCGATGGCGACAACACTCCTGACGGCGCCGCTGGCACTGCGGTTGGCGTGATTGCTTATGCCGGCGACGGCATGGCGGCCCACGCGACGTTTGCCGCTGGTGGTGTGCTCGACGGAACCATCGAGGACTGGGGCGTGCACGCCGGCTTCTCCGGCACGTTCGACAACTTCAAGGTGGTCGCTGCGGCGGCTTTCGGCGAAGATGATGTGAACGGCGACTACTGGAACGTGCTCGGTTCGGCCTCGGCCACCTTCGACATGTTCACGATCGCTGGCTCGGTTGAAGCCAACTCGAACGACCAGTGGGGCGTTGGTGCGTCGGCTTCGGCTGCTGTCACCGATGGCGTGACCCTGAACGTCGGCGGCCGCTACCTCGAAGAGAGCGCCGGCAACGACATCTACCAGGTCGCGGCGTCTGTCGTGGCTGCGGTCACCGAGACCATCACCATCACCGGCGAAGTCGGTTACGTGGATGATGACTGGGCTGATCTCTTCTACGGTTCGGCCAAGCTGGCTTGGGCTCCGGGCGGCGGGTTCACCTCGTCGGTCAAGGGCACGGTCAACTCGGAAGACGCCTACAAGATCGAGACCGAGTTCAAGAAGACCTTCGAGTAAGGTTCTCTTCCTCTCAATGGAAGGGCCCGGCGCAAGCCGGGCCTTTCTGTTTTTCACCGTGTTCATCTGCGCTCAGGAATGTGTCAGCCTCCGTTCATCTTCGATCACGTAGAGCTGACCGCCAGTCGTGGAAAAAACCGCGTCTGACAAAGAGTTGGCGCACTTTTCCGATTCAGTGATTGGGGTTATGGCTCGTCGCGAAGCGTGATCGGGAAAAGTCGCTGACTTTCCGGTTCGGTCGCGCGACCACATCAAGACCACAAGCGCGCGGCGAGAGCGGTTTCCGGGGGCAGCATGAACGGCGGCATTTTCCTCAAGTGGGGCATCCCGGCCCTCGTCACCGTAGTCGCCGGCACCTTCGCCGCCGTTACCACCTCCGGAGCCGCCATCCCCCTCGATCTGCGCGAGCGCGCCGTCGCCGCCCTTGAGAATCCCGCCGATTCCTGGGCCTCCGTCAGTTTCGACATGCGCGACGCCGTGCTGACCGGCACGGCGACCACCCAGCAGATGATCGACGACGCGATCGCACGGGTCGCCGCCGTGCACGGCGTTCGCTCGGTCACCTCCAGGGTCGTGCTCGCCGAGTATGTCAGCCCGTTCCCCTTCATCGCCTCCGTCGCGGATGGAGTCATCACCCTCTCGGGCGGCCTGCCCGACGAGACCGCCCGCGCCGAGCTGCTCGAACTCGCCGGGGCAGGGGCCAGGGACAATCTGCGCCTCATGTCGGGCGCCCCGGATCGCGGCCAGTGGCTCGCCGCCGCCCGCTATGTCATTGAAAATGCACGCGCCTTTGACGAGGGCGAGGCAGCGCTCGCCGATCTCGCGGTCACCGTCTCCGGCCGGGCCCGCAACACTGAATCCTACCAGCAGCTCGCCGCGCTGGGTCGCGGTGCCCCGCCCGCCGGCACCAGTCTCGGCTTCCGCGAGGTCGAGCCGCCGCTTGCGTCGCCCTTTGAGTGGCACGCAAGCTTCGACGGCGCCCGGCTGACCCTGTCCGGTGTCATCCCCTCCGATAGCGTCGGCACCCGCCTCGCAGCGCTCGTGCCGCCGGGCGTGACCCTCTCCACGAGCCTCGCCCTGGCCTCCGGCGCCTCACCGGATTTCGCCGACGATGCTGCGATCCTCCTCCAGAATCTGCTGAAACTGGAAGAGGGTAGGGCGGATATTTCGGGTGAAGCATTATCCCTGTCGGGCTCACCCGCCGACATCGCGACGGCCGAGACGGTGCGTGTCGCCGTCTCGCGCCTGCCGGCGGATGTCGCGCTGGGCCCACCGCGCATCGCCGAGTATTGGCTCAGTGCCGTCCGCGAGGGCGATGCACTGGTGCTCGATGGCTTCGTTCCCGATGCCGCGGCCCAACAGCGGCTCGAGGACATGCCGCAGGTCGATGCCGCCGGGCTGGAACTCGGCCGTGGCGCGCCCGAGCGCTTCCTCTCCGGCGTCGATTTCCTCATCGAAGCGCTGGGGCGGATGAGCGAGGGGCACGGCACCATTCAGGGCACCGTCATCACGCTCGACGGGCGGGCGGCCACGGTCCTTGACTTCACCGCCATCGAGACCGCCTTGAACCTCGGTGCCCCGCAGGGGCTGATTCTCGGTGAAGTCGGTGTCACGCCGCCGCTCGCCGTACCCTTTGTCTTCACGGCCGAGAAATCGGCTTCGGGCGCCTATACGCTGGCCGGCAATGTCCCCAGCGAGGCGATGCGCAAGGCACTCGCCGCTGCCCTTCCCGCCGCCCCGGCGGACACCATGGTCCTCGCCGATGGCGAACCGCCGGCTTTCGAACGCCAGGTTCTCGGTGCGCTCTCCGTGCTGCCCCTGCTCGACAGCGGCCGCATCGCCTTTGATGGCGCCGCCTGGAGCGTGACGGGCGCCGTCGATGTCCCGCAGGAGGCATTTGCCGCGGACCAGGCCTTTGCTGCGACGGGCCTGCGCGCCGCCGGATGGAGTTACGACATCGCGCTGCCGCCGCCGCCGAAGGTCGCGGCCCTCCCGGTCATCGATCCCTATGTCTGGCGCGCCCAGAAGGCGGCCGACGGCACCGTCACTTTCGCCGGCTTCGTCCCCACCGATCAGCTGAAGCGCTATCTCGCCGCCCATGCCGGTGACCGCGCCATCGACGGCACCAGCCTCGCCGCCGGCGCCCCCGAGGCCTTCGTCGGTGCCACGGTGGCCGGGCTCGAAGCGCTGCTGTCCATGCGCGAGGGTGCGCTGAGTCTGTCGGGCGGCAAGTGGATGTTGACCGGTAGTGTCGGGACGACCGCCGAACGACTCGCGGTGGAGGCCGCTTTGAGCGGCGGCGCCGACGTCTCGGCCTGGCATGTGGCGATTCAGGCGGCCGACGCGGCCCCGGTAGTCACCCCCTATGTCTGGTCGGCCAGCAAGGCCGAGGACGGCGCCGTCGAACTCGCCGGCTATGTCCCGACGGAAGACCTCCGTCGCCTCGTCGCGGAGCGGGCCGGCAGGGTGGCAAGGGACACGACGCTCGTCGGTTCCGGCGAGCCCGCCGGCTTCGAGCCGGACATGCTGGCAGGCATTGCCGCGCTGCAGCGCCTCGTCTCCGGCGAGGTGCGATTCAGCGGTTCGTCCTGGTCGATCACCGGGCAGCCGGCAACGGCAGCCGATGCCGAGGCCGTGCGCGCCGCGCTCCTGTCGGCGAGCGATGGCGCGGCGGGCTGGACCAGCGCACTCGCCGAACCGATCGAGGCCGCGCCGGTCGCACCGGAACCCGAGCTCGCCGCCGCGCCCGAACCTGCCGTGCCCGAGCCTGCCGTCGCGGACGTCCCGGCGGACGCCGGGCCTGAGGTCGAGCCGTCCGAGCCGGAGGTTGCGCCCATCCCCGCCGAGCCGGCCCCGATCGAGCTTGCCGAACTCGCGCCGGTCGAGGCGACCCCGGCCGTCGTAGAGGCGCTTCCGGCCATCGAGGTGGATCGTCCCTACCTCTTTGCCGCACGCAAGAGCGTCGGCAGTTCCATCGCTTTCGAGGGTGCGGTTCCCGCCGAGCCGATGCGGCGGCATTTGGCCGTGATCGGCGGGGCAGAGGCCGATGCGCTGTCCGTGGCATCGGACCTGCCGGCCGACTTCATCACCAGCGCCGACGCCGGAACCCGCGCGCTGGGCCTGCTCGCCGATGGCGTCTTCGGTCTCGACGGCACCACCTGGGTATTCGTCGGTCGCGCCGAGAGCGAGGAAACCCGCAGCGCAGCACTCGCGGCACTGGCCGTCGCGCCGGCGCCCGATCGCTGGCAGACCAGCGTCACCCTGCTGCCGCCGCTCGAGGTGTGCCGCGACAAGGTCACTGCGTTCGCGATGCGCAATGCCATCCTGTTCCAGTCGGGCAGCGCGGCGATGGCGTCCGAGTCGATCCCGGCGATCGATGAACTGGCCGGCTACCTGGCGTTCTGTCCGGAGGCCAGCGTCAATGTCGAGGGACATACCGATGCCGATGGCGAGGCCGAAGCCAACCTGGCCCTCTCGGTGGCACGCGCCGAGGCGGTCGTCGATGCGCTGATCCTGCGCGGCGTCGGGCCCGAGCGGCTCTACGCCATCGGCTATGGCGAGAGCCTGCCCGTTGCGGACAACGAAACCCGTGCCGGCAAGCAGGCCAATCGCCGTATCGCCTTCACGCTCGCGGACCACTAGCAGCCCATGACCCTCGACTCGCTGATCTACCTGCTTGAGGTCTACTGGCCCTATGCCGCGGCCGCCCTGCTGATCGGCCTCGCGACCGGCTGGTTCTCGCTGCCGGGTCGGAAGGGAGAGCCGTGATGCTCAATCCCGCCCACCTGCTCGAAGTTGCCTTGCTGCTGCTGGCCACCTTTCTGGTCGGCGCGGTTCTCGGCACGCTGCTGCGCCTGCTGGCACTGCGCTTCCAGCGACCGGTGGCGGTCAAGCCAGCGCCCGTCTCGGAAAGCGCAGCCGCCGAGGATCCGTTCCCGCTGACGGCGCTCGTCGCGGCACCGGTCATCGAGCCGCTGCCGCAACCGGCGCGGCCGGTCGAACCAGTCCCCCTCAGACCCGAGGACGTGCCCATCCCGGATTTCGCCGCAGCGCTGCAGGAACTCGTGAAGGACTCAACGCCTGAAGCTCCGCGCGCTGCCCCGGTCGCAGAGCTGCCCGCCGCTGAGCCGCTCCCCCCGGTCATGCCGTCACCGCCTGTACCCCCCCGGCCCCCCGTCGCGGTTGACTGGACGGAGATCCGCCCGGCCCGCGCCCCCGGCGAGGCAACCTCCGGAGGGTCCGTCGGCCCGCTGCAGGCCCCCGCGCCGGAGACCGTTCCTCCAGCCGCCGTCGCCGAGGTCATTCCCTTCCCGTTTGCCGCCGCGCCCGCCCGGCCAGTCGCACCCAGCCGTCCGGCGGATCCGGAGATCGCCTGGGAGGCCGTTCCGGTGCTCGAGCCGGCGGCCGTCGCGCCTCGGGCCGCTGCCGAGCCCGACGCGTTCATCGAAATGCCGACGGCGGCATTGGTCGCCGAACTCGCGGCCATCGTCGAGAGCTCGAGAAAGCCCGCCCTCCCGGGGCCGCAGGCGCCGGCAACGCCCCTGACCGAAGCCGCCGATGTGCCGCCCGCTCCGGCGATCGCGCTTTCATCGCCCATCCTGGCCGCCGCCGATCAGGCCGGGACGCCGCCCGCCGCTCCGGCGGCATCGGCGGAGGTCCCGGTTCCGCAGCCGGCCGTCCCGCTGGCCGTCGATGCCGCGCCGGTCCTGCCCGCGCGTGATCCCGCCCCCTTGGTCGAGCCCGTTGCTGCGCAACCGGTTCCGCTCGAGCCGAATTCGTTCGTCCCGCCTCCTGCGCCGGTCGAGGTCACCCCCATCGAACCGGCACCAGCAGTTGCCGATCCGATCGCGTCGCCTTCCGTGATCGAGGCGCGCCCGGTCGAAATCGCCGACCCGATCGATGCCACCCCGCCGGTCGATGCCACCCTGCCGTCGGCCGGTGTTGCGAGCGCTCCCGATCCGGACGCCCCGGCGGAGCACGGGCTGTCTGCCGCGCGCCAGCCCGCGCCACCTCCCGCCTCCCTGGCCGCCGCTCCGCTTCCGGCGGATGATGGCGACGAGAGCGACGAGGATCGCGAGGCCGCCGCCATGCGTGCCATCGAGGGCAGCTGGACTCCGGGCCGAGTCGCGGCGCGTCCCGCGCGGCGGCTCGATCCTCCCGAGGGCGTCAGCGCGGCCGTCTCCGCCTCCGGTGCGGCGATCGCCGCCGCGGCCCGGGCCGTCGAGGCCGTGGTGGCGGAGGCCTCCGCCCCGGCATCCGCCGACGACGAGATCGACCTCGAGATCGACCTTGTTGCGGCGCTCAACGCCGCCCTTGCGCCGGAGGTCCCCGATGCGCCCGAGGCGGCCGCACCGCCGCCCGAGCCCGGACGGCCGGTCGGGCTCGATGTGCCGCGCCATGGCACCAAGGACGACCTCACCCACGTCATCGGCATCCTGCCCGCCATCGAGCTGCAGCTCAATCAGCTCGGCATCTATCATTTCGACCAGTTGGCCGGGCTCGATGAGGCGAACATCGCCTGGCTGGAAGCGCAGCTGGCGACGCCCGGACGCATTCGGCGCGAACTCTGGCGCGAACAGGCGCGCGAACTCGAGGCGGCCCTGCGACCGCGGGCCGCGACCGGTAGCTAGGCGCGTCGAGCAGCGGCGGGCGGTCGTCTGGTTCGGAAGAACGTGCGGATGCGTCTGCTCCTCGGCTTCGCGAGGCGCCGGGCCTCAGGCCGCCACCTTGCCACGCTTCTTCACGATCCGCCGCACGAACTCGGCAATGGGCGCGACGTCCTCTGCCGTGTTGAGCAGGGCAGGCGAGCCCTGGCCCTCGATGACATAACCCTCGGCGTCGCGCCGCCGCCGCATCATCTCGTCGAACGTCTCCCGCCGCAACTGCTCGGTGAGTTGGGTGCGCATCAGCATCAGCGGCGCGCAGCGCAGGGCGTCGTAGTACTGCCATTGCGGCACCAGCACGTCGTCATGCTCGAAAGCCTCGAGCATCTTGATGAGGTGCGGATCGAACAACCCCCGGACGCGGCCGCGACGGTCGAGGAAGTGCGTCCTGCCCCCCAGTTGCTCGAGCAGCGGCTCAGGCGCGCTCGGATAGTCCGGCGCCAGCATTCGGCGCAGCATGGCCCGGTATCCAGCCTCGCTGCGGGGGCCCTCGAGGTCCTTGAGATTGTTGCGCAACCGAACCAGGCCACGCGGATCGGACACCGGGCCGGCATCGATCAGCAGCGTACCCGCAATCAGGTTCGGGCGATCTGCGGCGAGGGCCATCACCACCTGTCCGCCATAGCCCTGGCCGACGAAGATGCCGCCGTCGACGACCAGGGCGGCCAGCGCCTCGCTCAGGTCCCGCGCGTCCATGGGCGAGATGTAGCGCGTCTTGTCGGCGCGATCCGAGGAGCGGCCACGTCCCTTGAGGTCGATGAGCACCACCGGCCAGTCATCTCCGAACTCGCGGTGGAAATGCAGAGCGAACTCGGCGAAGTCCGACATGTTGCGCTGGTATCCGGGTACGCACACCACCGGAACCCGCCCGGTCGCCAGGCGACCCGACACATGCACGGCGACGGCCTCGTTCGCCGGTCCGATGGTGAAGCGCTGGACGGGCAGCGTGGCGAAGGCCTTGTGGTCGTCGGGAACGGTGCGCGCGGGTGCCAGCATGGCCCCTCGTTTAGCCTGGAACGCCGCCCGTCCAAAGCCAAATCATCGCGGGAACCGGTTCCCCGCTCAGCCCGGAATGCGGCGCAGCACCTGCGTGAGCCCGAGGTCGTCCTTGCCCAGCCTCGCCCGGTAGACCAGATAGTTGCCGACCACCCGCTTCACGTACTGCCGGGTCTCCTGCACCGGTATGAGCTCGATCCACACGACCGGGTCGATTTCCTCGCTGCGGGGATCGCCATAGGTCTCAACCCACTTGCGAGCGTTACCGGCGCCGGCATTGTAGGCCGCGGCGGCGAGCACCAGCGAGCCATCGAAGGCCTCGAGTTGCGCCTTGAGGTAGGTCGAACCAAGGAGCGCGTTGTACTCGGCATCGCTGGTGAGTCGGCTCGCGGAGTACCCCACGCCGATCTTGCCGGCGGTCTCCTTGGCCGTTGCCGGCATAAGCTGCATCAGCCCGCGGGCGCCTGCGGCCGACACCGCGTCCACCTGGAAGCGGCTCTCCTGGCGGGCAATGGCGTAGATCGCCGCGACATCCATCGATGCCAGCTGGGTGTTGGGCAGCCCGTCCTTGGGGAAGTTGAACAGGTCGAGCGGGAAGCCCCGCTTTTCGGCGGTGTCCGCAATCGTGATGGCGAGATGATGTGCCTCGAGCGATTGCGCCAGCCGCGCGGCCAGCAGCAGTTCGCTGCCATTCTTGAAGCCATGCGCGAAACTGCGCAGCAGCGGTACCGCCATTTCCTTGTGGCCGTTGTCGGCCAGCAGGCGCACCGCGCGCACCAGTTCGAGGCCCTCGAAGGCGGCCTCGGCTGTCTTCCAGGCTGGCATCTCGCGGATCGCGACGCCCTTCTTGCCGAGCGCTTCGCGAGCCAGTTGGCCGTAGTAGAGGGTGCCGTAGCGCGCGGCGGATTGGAACGCGGTCCGCGCTGCCGTCTCGTCGCCGAGCTTCTCCAGGGTGCGCCCCAGCCAGTAGTCGGCCTGGGTGACCGAGTCGGGCAGGGTGGCGAGTTGCTGCATGGACTTGAAGTGGGGCAGCGCCAGCTTGGCGTCCCGCAGGAACGACAGCGCGATCCAGCCGGCGTGGAAGTGGGCCTCGACCAACCGGCCTTCCGGCCCCTCGTCATAGCCCGCCGCTGCCCGGTAGGCGCGCTTGACCTCGCCCAGCTTCAGCAGGTCGCGCAGCAGGCCCCGCCGCTCGTACCAGAACTCCTCGGCCTCGGGCGCACTGCCGGGCACCTTGTCGAGATAGGCGATGGCGTCGTCCCAGAGCTCGAACTGACGGGCCCGCTGGGCTCGCGAGAATAGGAACACCGGGTGCGAGGTCATCGACGGATCGACGGCGTCGAGCAGCTTCTTGGCATCCTTGTCGTTGCGCGATGTGGCATTGCGCGCCACGGCCAGTGACTTCTGCGCCGCGGTCATGGTGCCGAACAGCCGTTCGACCCCGGCTGCACGGTCGTGCATCATCAGGTGCACGGCGCGATCCCAGTGATCGACCTTCGACAGCAGCGGGCCGAGCTGGTCGAGCACCTTCTGCTCGGTGGCGCGGTCGAGGAAATTCTCCGTCCAGATGGCGCGTGCGATGCGCGCCGCACGGTCCTTCTGGCCTGCACCGGCATACGCTTGGGCGAGCGCGATCTGGGCATCGAGCGTATTGGGCATCGCTCCGCCTAGCAGCTTGATCACGCTGGCGCCGTCCGCCTGCTCCTTGACCAGGGCCTGCTCGAGGCGTGTCCGGAAGACGCTTCCCGTTGCGAAGTCCGGGGCGTCGGCGGTGAAGCGGACAACCGAGGCTGCGGGCACCTCGCCATTGCCATAGTAGATGGCCGCCCATTGCAGGGCCCGCCGCTCGGTGTTGTCGGGCAGGGCCCGCGCCAGCTCGTAGGCCTCCGCCTCGCGTCCGTCCGCCAGCACCGAAAGGGCCTTTCGGAACGCGCTCGAGGCGGCGTCCTTCGGCACCGATGCCGGCGAACTGATGGCGCCGGTGACGACCGGATCGACGGCATCGTTGGCACGAACGAAGTTGCCCGCGACCAGGGCGGTGGCGGTCAGCGTTGCGGCGACGATGCCGGCAAGCAGGCCTTTCGACCTGGGTGCAGAGAACATGGTAACTGTCCTGTTGGTCCTCGGTACAAATCCAACAAGGTGCCCCCACCCTTGCAGTCAGCCAGAAGTTTGCGCCACGCGCGTGAACAATTGGTTAGCCACTCGGTCCTTGTGGGTCGTGCCGCCCGGTCGCTTCGCCTCTTTGCTTGTCGGCCGGCACGAGAAAAACTATGGTGCCCGACTGTGGCCGGCCGATGATCGGGATATGGCCATAATCTGGCCGGAACGGCCTACCAACCAGCCCGCATCGCACGATGCCAATGCACGAGGAACTGACCCGAAATGTTGCGAGGTTCGATCACAGCGCTCATCACTCCGTTTGCGAACGGGGCGCTGGACGAGAAAGCCTTCAGCCATTTCGTCGATTGGCAGATTGCGGAGGGGACGCACGGTCTGGTGCCGGTCGGCACCACGGGCGAAAGCCCGACCGTGACCCACGAGGAGCATCATCGCGTCATCGAGATCTGCGTCGAGGTCGCGGCCAGGCGCGTGCCGGTAATCGCCGGTGCCGGCTCGAACTCGACTGACGAGGCCGTGTCGCTCGCCCGCTTCGCCGAGGACATCGGCGCCGACGCCGTGCTGTCCGTGGTGCCCTACTACAACAAGCCCACCCAGGAAGGTCTGTTTCAGCACTTCTCGGCGGTTGCCGGGGCCACGTCGCTGCCGATCCTGCTCTACTCCGTGCCCGGTCGCACCGTGGTCGACCTGACCATCGACACGATCGCCCGACTGCGCGACGCCCACTCCAACATCGTCGGCGTCAAGGACGCGACTGCAAGCATGGAGCGGGCCAGCCTGCAGCGCGCCAGGCTGGGGGCCGACTTCATCCTGCTCTCGGGCGAGGACATGACGGCGCTCGGCTTCAACGCCCATGGTGGCACCGGCTGCATCTCGGTGACGTCCAACGTCGCGCCCCGGCTCTCGGCGCTTTTCCAGAACGCCTGCCAGCAGGGCAACTATGCCGAGGCCATCGCCATTCAGGACAAGCTCGTGCATCTGCACAAGAGCCTCTTCCTCGAGAACAACCCCGGCGGCGTCAAATACGCCGCGTCCCGGCTCGGCCTGTGCCGCAACGAGTTCCGCCTGCCGGTGGTACCGGTCTCGAAGGCGAACGAGGAAGCCATAGACTCCGCCCTGCGGCATGCCGGACTGCTGGCCAACTGAGGAACGCGCCGCTATTGCGTTGCGGCCGGACGGGACTATCTAGAGGTCATGGCAAAGCAACCGGGCAAACCCCAAACCATCTCGACCGGTCCGGTGGCCGAAAACCGCCGGGCCCGTTACGACTACGAGATCCTCGACACCCTCGAGGCCGGCATTGTCCTGACCGGCACCGAGGTCAAGTCGCTGCGTCAGGGCAAGGCCCAAATCACCGAGGCCTACGCCTCTCCTGAGCGCGGCGAACTCTGGCTGATCAACGCGCACATCCCCGAGTACCTGCAGGCCAACCGCTTCAACCACGAGGAAAAGCGGCCGCGCAAGCTGCTGGTCAACGGCAAGCAGCTTGCGCGCCTCAGCCAGGACGTCGAGCGCGCCGGCAATACCATCGTGCCGCTGAAGCTCTACTTCAACGAGCAGGGCAGGGCCAAGCTGCTGATCGGCGTCGGCAAGGGCAAGAAGAGCTTCGACAAGCGCGAGACCGAGCGCAACCGAGACTGGGGGCGCGAGAAGGCTCGCCTGCTCAAGCACGGCTGAACGGCGACGAACTGGCCCCGCTGGCCGTCTCCATCACCTGCACCCGGAGGCGGGGCCGAATCTGGTCGTACTCGCGACCGGAGGGGCGGGGCCGCTTCGTCGCCGTTTTCGCCGGGCGACTCTCAGCCTATGATGGAACGGGCCGCGCGCCCCACCACGTCCTCGAACATGGCGGGCGTCAGTACGCCGGTGTTCGTGTTGTAGCGCGAGCAGTGATAGCTGTCGAACAGCACCGCCCCAGTTCCGAGACGATGCTCGGCACCATGCGCGAAGGGGAAGGCGCTGCGCTTCTCGGAGAGAGCCGTCAGCAGCGAGTCGTGGGCGATCCGGCCGAGCGCCAGGTAGGCTTTGGGCCTATGCGCTGCCACACTGGCGACCAGAAACGGCCGGCAGGTCCGAATCTCCTCGCCGGTCGGCTTGTTCTGCGGCGGGACGCAGCGAACGGCGTTGGCGATCAGAACGCCCCGCAGTTCCAGCCCGTCGTCCGGCCGCTGCCGGTAGTGGCCAGTCGCCAGCCCGAACTTCTCGAGCGTCGCGTAGAGCAGGTCCCCCGCATAGTCGCCGGTGAACGGCCTGCCGGTGCGATTTGCGCCCTTGAGGCCCGGCGCCAGCCCGATAATCATCAGGCCGGCCGCCACATCGCCCCAGTTCGGGACCGGGGCATTGAAGAACTCCGGGTAGTCCCGCTGGTTGTCGCGACGAAACGCCACCAGCCGCGGACAGCGCGGGCAGTCATGCGGCGGGTTGGTCTGCAAGAAGGCTCCGGCGGACTGGACTCAGTGCCCCTTACCGTCCACTGTCACCGGAGTCCGGTCAACGGTGCGGTCGATGTGCGCGCGCTCCGGCGGCGGAGTGCGCCCCACGGTCTTTGCCAGTTCGGCGACATCGAGGAAGAAGTCGGCCTGTCGTCGAAGGTCGTCGGCAATCATCGGCGTCGGCGTCGTCAGTGTCGACACGACGGTGACGCGCTTGCCCTTGCGCTGCAGAGCCGCAACCAGCGCCGTGAAGTCGCCGTCGCCCGAGAACAGCACCAGATGATCGTAGAAGGTCGACATTTCGAGGGCGTCCACCGTCAGTTCGATGTCCATGTTGCCCTTGATCTTCCGGCGCCCCGAGGCGTCCGTGAACTCCTTGGCCGGCTTGGTCACCACCGTGAAGCCGTTATAGTCGAGCCAGTCGATCAGCGGCCGGATCGAGGAGTACTCCTGATCCTCCACCAGTGCGGTATAGTAGTAGGCCCGCAGCAGATAGGCCTTGGATTGGAATTCCGACAGCAGCCGGCGGTAATCGATATCGATCCCGATAGCCTTGCTGGTCGCGTACAAATTAGCGCCGTCGATGAAAAGTACGACCTTTTCGCGCGGATCAATCGACATGAACTGCCTCCAATACGGAGCCTCTTGCTCCTCGTCGGCCCCCCGACGAAAATCCTTCAGTACGTCCGGTTGCCCCGGTGTGCCGCAATATGGCACCGAGCGTACCTAAGTTCCGATTACGTGCTTAATCGATGAGTTGGCAATAGTAATATAACATGACCGCCGCGGTCCAATTATGGAAGGCAAGCGCAAGACCATGATCCGCATGGGGAAATCCTCTCCCGCCGGGACTTCAAACAACTGTGGGAGGTCGGCGCGGAGAAGGCCTTGTGCG
>NZ_JAYRYM010000067.1:0-16887 GCF_041917035.1 Devosia sp. | reverse complement strand
GGCCTGCCGCCCGGGCGGCTCGACATCGAGATCACCGAAAGCGTGCTCGTTGATCGCGGCGGTCGTGTGCTGGAGACCATCTCGGACCTGCGCCGTCACGGCATCGGCATCGCCATCGACGATTTCGGCACCGGATACTCGTCGTTGAGCTACCTCGCCGGCTTTCCGTTCGACAAGCTCAAGATTGACCAGACCTTCACGCGGAACCTGACCGTCGACTCCGCTCAGGCCGCGGTCATCCGCGCCGTCACGGACCTGGCGCAGAGACTGGGTAAACTCACCGTCTGCGAGGGTATCGAGACCGAGCAGCAACGCGACCTGCTGGCGCGGCTGGGCTGCGATATCGGCCAGGGCTTCCTGTTCGGCCGACCCGTGCCCGCTGCCGACATCGTCGCCCTGATCGAGCGCCGGACGACGCCCACCGCAATGGCGGGATAGGCGGCGGGGCCGGGTCAGCCCAATACCTTGCCAGGGTTGAGGATGCCATTGGGATCGAGAGCCTGCTTGATCGCCCGCATCATCTCGAGCGCCACCCCGTCCTTCACTTCGGCGAGCAGCCCGGTCTTGAGCTGCCCGATGCCGTGCTCGGCCGAAACCGAGCCGCCGAGCCGCAGCACAACACCGTAGATGGCGGCATTGGCATCCTTTTCGCGCGCCATGAAGGCCCTGGGGTCGGCGCCTTCGGGCTGGCTGAAGTTGAAGTGGATATTGCCATCGCCCATGTGTCCGAAGGGACAGGGCCGCACACCGGGGATGGCGCGCTCCACGGCCGCGCTCCCTTCGGCGATCAGTTCCGGCACCGCCCCGATCGGCACCGACACGTCGTGCTTGATCGAGGCGCCCTCGCGGCTCTGCACATCGCTCATCTGCTCGCGCGCGGCCCACATTTGGAGACGATCGGCCTCCGACTGGGCGAGCACCGCATCGTCGACGAGTCCGGAGCCGAGTGCCTCCTCGAGGGCACCCTGCAGGGCGCCGGAAATGCCGCCCTTCATGCGGTTGATCTCGCACAGGACATACCAGGGGGAGGGGCTCGGCGTCGGGTCGCGCCTGAGCATGCCGTGCCTAAGCTGCATGTCGATGCCGAGGCGCGGCATCAGCTCGAAGGCGGTGAGCCGCGCCCCCGCCCGCTCCCGCAACAGGCCGAACAGAGCGAATGCCGCTGCCGGATCAACGACACTGACGATCGCCGTCTCCTGCCCCTCGGGCCTAGGAAAGAGCTTCAGCGTCGCCGCGGTGATGAAGCCCAGCGTGCCTTCCGCCCCGACCAGCAGGTCCTTCAGGTCGTAGCCGGTATTGTCCTTCTTGAGCGCGTTGAGGCCCTGGTAGAGCCGACCGTCCGCTAGCACCGCCTCGACGCCCAGCGTCAGCTCGCGCGCATTGCCGAAGGCCAGCACCTGCACGCCGCCCGCATTCGAGCTGAGCACCCCGCCGATCCGCGCCGAACCCTGTGACGCGAGCCAGAGCGGGAACATGGCGCCGGCCGCCTCCGCCACCTGGTGCGCGTGCTCGAGGATCACCCCGGCCTCGAGCGTCATGTGCCCGGCCGCCGCATCGACCGCCCGCACCTTGTCGAGCCGGCGGAGGCTGACGATCACCTGGTCGCCCGAAAGCGGCACCTGCCCGCCCACCAGGCCGGTATTGCCTGACTGCGGGACGAGTTTCACCCGGTGAGCATTGGCCCAGCGGCAGAGCTGCCGCAGCGCGGGAACATCGTTCGGCAGGGCCACCGCTGCCGCCGCGGTGTGAAAGCGCTTGCGCGGTTCAGCGAGGTATCCCGCCATCTCGGCCGGCGTGGCGAGAACCGTGCCACCCTCCCCCAATGCGGCTCGGAGGCCGTCGACGATCTGCACGGGCGTAAGGGTGGTGTCGGTATCCATGGCGCCGAACCTTAGCTGCGCCGCCTTCCGGCGCAAGGGTGAACTTGCCCGCACCCGGGGGCTGTGCGACAAGCGGCGCAAGGCGATTGCGATGCGAAGGGAAGCGACGATGGCGAACGGGCTGATGGCCGGCAAGAAGGGCCTGATCATGGGCGTGGCGAACAACCGCTCGATCGCCTGGGGCATTGCCAAGGCCCTCGCCGACCAGGGTGCCGAGATCGCCTTCTCCTATCAGGGCGAGGCACTGAAAAAGCGCGTCGAGCCGCTCGCCGCAGAGATCGGCGTCACCACGCTGGTCGAATGCGACGTCTCGAACGACGCTGCGATGGACGAGACCTTCCGTGTTCTCAAGCAGAAGTGGGGGACGATGGATTTCCTCGTCCACGCCATCGGCTTTTCCGACAAGAACGAGCTCGAAGGCCGCTATATCGACACCAGCGCCGCCAATTTCGCGCTGACCATGAACATCTCGGTCTATTCGTTCACCGCCGTCGCCAAGCGCGCCGAGGCGATGCTGAACCCCGGCGGCTCGCTGCTCACGCTGACCTACTACGGCGCCGAGAAGTACGTCCCCAACTACAACGTCATGGGCGTCGCCAAGGCCGCGCTCGAGGCCAGCGTGCGCTACCTCGCCGCCGACCTGGGCCGCAACAACATCCGGGTCAACGCCATCTCCGCCGGCGCCATCAAGACGCTTGCCGCCTCCGGCATCTCCGGGCTTCGCACCATGCTGCACTTCCAGGAGAAGGCGGCGCCGCTCAAGCGCAACGTCACCCAGGAAGAGGTCGGCACGGCGGCGCTGTACCTGCTCAGCGACCTGAGCTCCGGCGTCACCGGCCAGATCCAGTATGTCGATTGCGGCTTCAACATCATCGGCATGTATATCGACGACGAGGCCCCGGCAGCCCCCTGAGCCGCAGGAGCCGGGGAAGGGCGACCGAAGGGAAGGTCCCGCGCGGAACCGAACATGACCATCACCTGGCCCGAACTCTACTTCATCCGCCACGGCGAAACCGACTGGAACGCCGAGGGGCGCTACCAGGGCAGCCAGGATATTCCGCTCAATGTCGTTGGTCGCGCCCAGGCAGATCTCAACGGCCGGCTGCTGGAGCGACTGCTGCGCCACGCCGGGCGCACGCCGGACGAGTTCGGCTGGCATGTCTCGCCGCTCGGCCGCACGCTCGAGACCATGGCGCGCATCCGGGCCGCCTTCACCATCCCGCTGCCCGAGGCGGTACCCGACCGGCGGCTGATCGAGGTGTCCTTCGGCATCTACGAGGGGCGCCTGCACACCGAACTCGCCGCCGGGGAGATGGCGATGGCCGGCGAGCGCGATGCGGAGTTCTGGTATTTCCGGCCCCCCTCGGGCGAGAGCTACGAGGATGTCGCGCAGCGCGTCATGAGCTTTGGCGCCGAGTTGACCGGCCCCGCCATCATCGTCGCGCATGGCGGCATCCTGCGCATCCTGAGGCGCCTGATCGAGGATCTTCCCGCCGAGCGGGCTGTGAACTGGTTTCCGCCACAGGACTCGGTGGTGCATTTCGAGGGACGCCAGTCCACCGTTTATCCGGCGGGCCACAGCTGGGATGATTGAGGCCTGCGGGGAGCCGGCGCAAAGCCCGGAAGGGGCGTACATCATACTCCTGCAGGGCGGGGAAGCTTGCGCTCCGCTGCGTCGAGACCTCGTGCGGCCCCGGGCCAGGAGTCGCGAGCGGGCGCGATTGACGCTCCTCCCCGCCCCGCCTAGAACCGCTGCACTCCTCGGGGCGTGCATATGAGCTTCAATACCTTCGGCCACCTGTTCCGCTTCACCACCTGGGGCGAAAGCCACGGGCCGGCCCTCGGCGTCGTGGTGGACGGCTGCCCGCCGGGCATTCCGATTTCGGCCGAGGTCATCCAGCGCGATCTTGATCGCCGCAGGCCCGGCCAGTCGCGTTTCACCACACAGCGGCGAGAGGAGGATCAGGTCCGCATTCTCTCCGGCACCTTCAACGACGAGCGCGACGGACTTCTCAAGACCACCGGCACGCCGATCGCACTCGAGATCGAGAACACCGACCAGCGCTCCAAGGACTATGCCGAGATCAAGGACAAGTACCGGCCCGGCCACGCCGATTTCACCTACCACCAGAAATACGGCATCCGCGACTACAAGGGCTCGGGGCGAGCCTCCGCGCGCGAGACCGCAGCGCGGGTCGCTGCCGGCGCCGTGGCACGCCTGGTGATCCCGCAGGTGACCATCCGGGCGAGCCTGGTCCAGGTTGGCCCGCACAGGATCAACTACGCCAATTTCGACTGGAACCAGGTCGACCAGAACCCGTTCTTTTGCGCCGATCCGATCGCCGCGCAGGGCTGGGAGCACTATCTCGACACCATCCGCAAGGACGGAAACTCCGTAGGCGCCATCATCGAGGTGGTTGCCGAAGGCGTGCCACCAGGCTGGGGGGCCCCGATCTACGGCAAGCTTTCGGCCGACCTTGCCTCGGCGATGATGTCGATCAACGCCGTCAAGGGCGTCGAGATCGGCGAGGGCATGGCCGCCGCCGCTCTCACCGGCACCGAGAATGCCGACGAGATGCGGGCCGGGAACGCCGGCCCGACCTTCAAGTCCAACCATGCCGGCGGCATCCTGGGCGGCATATCCAATGGCGACCCGATCGTCGTCCGCTTCGCCGTCAAGCCGACCTCCTCGATCATCACGCCGCGCCTGACGGTGACCACGCAGAACCAGGATACCGAGGTGATCACCAAGGGCCGGCACGACCCCTGCGTCGGCATCCGCGCCGTGCCGATCGGCGAAGCGATGATGGCCTGCGTGCTCGCCGACCACTTTCTGCGCCACCGCGGCCAGACCGGTCGCGACGGCGGTGTCGGTCACTCCTGAATCAGGCTGAACGAAACCTCTACGCCGCCATGCGCCATTGCACGGATTGACGGAGCTACGGCGCTTGCGTCATTTCGGCGCCATCGCAGTCCCCAAGGCGCGCACCATCGCCGCCTCTTTGATGGGGGTTTGGTCATGCTGTCTCACTGTCGCGCCTATCTCATCGCGCCGTCGGTTACCGAATGCCGGACGCTCGCCAGCCTCGCCGCCCGCAGCGGTTTCCGCGTCGTCCACAGTGCCTTCGATACGGCCGCCGAGGATCCCGAACTGCCGGTGACCTACTTCTTTCTGCACTACCACCTGAGCGACGCTGCCATGCAGCAGGTCATCGCCCAGGTCCGCGGCCTTCCCGATCCGGGCCAGCGCCTGTCGCCAGTGATCCTGATCATCGATGACTGCACCGTCGAGGTGCTGCTCAAGTACATCGACTTCGGCTTCGATGATGTGATCAGCCTGCCCGAGAAACGCGAGGTGCTGGAGGCCCGCCTCGCCGCCCAGCTCAACGCCGAGCAGGTTTACTACCAGACGCCCGACTACCTCGGCCCCGACCGCCGCCGCATGGAATTGCCGCACCACACCGACCAGCGTCGCGCCAACCTCAGCCCGCACATGCGGATGGTCATCCGGCGCGACCCGGTCCGCGGCACCTCGGTGCTGCAGCGCCAGCTGGTCGGACAGGCCCTGAAGCGACCACCGGAGTACTTCGGCGGTCAGTCAGGTACCCGCTTCGCGGGGTGAGCGGCTGCAGTCACCGTCCATCCCCTGGCGTTCGCCGGAAGGCGGCGACCACCTCGCGGTTTCCGTCGCCGCCGGCAATCGGCGACGCGAGGGTCGACAGCTCCGTCCATCCCGCGGCAGCGAAGTATCCGACCACTGCGGCCACTGCGCGGGCGATGGCGGCCGGGTCGGTGACGAGGCCTCCCTTGCCCACATGCTCGCGGCCGACCTCGAACTGCGGCTTGACGAGGATCACGGCCTCGGCCGGGGTGGTGCACAGGCGCAGCGGCGCGTCCAGCACCTTGAGCACCGAGACAAAGCTCAGGTCCGACACGAGCAGCTCGATCGGCTCGGGCACGAGGTCGGCGTCGAGGTCGCGTCCGTTGACGCCTTCGAGGCAGGTGACCCGCATGTCCGACCGAAGCGTAGGGTGCAACTGGTCGTGGCCGACATCCACCGCGTAGACACGCCGCGCCCCGCGCTCGAGCAGCACCTGAGTGAAGCCGCCGGTCGAGGCGCCGAGATCGAGGCAGGTCTTGCCGTGCGGGTCGATCCCCGCCGCGTCGAGCCCGGCGATCAGCTTGAGCGCCGCACGCGACACGTAACGGGCCGCCGGGTCGTCGAGCTGGATCCGGTCGCTGTCGGCAACCGGCTGATGCGGCCGCGTGGCCACCACCCCGTTCACCGTCACGGTGCCGCGCTTCACCGCATCGCGGGCCCGCGCCCGGCTCGGCAGCAGGCCGCGCTGCTCGATCGCCTGGTCAAGGCGGGTGCGGTCGGCCACCTACTGGGGGTCGAGCGGCTCGGTGCCGACCGCCTGGCCGCCGCGCAGCGTGATCTTCTCGATCTTCATCTCGGCTTCCTTGAGCAGCGCCTCGCAATGCGACTTGAGGGCGTCGCCGCGTTCATAGATGGCGATCGATTCGGCCAGCGGCGCCTGCCCGCTCTCGAGCTTCTGGACAATCGCCTCCAGTTCCTTGAGCGCCGCCTCGAAGCTCATCGCCCTGATGTCGTCGACGCTGGAATCGGCCATTTCGATGCTCCTCGGCAGGGAGCCTGTTGCTAGCCTGCGGCCATCAACATTTCAACATGGGCGGTGGCGCCGGTGGCAAGGCCCTGCCGGTCGTAGCCGCCCTCGAGCATCGACACCACGCGGCCGTCGCAGCAGCCGGCCGCAACCTCGAGCAGCCGCCCGGTCAGCCAGCCGAAATCCTCCGGCTTCCAGTTGAGCCCGGCCAGCGGATCGCGGTAGTCGGCATCGAAGCCGGCCGAGATCAGCAGGAAGTCGGGCCGGAAGGCCTCCAGCTGCGGCAGGATCGCACTCTCGTAGGCCTCGCGCATCGCCTCCCCGCCACTGCCGGCGCCGAGCCCGACATTGCAGATGTTGCCCACCCCGGTGAAATTGGGCGATCCGGTGCCCGGATAGAGCGGCATCTGGTGGCTCGAGCCATAGAACACGCTGGGATCGGCCTTGAAGATGTCCTCGGTGCCATTGCCGTGGTGCACGTCGAAATCGATGATCGCCACCCGCTCGGCGCCGAGCTTCCTCTGTGCCACCCGAGCGAGAATGGCGATCGTGTTGATCAGGCAGAATCCCATCGGTCGAGCGATCTCGGCGTGGTGGCCGGGGGGACGAACAGCACAGAAGGCGTTGCGAACCTCCCCCAGGGCAACCGCGTCGAGCGCGGCGAGGCCGGCACCGAGCGCCGTCGCGGCCGCTTCCAGCGAGTGGGCGGAAATAAACGTATCCTCGTCGATCCTTCCGATACCTTCCGCCGGCCGGGCTCGGCTGAGGCCGGCAAGGTAGCCCTCGTCGTGCACCAGCCGGGCCAGACTGAGGTCGCCCTCGGGGGCGTCGCGCCGCACCAGGCGGTCGAAGCGCGGCGCCGCAAGGGCGTTTTCCACCGCCCGGATGCGGTCGGCGCGCTCGGGATGCCCCGTCGGCGTCTGGTGGCTGTCGAAATTGCGCTGCGAAACTAGGAGCGTGGCCATCGGGGTTGCCAATCGTTTGGTCCAGCTTGACGGTGTGGCCTACGCCTTGTCAAACGGGGAGCATGACAGGACCCAAGCATTCGCGTTCAGAGATAGAGCAATTGGGAGCGCTGCTGCGAGCCGGCAAGCTCGTCGCATTTCCCACCGAGACCGTCTACGGCCTTGGGGCCGATGCGACGAATTCCGATGCGGTGCTTGGCATCTACGAGACCAAGGGCCGGCCGCGGTTCAATCCGCTCATCGTGCACGTCGCCGATCTCGAGATGGCCGAGCACCACGTGGTCTTCACCCCGACCGCCCGTCGCCTTGCCACCCTCTGGCCCGGGCCGCTGACGCTCGTGCTGGAACGTCGGCCGGAGGCCGGCCTCAGCGATATCGTCTCTGCCGGGCTCGACACTGTGGGGATCCGCGTTCCCGACCACGAACTGGCCCTTGCGCTGATCCGCGCCGCAGGTCGGCCGCTTGCTGCCCCCTCGGCAAACCCCTCCGGTCGCCTTTCGCCCACCACCGCAGCGCAGGTCGTCGAGGCCTTCGGGGGTCGTGTTCCGGTGCTCGATGGCGGCCCCTGTGCGGCCGGTGTCGAGTCCACCATTGTCGCCGTTACCGGCGACATCGTGACGCAACTGCGGGCCGGCGCCCTGCCACGCGAAACGATCGCCGCTCATCTCGGCCGGCCCGTCGCGGTCGCACGGCCTGGTGGGCCGATCACCGCGCCCGGCATGCTGGTCAGCCACTATGCGCCCCGTGCCAGGCTGCGCATCGACGCGGAGGCTGCCGAACCCGGCGAAGCCTATCTGGGCTTCGGCACCCGCGACGGCACCCTCAACCTCTCCCCCTCGGGCGACCTGCACGAAGCGGCCCGCAACCTGTTCTCCATGCTGCATCAGCTTGACGGCAAGGCCGAGCGGATCGCCGTCGCTCCCGTCCCGCGCCATGGGCTGGGCGAGGCGATCAACGATCGCCTGCAGCGCGCCGCCGCGCCGCGTAATCAGCTGTCGCGCACCTTGTAGGGCTTCTGGTCGCGCCAGAACCGCATCAGGCTCTCGAGGTCGGGATCTCCCGCCTCGGGCAAGACGATCCTGAGGCCGACATAGATGTCGCCCGCCCCGTGCAGGCCCTTTCCCTTCAGTCGCAGGGCCTTCGAGCTATTGACGCCAGCCGGCAGGTTGAGTTCGGCGCTGCCCTCCAGCGTCGGCACCCGCACCTTGCCGCCGAGCACGGCCTCGTAGAGCGTGATCGGCACCTCGACCCTGAGATCGGCGCCATCGCGACGGAACTGCTTGTGCCGCTCGAACTTCACCGTGACATGCGCATCGCCGGCCTCGCCGCCCAGCGGAGATGGCAGCCCCTGACCCTTGAGCCGGATCTGCTGGCCATCCTCCACCTTGTCCGGCAGCTTGACGTTCAGTACCTTGCCGTTCGGCAGGCGCAGCGGCACGCTGGCGCCGGCATGAGCCTGCTCGAGGCTGACCGCTGCGGTGAGCGTCACGTCCTCGCCGCGCAGGTTCTGCGACCGCCCGGGCTGGAAGCCGCCAGACGAGGACGCGGTGAACGGATCCCAGCCGGCGCCCCCCGGGCCGCGGCCGGTGCCGGCGCCGCGCGGCTGCCCGCCGAAGCCGGACATGAACTCCTTGAGGATGTCCTCGGCAGAGAACCCGCTGCCCCCGGCGGCGCCGCGCGCGCCTCCGCCCGCCCCACGTCCGAAGCCGGCGAAGCGCGGGTTGCCGTCCGCGTCGATCTCGCCGCGGTCGTATGCGCCACGCTTGTCCTTGTCGGTCAGGAAGTCGTAGGCCGACGAGATCTCGGCGAACCTGACGTGGGCCTTGGGGTCGTCCTTGTTCTGGTCCGGGTGGTGCGCCTTGGCCAGCTTGCGATAAGCGGTCTTGAGGTCTTTCTCGCTCACGGACTTGGGCACCCCGAGCACGGTATACGGATCGCGCATGGGTTCCTTCTGCTTGCCGGAAGAATTGCCTTTGGGCCCGGCACCATCCTATATGGCGACGCGCCACCGGCTTGTCCAGATCGGCGCGAAAGGGCTGGTTTTCAATGACTGCGACGACGCTTTCCGATCGCCTGTTCGATGACTCCGACGCCGCGCCGATCGATCCCATATCGCTGTTCGAGGAGTGGTTCGCCCTCGCCCAGCAGTCCGAGCCGAACGATCCCCATGCCATGGCCCTCGCCTCGGTCGACCAGGACGGCCTGCCGGACGTGCGCATGGTCTTGCTCAATGCCCGCGACGCCCGCGGCTACTGCTTCTTCACCAATTTCGAAAGCGACAAGGGCCGCCAGTTGCTGGCCCACCCCAAGGCCGCCTTCGTCCTCCACTGGAAGTCGCTGCGCCGCCAGATCCGGGTGCGCGGCCCCGTCGAGACCGTTGCCGACGGCGAGGCCGATGCCTATTTCGCCACCCGGGCTCGCGTCAGCCAGATTGGCGCCCACGCATCGCGCCAGTCGCGGCCGCTCGCCAACCGCTATGCCCTGCTCGAGCGGGTCGAGACGCTCGGCACCAGTTTCGGCGAGGGCGAGCCGGTAACCCGTCCCGCGAACTGGTCGGGCTTCAGGGTGGTCCCCCTGGTGATGGAGTTCTGGAAGGACGGCGCCAACCGCCTGCACGACCGCGTGCGTTTCTCCCGGGTGTCGGCCGGCGGCGCCTGGAGCCGGCAGCGGCTCTATCCCTGAGACGCCGCCGGCGGTCACCGGGTCGTGGCCCGGACCGCCGACGCGACCATTGACGTGGGGCTCCCGGGCCGGGCACGGGAGGAACTCGAACCGGGGCGACTGCTGCCGATGCGCATTCTCATCCGCACCTCGAAATGGGCGATCTGGTCGCGCCGCTTCGGCAGCCTGGCGCTGCCCCTGACCGTCCTGCCGGTCTTCCTGCATCGGGAGCAATACATTGCCAGCGCCGATTTCGTGATCATGGAGGCGGTGGCCGCAGGCGTGGCGGGGCTGGCGCTGTTTGCCGCCGTCGGCGCCTTTGGGCGCCTCTGGGTCACCGGCGATCGCGGCTGGGGCAGGGCGGTCTCCGGCCTGCTGCTGGCGCTGGTCTGCCTCGCCCCGTTCGGCTACCTCGCCGTCGAGGCGATGCGCTACCCGCTCGTCAGCGAAGTCGCCACCGACTATGCCGACCCCCTGCCACTGCTATCGCCGCTGCGGGTGACGCCGACCGGGCCCGAATTGCAGGGGCGGATTCTATCGATCTTCCCCAATGCGACCAGGCGAAGCTACCCGGTCGAGGCCACCGAGATGTTCGAGGTGGTGGCCGGGCTTGCCGAGGCGCGTGGCTGGCAGGTCCGCACCCGGCGAGCACCCACCACTTCGCTGGAGACTGGTCAGCTCAACGTCATCGCCACCAGCCTGTTCGGCTGGCGCGACGAGGTTGCGCTGCGGGTGACCGGCACTGTCGAGGGCTCGACCGTCGACATGCGCTCGGTGCCCCTGGCGAGCCTGCATGACTTCGGCGAGAGCGGCCGTCGCGTCGAGGAATTCCTGCTTGCCCTCGACCAGCAGGTCACGCTGCTGCTGCGCAACGCGCCGCTCGCCGCATCCGCGGGCGAGGCGGGCGAGGATGGCGCCGTCGAGTAGGGCTTCGGCGGGAGCTAGCCGGCGGGGTGGATCGCCGCCCCGAGCGGCGCCCAGACGACGGCCAGCCGGTTCCGGTCGGCAAGGTACTCGACATGGGCAGCGAGCGTCATTCTGGCCGCCGGCTGCACGGCGAGCGGCAGGCCCGGATATACGACACGCAGCAGTTCGCCGATGCTGCGCGCACCGGCGTCCACTGCCGCGACGATCTGCGCATTGCGGTGCTCACGATGCGCCAGCAGCGCCCTAGCATATCCGCGGCCGTCGCCGATCGTGCCGCCATGCGCCGGCAGATAACGCGTGGCGGGGTGGGCGATGACCTTTTCGAGCGAAGCGAGGTAATCGGCCATCGATCCGTCCGGCACCGATACCAGCGTCGAGTTCCAGCCCATGACGTGGTCGCCGGTCAGCAGCCAGTCCTCCCCCACGAGCGCGAAGGCCAGGTGGTTGGCGCAGTGGCCCGGCGTCGAGATAACGCGCAGCGCTTGGCCGCCGACGCCGATCTCGTCGCCATCCACAAGCGTCCGGTCGGGCCGCAACTGCCAGTCGCAGTCGGTGGCGAGCGGGTTGAGTTCGAGCGGCCGCGCCGGCCGGCTCAGCCGGTGCGGCCCGCCGAACCAGAGCGGCGCTCGCGTCGCCGCCTGTAGCCTGGGCGCCAGCGCCGAATGGTCACGATGCGTGTGGGTGAGGAGGATGGCCCGCACCGGCCGGTGCCCGATCGCGGCGAGCAGCGCCTCGAAATGCCTGTCGTCGTCCGGCCCCGGATCGACGACGATCAGTTCCTCTCCCCCGATGAGGAAGCTGTTGGTGCCACGAAACGTGTAGGGTCCGGCATTGGGTGCGGTCAGCCGCTCTAGGCCCGCCGCAGCCGGCTCCACCCGACCCGAGCTAGGCGGAAAGTCGGTGTCGAACACCAGTGTTGGCCCCGGCGCTGCCATTGCGCTCTCCACAGCGACGGACTAGAACGGCCATACATGCTCCGCGCGATGAAGGATTGGCAATGGCCTCGACCCTGACCACCCCCAACACCGTTCTCGGCGTGCTGGCGCCCCGGTCCGGCACGGCTCGGCTGGTGACCAATCTCGCCACCGTCGTGCTCGGCTCGCTGCTGCTGGCGCTGTCGGCGCAGGTCAAGGTGCCGGTGATGCCCATTCCGGTGACGCTGCAGACGCTCGCGGTCGCCGCGTTGGCCGCCGGGTTCGGCTGGCGCATCGGCGTCGCAACCGTTGCGCTCTATATCGCCGAAGGCCTCTCCGGCCTGCCGGTCTTTGCCAATGGCGGCGGCCTCGGCTACCTGTCCTCGCCGTCCTTCGGATTCATCCTGGGCTACCTGCCGATGGCCTTCATCATCGGCAGGGCGGCCGATGCCGGCGCCTCCGGTCGTCTGTTCGCCTTGTTCATCGCCATGCTGATCGGAGACGCCGTGCTGTTCGCCTTCGGTTTCGGCTGGCTGCTGGTGGTTGCCAATGCCATCGTCCAGTCCGGTGCCGACCTGCCGGCCTGGCTGAGCGGCGGCGATCTCGTGACCGTCGCCTTCGAGGGTGCCGTCCGTCCCTTCGTTCTGTGGGACGTGCTGAAGATGGCCTTTGCCGCCTTCACCGTCGCCGGTGTCTGGCACCTGCTGCCACGCAAGGGCTCCGATCAGCCGCGCTGAGGCCGGCTCGAGCCACGGGTCGGTCCCCGCGCGGACCGGCCCGGTCGACGTCGCGTGATCAGGCGGCCCGATAGGTCAATCCGCGGGACTTCACGATAGAAGATTGGCGCACCCGACAGAATTCGAATCTGTGACCTCTGCCTTCGGAGGGCTGCCGTTCGCTGTTTTCCAGACATGTCGCGAGTTGGCTGAACGTCGCTATCCAACGGTAATATCGAAGAGAATTGATCTAGCGAGGTTGCTCGTACCTTCTGGACTCTTCCCTTGTTTCCGCTTTTGTGGTGAGTTTCTGGTGAGTTCTGCTGCTGCACGGGAAGTTCGGAAATGCCCCGCCTTACGAAATCCGTGGTGGACGCCGCAGAAGTGCGCGACCGTCAATACACGGTGTGGTGCAGCGATCTGAAGGGCTTCGGCATCTACATCAACCCGGCCGGTGGGCGCACTTACTTCGTCGACTACAGGCCGGCCGAAGGGGGGCGCCGCCGAATGACCATTGGGCGGCACGGTGCAATCACTGCGGACCAGGCGCGCAAACTCGCAATCGAGACCCTCGGGACGGTGGTGCTGCAGAAGGAGGATCCTCTGCTCGAGCGCCGTACGCGACGCAAGAGCATGACCGTGACAGAGCTTTGCGACAACTACCTCAGCGCTGCTGAAGCCGGCCTCATCATCGGGAAAGGTGGGCGCCCGAAGAAGTCGTCGACCCTCGCGACGGACCGGGGCAGGGTGGAGCGCCACATCAAACCTCTCCTTGGCCGAAGGCTCGTCATCGACTTGACGCCGGCGGACGTGTCCCGTTTCGTCCGGGACGTTGCGTCGGGCAAGACCGCGACCACAGTGAAGACCGAAAAACTCCGCGGGAAGGCGATTGTCGAAGGAGGTCCCGGCGCCGCGGCCCGTACCACCGGCTTGCTGGGAGGCATTCTGAGCTTCGCCATCGTCGAGGGTGTCATCAGTACCAACCCGGCGCGTGGGGTCAAACGACCGGCGGATCGCAAGAGGTCCCGGCGGCTGGCACCCGCCGAATATCGGGCCCTGGGAAAAGCCCTTGAGGCGGCAGAAGCGGAGCACTGGCAGGCACGGGCGGGGATCAGGCTCATCGCCCTGACCGGCTGCAGGCTCTCCGAGATCGCCCGCCTGCGCTGGTCCGAGATCGATACACCTGCAAGCGCGATACGTCTGGGCGACAGCAAGACCGGAGCCTCCGTTCGACCCCTGACGCGCCCGGTTCAGGAGTTGCTGACGTCGCTGCCGCGGATCGATGGCTCGCCCTGGGTGTTGCCAGGGATTCGCAGTCCACAGGCCCAGCCATACGGCGGCCTCGACAACGCCGTCGACCGGTTTGCCGTCAAGGCTGGCCTCCCCGATCTCACGGCCCACGTCCTTCGACACTCGTTCGCTTCGGTAGGCGGCGACCTCGACTTCTCTGACTCGACCATCGGCGCCATCATCGGACACGCCAGCCACGGCATCACCGGCAGGTACGTGCACCGCCTGGACAGCGTCCTTCTGGCTGCCGCGAACCGTATTGCCGGCGAAGTAGCACGCCAGATAGCGCCAGAGGCGGATGCTGTGGTCATCCCCTTGCGGGCCTAGTGCGCGAGATTGCCCGACCGCGCGGCCCATCGCTTGATCTTGCGGATCAACGCGCCTTCTGCGTATGTTTCCGCGCAGGACGCGTCGTTGTTCAGTGCGGAACCATCTCGCCGGACGACCCCAGGAGAGGAATCCCCTCATCCGCGACGGGTTTTTTTGCTAAGTTTTCGGTTAACTGACTGACTTCGGACGCGAGGCGACGGCCTTTTGGCTGATCGCCAGCGACGGGCTGTTGCCAATCCGACAGCCCTCGATCGTGTCGCAGTCGCGCACTCCCTACCCCCTTCAGCCCAGCTCATCATCGATGGTGTCACCATCGGCGATCGCCCTCCCATGCGCGCGACCTGCGACTTTCCCACCACCGCTCGCAGCAGCGAGCCTCATGAAGGACGAGAAACATGACGACCCTACCTCCTCGCATCCGTCGCAACGACGTGCCCGCTTACCTGCGCGCGACCTTCGGCATCGAAATCGCGCCGGCGACGCTGGCGAAATATGCGTGTCTCGGCGGCGGACCGGCCCTGGTCTACTTCGGCCGGGTTCCCCTCTACGAGCTCTCGGCGCTCAACGAGTGGGCAGAGGCTCGGCTCGGCGCACGCGTCCAGTCGACGAGCGATCGGGAAGCCGCATCATGATCGACCACCCAGGGGGCGGTGCCAACGCCATGGCGGAGTCGCACCGTCGTGCGGCGCGACTGCTCGCGACCATGGCGTTCGCCGAACACACCGGATCTGGCGATCGGTCGCCGTTCCAATCGGAGGCGCGCGTGTTTGAGATGGCCGAAGCCGTCACGGCCGATGCACTTGCGAAGTGCCTTCGTGATGAGGGGATGTGTCTGCCCGCCGACGTGATCGAGACGGTGAGGCGAGACGCCGTGCTGGCCTTCCGCGATCGCTGGGAAGAACTCAAACGACTGGTGCCTCAATGACCACGGCCGCCGCAGCTGAGCGGCAATCGGAGAGCCGCAATCGACCTTCTCTGGTCATCCCGCGCGATTCCGCCTTCGAGGCCCATGCGGCAGGCCGCTACCTCGGGAAGTACCTCACATATGACGATGCGGCGCGGGCCATCGCCGCCGCGAACCGCGACTTGGAGGCATCGTCACGATGAGCCGCATTCGATCCATCCATCCTGGGCTGTGGACCGACGATGGTTTCATGGCCCTGACACCGCTCGCGCGGCTGCTGGCAATCGGTTTGTGGAACGAGGCCTACGATGACGGGGTTTTTGTCTGGAAGCCGCTAACGTTGAAGGCCCGAATCTTCCCGGCCGATGCAGTGGACGTGCCAGCGCTCCTCGAGGAGCTGCTGGCCGGCAACTTCATCAAAAAGACCTCGCACGATGATCGTCCAATCGGCCTAATTCGCAACTTCCGGGTCTATCAGAGGCCGAAGAAGCCCAACTCGTCCGGCATGCTTTCCGAACTCGACGCCGAATACGTGGGGCTGGTTCCCCACCAGTTCCCCACTGGTTCGGAAAACTCTCCGCAGATGGAGGAGGGAGGAGGAAGGGGGGAAGAGGAAAAGGACGATAATGAACCGCGCGCGCCACTCCTGGATCCCGCGCCCGCGCTGTTCGACGAAGTCTGGCTGGCCTTCCCCCGGAACCCAACTAGCTCCGAAGCTAGAGCGCGCCAGCAGTTCGAAACGCTGGGCCCGCAGGAACAGCGCGCGCTGCTGCCTGCCGCAAAAGACTTCTCTTCGTGGTTCGAAAAGGACCGCGAAGCTCGCCAGAGGTCCCCTGAGGACGCCCAGCGATTTGCGCCTCACCTGTCGACCTGGATCGCAACTGGTCAATGGAAGGAGCCCCCGCCGGGCACCGGCCGCGAGCCGCGGGCCGACCTGGTCGTGCTCACTGCCGGCGATCCCGACTTCGTCGCCGTTGAGGCTTTGCGCGGCAGGAAGCTCTTCGTCGGATCACCACTGGGCCGCGTGACCCTGGAGCGCACCGAGGTCGAGCGCGCGAGGCGGCACGCGCTGACGGAGGCCGGCGATGGCGCGCGGTAGGAAACCATTGCCCACCCACCTCAAGCTCATAGCCGGCACGGCGAAAAAGGCCCGCCTGAACGCCCGCGAGCCGCGGCCGGCGATCGCGCGCCCCGAGCCACCGCCTGAGCTCAGCGACGACGCGAAGGCCGAATGGGACCGGGTCGTCGAAGAGCTGTTCCGCCTCGGCATCGTCACAAATCTCGACCGAGGGATTCTGGCCGCATATTGCCAGGCGCATGGCCGCTGGATACAGGCCGAACGCACCCTCGCCAAGATGGCGAAGATGGACGACAGCACCGGCGCCCTGATGATCAAGACACAGGGCGGCAACACCATCCAGAACCCCATCGTCGGAATCGCCAACAAAGCGATGGCCGACATGGCGCGCTACGCGGCCGAGCTAGGCCTGACGCCATCATCGAGGGGGCGCGTACAGGCCAGACCACCCGAGGGCGAAGACCCGGGCTCGAAGTACGGGATCTGAGCGAGGCTGCTGGACCCCCCCGGTTCGAATTTCGGCATTTCGCATGGAAACCCCCCAGACGATGGCCGCCCCATAGTGCCCTGGACAAATAAACCCCCTACCCCCCG
>NZ_JAYRYM010000066.1:0-16942 GCF_041917035.1 Devosia sp. | reverse complement strand
AGCGCTCCCATCCGCACCGCCGCCCGGATCAGCGCCCCGGTCTTCATGGCATGCATGTCGGCGATGGCGCGCTCGGTGAGGAAGTGCGTCTCGCCTTCGATGTCGAGCATCTGCCCGCCGACCATGCCGCCGGCCCCGGCGCCGGCCGCGAGTTCGGCGACGAGACGGATGCGCACGGCGGCGTCGGGATGCGCCGCGCCGGAGGCCAGCAGTCCGAACGCCTGGGTCAGCAGCGCATCGCCGGCGAGAATGGCGGTGGCGTCGTCATAGGCCTTGTGGACGGTCGGCCGGCCCCGGCGCATGTCGTCGTCGTCCATCGCCGGCAGATCGTCATGGATCAGCGAGTAGCAGTGCACAAGCTCCACCGCCAGTCCGGCGGGCGTGGTGGCCGCGGGAGCGATGCCGAAGACCGCGGCCGCCTGCCGGACCAGCAGTGGCCGCAGCCGTTTGCCACCGTTCAGGCTGCCGTGCCGCATGGCGGCGATCAGCCGCCCGGCCGGCCGGCCGGGTCCGGCGAGGGCATCGATGCCGAGCAGTGCATCGAGGGCGCGCTCGATGTCGGCGGCGGTACTGGCGAGGTCGTCGGAAAACGAATAGGTCACGGGCAGCGTCCCAGCGGATATCGGGGTTCTACTCGAAAGTGCCGCGCATGGGGACCCCCACTGCTCTCTTGTCACTGGGGGAGTGACGACGTTCGTGCATCCGCAGACCGCCGGACCATGGCGGCCATTGTGCCGCCGACGGATTCCGCCTATCTCGCCCCTTCCCAAGGGCGAAAATCTCCTCTATAGACCGCCGCAATTCCCGACAGACCCTGTCTGTTAGACGCCGGAACGCCTTTCGGCGACACGTTATTGAACAGGAGTACCGATCATGGCCGTTCCAAAGCGCAAGACCTCGCCGATGAAGCGCGGGTTCCGCCGCTCCGCCGACGCCCTCGCGACCCCGGCCTATGTCGAGGACAAGGATTCGGGCGAACTGCGTCGCCCGCATCACGTCGATCTCAAGACCGGCATGTATCGCGGCCGGCAGATCCTCGAGCCCAAGAAGGCCTGACGTCCGTCTTGGGCGTCGCGCTGTCCTTGCAGCAGTTCAGCCAGTTCCGACGGCCGGTCCCCCTCCCGGGGCCGGCCGTGTCGTTTTGCTTTCGAACAGGGGGTTCCAATGGGCATGCGGGTTGAGTCGGATTCGATGGGCACGATCAACGTGCCGGCCGAGAAATACTACGGTGCGCAGACCGCCCGGTCGCTGGCCAATTTCGACATCGGCGGCGAGAAGATGCCGTCCGAGATCATCCGTGCCTTCGGCATCCTGAAGAAGGCGGCGGCGCTAGCCAACCACAGGCTGGGTCTGCTCACCCCCGAGCTGCGCGATCTGATCGTCGCGGCGGCGGACGAGGTGATCGAGGGCAGGCTCGGCGATCACTTCCCGCTGGTGGTCTGGCAAACCGGTTCGGGCACCCAGTCGAACATGAACGTCAACGAGGTGATCTCGAACCGCGCCATCGAAATGGCCGGGGGCGCCATGGGCTCCAAGAAGCCCGTGCATCCCAACGATCACGTCAACATGAGCCAGTCGTCCAACGACACCTATCCGACGGCCATGCACATCGCGGCGGTGGCCGCCATCGAGGACTACCTCGTCGAGCGGGTGCTGCTGCTGCGCAATACGCTCGACGCCAAGGCGAAGCAGTTCATGGCCATCGTCAAGATCGGCCGCACCCACCTGCAGGACGCCACGCCGCTGACGCTGGGCCAGGAAATCTCCGGCTGGGTGGCGCAGCTCGACCTGGCTCTCAAAGCGATCCGGGCGACGCTGCCGCAGCTCTACGAGCTGGCGCTGGGCGGCACAGCCGTCGGCACCGGGCTCAATGCCCATCCGAAATATGGCGAGACCGTCGCCGCCGAGATCGCAGCGCTGACCGGGCACCCGTTCGTCACGGCGCCCAACAAGTTCGCCGTGATGGCCGGCCACGATGCATTCGTCGGCACGTCGGGCGGTCTGAAGCAGCTGGCCGTGGCACTGATGAAGATCGCCAACGACGTGCGCTGGCTCGCCTCGGGCCCGCGCTCGGGGCTGGGCGAGATCACCATTCCGGAGAACGAGCCGGGCTCCTCGATCATGCCGGGCAAGGTCAACCCGACGCAGTCGGAAGCCATGACCATGGTCGCCGTGCAGGTGATGGGGAACGACGCCGCCATCGGCATCGCCGCGAGCCAGGGCAATTTCGAGCTCAACGTGTTCAAGCCGGTGATCGCCTACAACTTCCTGCAGTCGGTCCGGCTGCTCGCCGACGCCGCCAAGAGCTTCAACGATCATTGCGCCATCGGCATCGAGCCCGACGAGACGCGCATCAAGCAACTGGTCGACCAGTCGCTGATGCTGGTTACCGCGCTCAATCGCCGGATCGGCTACGACAACGCGGCCCGGATCGCCAAGAACGCCCACAAGACCGGCTCGACCCTGCGACAGAGCGCCATCGACCTTGGATTGCTGACCGGCGAGGAGTTCGACGCCGAGGTGAAGCCCGAGCAGATGGTTGGTCCGCTCAGGCTCTAGGCAGGCGCTTTCCCGTTGATCGCCTCGGCATCCCCCTAGCGGTCGGTGCCGGGCTTTGGCATGGTGCGCGCGACGCAGCGAGTGGAGGCCAGCATGACCGACAGCACCGTATTCATTCCGCCGGAACGACGCCCGGGCCGCGGATCCTTCATTCCGCCGCTGCTGCTGATCCCGCTGATCGCCTACAACTTCTTCGCCTTTCTGTTCATGGGTGGCAGTCCCGCCGGGTGGTCGGGCCAGTTGCTCACCATCCCCATGGTGTCGGGAGTTGCCTGGTCGCTGACATCGGGCGATCTCATGCTGGTGGTCGGGCTGGTCTGCCTGTTCCTCGAGGTGCTGAAGTCCACCAATACCGGCCGCGCCTCAGTGGTCGAGCACATGCTCTCGACGCTGGTGTTCGTGGTGTTCCTCGTCGAGTTCCTGCTGGTCGGCGCGGCGGCAAGCTCGGTGTTCTTCATCCTGATGATGATGGCGATCTTCGACGTGGTGGCCGGCTTCACGGTGTCGATCACGGGCGCCGGCCGCGACGTGACGATGAACTGAGGGTTGCATCCCTGCTCGCAGGGATGCCACTCGGCGCGGCGCTCAGGCCTTGAGCGACTTGCGGTATCCGGCGGGCAGGCGCAGCACCGAGCGATCGGCGCCGGCGGTATAGGCATCGACTGCCTCGGCAATCGGCACCCGGCGCAACTGGCGCTGGGTGGGCAGGCGCTGGCGTTCGGCGATCAGCTGGCTGACGAAGTCGGCGTTCGGCGCATAGGCGAGGGAGATTCGCAGCCGCTCGCGGGGTGGCTCGATCACCACCAGGCCCGGCCTCTTGCTGCGTTCGTCGGCGCGATCCACCGGCTCGCCTCGCTCCCGGCGTCCGGGGGTGGACGCCACGAGCCAAACGTTTCAAGTCGCCGGTCTGGTTGCAACGATTTGTTAACGGCTTCCGGAACTACGTGAAGAAACGGTTAACCGCATGACGTGCCGCCGCTTGCCGACCCGACCGACCTCGACGAAGTCCCGGGCCTCGTAGAACGGCACGAATCCCATGTAGCGATAGCTCGGGGAGTCGGGATCGACCCCATAGGCCTCGACAATCGTTGCACCATGCTCGCGGGCATGCGCCACTGCCGCATCGAGCAGTTGCGGAGCGAGGCCCTCGCCGCGCCGGGCGCGCGGTATGTAGAAGCAGGCGATCGACCAGATCACGTCGCCCTCCTCGGCGGGCGGGCCGCCGATGTCGCGATAGGTATCGCGCGGCGCGACCGAGACCCATCCCACGGCGACGCCGTCGCGATAGGCGAGCAGCCCGACCGGCACGCCGTCGGCGATGCGCTGCAGCATGAAGGGCTTGCGCTCGCTGCCCTTGGTGGCCTTGGCCTCGTCGGGGGTGACGCGCCATGCCATGCACCAGCAATAGCTCGGCCCACCCCTGGCCTCGAACAGGGCGGTGAAGTCCTTCACCGTCCGCTTGTCCACCGGCTTGAAGGTGAGCGCCGTCGTCACTCGGTCTTGAACTCGTCCTTGGCCTTGCGCAGCGCCGCAAAGACCTTGGCCGGCGGCGCGTCCGGCGCCAGCCCGACGGCTTTCGCCAGGGCCGGCTGGTCGGCTCGCAGGAACGGGTTCGTCGCCTTCTCGAGCCCCAGGCTCACCGGGATGGTGTACTGGCCGGCCTCGCGCATCCGCTTTACCTCGGTGGCGCGGATGTTCAGCGCCGGGTTGCGCGGGTCGACACTGAGGGCAAACGCCGCATTGGCCTGGGTATACTCATGTCCGCAGTAGACCAGCGTGTCGTCGGGCAGGGCGCGCAGAGCCAGCAGTCCGTTCCACATCGGTCCCGGCTGGCCCTCGAACATGCGGCCGACGCCAAGCGAGAAGAGCGCGTCGGCGGAGAACAGGTGCCGGCCGGCGGCGTCGTGGTAGACGATATGGCCGAGCGTATGACCGGGCGTTTCGATCACGCTGAAGCGCGTCTCCCCCAGCTCCACCACATCACCGCCGATCACCAGCACGTCGAGCCCGAGGATCTTGCCCGCCTCGGCCTTGGGGCCGGTGACCTGTGCGTCGTATTCCCGCTTCAGCACCGGGATGGCCTCGACATGGTCGGTGTGATGGTGGGTGATGAACACGTCCGTCAGGCGCCAGCCGCGACGCGTCAGGGCCTCCTTGATCGCCTTGGCGTCGGGGGCATCGATGGCGGCGGTGCGTCCGGAACCCACATCATGGACGAGGTAGCCGTAATTGTCCGAGCGGGCGGGGAAGATGTCGATCAACAGGGGCACGTGCAATCACTCCGATAGGCAGTTCGGGGCAGCGGCGTGACAAGCGACGCCGAAGCGGGCAGACTCTAGCCAACGATCTCGGGTAAAGCCATGACTCCGGACGTCTCTCGGCTCATCGCCTTCTACAAGTCGCCCCTGGGCAAGATCGCACGAGCGCTGCTGCGCGAGGAGATCGTCCGGATGGCGGGAAACGTGAAGGGACAGCGCCTGCTCGGGCTCGGCTTTGCCACGCCCTATCTGCGCTTCAGCCTCGCGCAGGCCGAGCGCGTGCTGGCCTTCATGCCGGCGCGGCAGGGTGCGTCGTCGTGGCCGCGCGAAGGTCCCTCGCACACGGTGCTGTGCGATCCGCTGGAGATGCCGCTGACCGATTCGGCGGTCGACCTGATCATTGCCGTGCATGCCTTCGAGCACATCGCCGATGCCGAGGAACTGATGCGGGAGATCTGGCGCGTTTCGGCGCCCAATGCCCGGCTGATCGTGGTCGTGCCGAAGCGGCGCGGCATGTGGTCGGCGGCGGACAGCACGCCGTTCGGCGACGGCCACCCCTATTCGCGCGGGCAGCTGGAAAAGCTGCTGCGCGACCACAGCTTCGTGCCCGAGCAATGGCGCGATGCGCTCTACCTGCCGCCCTCGCAGCGGGCGCTGCTACTCAAGTCCACCCGCTTCTTCGAGCGGGCGGGGCGCCTGTTCGGTCCGACGCTGGCCGGGGCCCTGGTGGTGCTGGCGCGCAAGGAACTGTTTCCGGCGGTGCCGCGCCGGAAGAAGGCCGAGCGCTACGTGCGCGTCCCGGCGCTCTCGCCCCAGGCCGCCATGGCAGCACTCCCGGACTGACGGGCCGGCCCTAGAGCTCGTGGCTGGCCTGAGGCCGCCGATGCATCGCCACCTCGCCGGACCACGGTTCGGTGACCCCGCGTCCGCCGCCCAGGTCCTCGAGAAGCGGGCGCAACCGGTCGAGATTGGCGATCATGGCCGCGCGTGCAGCGACGAGGTCGCTCAGTCCGTCCCACCAGGCGACGACGCAGAAGTCGCGTTCGCCGGTCTTGACCACCCAGAAGTCCCTCCCGCCGGGCATCTTCTCGGCCTCGAAGGCCTCGTGGATGGCGACGAATTCCTGCTCCCGACCTGGCTTCACACGCATATGCACGATGTTCATTGCCGTCATGACATCCTCCCGCTGCGCCTGATCATGCGCAGCCACAGTGTAGCAGAGGCGACGGGCCTTGACGCCGGGATTCCTTTGCCATCCCGAGCCTGTTCCCATATGGTCCGCCCGCCTTCGACAAGCCGCGACGATCGATGACCGAAACCACTCTCCGCCCTGTTCCGCAACCCGGCATTCTGAGGATTGCGCCCTATGTGCCGGGCAAGTCGCAGGCGGTGCCGGGCGTGGTGCCGGTCAAGCTCTCCGCCAACGAGAGCCCGCTCGGGGCCAGCCCGCGTGCCATCGCGGCCTATCAGGCGCAGGCCGGTCGCCTCGAGACCTATCCCGAGGGCAGTTCGAAGATCCTGCGCGAGGCGCTGGGTGACGTGCACGGGCTCGATCCGGAGCGGATCCTGTGCGGCGGCGGCTCCGACGAGGTGCTGCACCTGCTGGCCCAGACTTATCTGGGCGAAGGGGACGAGGCGGTGATGAGCCGCTACGGCTTCAACGTCTACCCGATCGTCACGCGCGGGGCGTCCGCCGAAATCGTCATGGCGCCGGAGTCCGACTACCGCGCCGATGTCGATGCCCTGCTCGCCGCGGTGACCGAGAAAACGCGACTGGTCTTTCTCGCCAATCCGAACAATCCGACCGGGACCTACCTGTCGGCGGCGGAGCTCGAGCGCCTGCATGGCGGCCTGCGGCCGGACGTCCTGCTCGTCGTCGACAGCGCCTATGCCGAGTATGTCACGGCGGCGGACTACTCGGTCGGCATCGATCTGGTCGATCGGGCCGACAATGTCGTCATGGTGCGCACCTTCTCCAAGATGGGGCTGGCCGCGCTGCGCATCGGCTGGATGTACGGGCCTGCGCACGTGATCGACGCGGTCAACCGCATCCGCGGGCCGTTCAATGTCTCGCTGCCGGCCCAGCACGCCGGCGCGGAGGCGGCACGCGATCGCGGCTTCACCGCGGAACTCTGCCGCCACAACGCCCGCTGGCGCGACTGGCTGACGCGCAGCATCCGCTCCAACCGGCTGCGGGTGGTGGACAGCCAGGGCAATTTCGTGATGGTGCTGTTTCCCGATCCTGCCGAGGCGAAAGCGGCCTTCGGGGCGCTGCTCGAGAAAGGGCTGATCGTCCGCGAGATCCATGGCTACGGCATAGCCGAGGGCCTCAGGATATCGATCGGCCGGGAGGAACACATGCGGGGGGTGGTCGAGGTGCTCGAGGCCTTCGGCGCAGCGGGAGCAGCAGACTGATGTTCGACAAACTGGCGCTCATCGGCATCGGGCTGATCGGCTCGTCCATCGCCCGTGCCGCCCGTCTGAACGGCCTGGCGCGAACCATAGCGATCGCCACCCGGCAGCAGGCCACTCTCGAGGAGGCCCGCGCGCTCGGCCTCGGCGACCACTACACCCGCAGCAATGCCGAGGCCGTGCGCGATGCCGATCTCGTCATCCTGTGCGTTCCGGTCGGCGCCTATGCCGCGGTGATGGCCGATATCGCGCCGGCGCTGAAGCCGGGCGCCATCCTGTCCGACGTCGGATCGGTCAAGGGGCAGGTGGTCAAGGTCGTCGAGCCCTTCGTGCCGGCCGGCGTGCATTTCATTCCGGGCCACCCGATTGCCGGCACCGAGCACTCGGGACCGGCGGCCGGGTTTCCGGAGCTTTTCGTCGGCCGCTGGTGCATCCTGACGCCGCGTCGGGACACCGATCCGGTCGCCCTCGATCGGCTGACCTCGTTCTGGGGGGCGATGGGCTCCAATGTCGAGAGGATGGATCCGGCCCACCACGATCTGGTGCTGGCGATCACCAGCCATGTGCCGCACCTGATCGCCTACAACATCGTCGGGACGGTGGCCGATCTCGAGACGCACACGCGCTCGGAAGTCATCAAGTTCTCGGCGTCGGGCTTCCGCGATTTCACCCGCATCGCGGCGAGCGATCCGGTGATGTGGCGCGACGTGTTCCTCACCAACCGCGACGCGGTGCTCGAAATGCTCGGGCGGTTCCTCGAGGACCTGTCGCAGCTGCAGCGCGCCGTGCGCGTCGGCGACGGTCCGGCGATGGAGGCGCTGTTCACCCGCACCCGCGCCATCCGTCGCTCGATCATCACCGCCGGGCAGGAGACGGCGGCAGCGGATTTCGGCCGGCCGCACGGCGGCAGCGAGGCTGCGACGCCGACGGCGCCGGATGTCCCGCGGATCGGCATCCGCGAGCATGGCGGCGGCGAGGACGCCTGAAGTCGGCCCACCGGGCCGGCCCGCCTAGAACAGCGGTCCGATCTCCAGCAGGTCCAGGGTCAGCAGCCGCATCCTGCCGTCGACGATGGTGAGCGTGTTGCCCGAGCTGCCGTCTGCCTCCGGCTTGCCCTTGATGGCGGCCAGCTGCAGCGGGGGCATCAGACCCTCGAGCCGGTCGAGCACCTGCTTCTGCCGGTAGGTGACCTGCGCGGCGAGCAGCCCGGACGGGCCGAGTCTGGCCTCGCCGGAGATCTCGAACATCTCTGCCGGCGCCGGCTGATCGCCGGCGAACCGCACCAGCCGGAACACACCGTCGCGGCGTTGCCAGTTGCGGATCGGGTCGGGGTCTGCGGCGAGCACGCGCAGGTCGTCGGGCAGGCCGGTGAGTTCGACTTCGAGGCTGGCATTGCCGTCGGTGACATCGAAGGCGGGGACGGTCAGGCCATCGGCCTTGGCGAAGCCGGCGAGCGCCGCGCTGCCGGCCTCGGCGTCGTGCCGTTCGCCCATGTCGATGAGGTGCGCCTCGGCGTGGTCGGCCTCGAGCTGCAGCAGGTCGCCGATGATCGTCTCGTTCCAGGTGATGGCTTCGGCCTGGACCGAGACCCGCGCAATGCGCCAGCCTTCCCCGGTCAATCCGCGAATGGGGTCGGCGGCGACGAGGCGGGCGCTACCCTCGAGACTGGTGAAGTCGATGCGGCTTTCCGAGCCGGTGAACGCATTGGCGAGGGTCATCGGCGAGGCGGCCGAGAAGATGGCATGGCTCGGGCTGTAGATCAGCACCGAGGCCCTGACCCCCTTGATCCCGTAGGTGCGGTCCTGGTCGACCAGCATGCCGTCGCGACACTCGAGGTCGAAGCGGAAGGGAAAGCCGCCGACCTCGAAGACGCCGCAGGTCAGCCGGGGGGCGGTCTCCCCGTCGGCCTCGCCGAGCATCGCCACCTGCCGGCGCAGTTCCGAGGCGGCCCAGAACCAGGCGGTCGTCCACAGGGCGACCACCACCAGCACCACCACGCCCAGCGCGACGATCTTCCGCACCGTCAAATCTCCCATGCCGGCGCATGCGTTGCGCCGCGCGGACCGTACCGGTACCAAGGTGACGACGGCAAGGCGGGCCGGGGCCGATGCAGCACAAATCCACCTCTTGGGTACTGGGATACGGATCGCTGATCTGGCGGCCCGGCTTCGACTATCTCGACAGGCAGCCGGCGCGGATCAGCGGCGTGCACCGCCGGCTGTGCGTCTATTCGCACCGGCACCGCGGCACCGAGGCGCGGCCCGGCCTGGTGTTCGGCCTCGTGCGTGGTGGGTCCTGCCGCGGCGTCGCCTTCGAGGTGGCCGGCGAGGCCTGGAACGAGGTACACGCCTACCTCAGCGCCCGCGAGATGGATCGCGGCGTCTATCGCGAGGCCTATCGCCGCGTGCGTCTTGACGACGGCCGGTCGGTGACGGCGCTGGTGTTTCTCGCCGACGAGCGGCACGTGCAGTTCGCCGGGCGCCTCGACCTTGCCGAGCAGGTCCGCCTGGTTCGCGCCGGGCGCGGTGAGTCGGGCCCCAATCCGGACTACGTGCTGGCCACCGCGGCGCATCTGCGCGAACTGGGCATTCGCGATCCGCTGCTCGACCAGCTCGTCGCGGCGCTCGACGGGCGCGACCTTCCGTCGCTGGAGAGCGCCTGAGTTCAGGCGGCGCTGAGCCCGATGGACGGCTCGGCTCCCTCGAGGTCCCACAGCACGGTGAGCCGCTCGATCTCGTCGGCGCTGGTCTCGACGTGAAAGACCCGGTCGGCGCAATCCATGGCGAGGCGGAAGCGGGCACGGCTGACCGGATCGCCGACCAGGTCGACGGCGGAACCGACCCACAGCACGTGATGGCCGAGCGCGATCAGGTAGAGATCGTCGCCCCGGAAGGAGAAATCCTCGATGCGTTCGGGGGCCAGCGCATAGAAACGCCCCGAGCGCCCGCGCCAGTTGACCGGCCTAGCCTGGCCTCTCGCCAGCATCTCCCGCTCGAAAACCGGCACCATGAACGCTCCCCTTCGCGCCATCGCAACAAGGAACAAATATAGAACAAACTTGACTCAAATGTCAAGGGCCGTTGCCGCGCACACCATATCTATGGTCTGTGTCGCGAAATGCGTCAATCCCTAGTGGTTGGCGCCGGGCCGGGGACTTCGCCGCGCCGCAGCGCCTCGAGCCGGTCGTGCAGCGGCTGCGGCACGGGGCGGTTCAGCCCCGCTTCGTACGCCGACAGGATCAGGCGGTTGGTCTCGGCTTCGATGGCCTCGATCAGCCGGGCGCGAAAGACCTCGCTCGGCAGGCCCGGGGGGATGGCGGGCAGGAACCGCGCGCGCGCCGTTCCCGGCCACAGCAGCAGGCTCCTCCGCCCCCAGAACAGGCCGGAATTGACGCCCACCGGCACTACCGGCACGCCGAGCCCCTCATAGAGCCGGACGATGCCGTAGCGATAGTCGTGATCGGTCAGCGGCGCCTTGCGCGTGCCCTCGGGGAAGATGATGATTCGGGCGCCGCGGGCGAGCGCGGCGCGCGCCTCCTCGATCATCCGCGGGATGGCGTCGCCACCGAGCGAGCGGTCGAGCCGGATGGTGTCGAAGCTCATCGCCGCGTGACCGAAGAAGGGGATGTCCATCAGCTCCTTCTTGGCGACGAAGGCGGGGCGTCGCGCGGCCGGCAGCAGGGCGAAGATGTCCCAGTCGCTCATGTGCTTGCTGGCGATGATGCAGGGGCCGTCCGGGATGTTCTCCTCGCCGCCGATGTCGGTGCGGATGCCGGCGATCAGGCGCAGCGCCGCGAGGTGCGAGTGGACCCAGTAGAGCGCCAGCGCCCAGCCGAGCGGCGTGCGCCGCCGGGCGATCATGGCGATCAGCCCGACGATGATCGCGAGGATCGCCGTCTGCACATAGAACAGCAGGTAGAACAGCAGCGATCGGATCGCTGACAGGACTGTCGACATGGCTCCCCCCGCGTCCGTCGCACCCTGCCGCTCGGCGCCGGTCGGGGCAAGGCAGAAAATGCCGGCGGGTCAGGATGTTCGCTGCAGGAAGCGGCGGACCGTGAGACGCGAGGTGATGGCGGTCAGAGCGGCGATCACCGGGACGACGGCGAGGATGCCGAGCATGCCGTCGATGCCGAGCGCGAAGCGTCCGAACAGCACGCCCAGCTGCTGGTTGGCTTCGGTCGGCACCATCGAGCCGGCAGCGAGCCCCACCAGCAGGAAGAAGGCGAGGGCGGCGATGCCGCCGAACAGGCCGCCGCGAAAACCGATGGTCAGGAATCGTCCCTGGAATTCGCCGGCGATGAAGCTGTTGGAGGCCCCGATGAAGTGCAGCACGTCGACGATCTCGCGGTTGGACGACATGGTGCCGCGGGTGGCGAAGATGATCGCCAGCACCGTCGCCACGACGATCATGCCGAGGACCAGCAGCCCCGAAGCGACGATGGTGCCGGCCATGACGTTGAGTTGCTGGCGCCAGGCGGCATGGGTGTCGAGGCTCGCCCCCTTGACGCCGGCCTCGAGGTCGCGCTTCAGCTTGTCGAGATCGGCCTCGGCAGGATCGGCAAGCTGCACGGCGACCAGCCGGGGAATGTCGATGGCGGAGATGTCGAGCCCCTTGCCGAGCCAGGGCTCGAGCAGCTTCTGGCTGTCCTCGAGCGACAGGGCGCGCGCCGAGGCCACCCCCGGGGTCGCCTCGGCCAGCGCGACGGCGATCCGCAGGTTGGACTCCATCACCTCGCCCTCGACGGGCCGCAGCTGGATGGTGACCTCGCGTCCCACGTCGGAGGACCAGGCTATCGCCGATTTCTGCACGAGGACCACGCCGCCCAGCGTCACGCCGGAGAGGAACGTCATGATGGCGATGAGCAGCACCAGGGTCCGTCCGGCGACCGAACGCTCGGGCACGATCGGAGCGCTGTGCTCCCGGCTGGCGAATCCCGCCAGCGGCGGCAGGCGCAGGTCAAGCCGCATCGAAGGCCACCTCGCCGTCGCGCAGCGTGATCCTGGGGAACGGGAAGTTCTCGAGCAGGGCCATCTCGTGGGTGGCGAGGATGATGGTGGTTCCCATCCGGTTGAGTTCGGCGAACAGCCGGACGAGGCGCAGCGACAGGTCGGGGTCGACATTGCCGGTCGGCTCGTCGGCGAGCAGGATGTCGGGTCGCCCGATCACCGCGCGGGCGATGGCGGCGCGTTGCTTCTCGCCGCCCGAGAGCACCGCCGGCAGGGCGTCCAGGCGCTGGCCCAGGCCCACCCACTCGAGGAGCTCCGTCACGTTGGCGCGATAGGCGCCTTCCGGCTCGCCCAGGACCCGCAGCGGCAGCGCCACGTTCTCGTAGGTGGTCAGGTGGTCGAGCAGGCGGAACTCCTGGAACACGATGCCGATGTGGCGGCGCATCTGCAGCAGCGCATCCTGGTCGAGCGCCGAGGTGTCCTTGCCGAACAGCGTCACCCGGCCGCGCGTCGGGCGCAGCGAGAGCAGCAGCAGCTTGAGCAGCGAGGTCTTTCCCGAACCCGACGGGCCGGTGAGGAAGTGAAACGTGCCGGGTTCGATCCGGAAGCTGAGGTCGCGCAGGATTTCCGGCCCCTGCCCGTAGCGCAGCCCGACATTGGAAAACTCGATCACCGGGCCATCCGCTCCGAATCAGTCGTTCGGCATCATATCAAAGCGGTCACGTCCGCTCCGGACTTGTGGCCGCAAATTCCGCCCAAATCTTGATCCGCCGGCGATCGCCGGCAGCGTCGGTTTGACAAACCTTAACCCGGAACGGGCTAGGCTCGGCCATGCGCTCGCCCCAGCCCGCCAGCATCGTCATTGTCTGCCCGCATTGCGGCACGCGCTACCAGCTGCCGCCCGAGGCCATCGGTCCGGACGGGCGCAAGGTGGCGTGTGCGCATTGCGGCAAGTCGTGGCTGGCCGAGCGGCCGCCGCCGCAGCCGGTGCCGCCGCCCCGGGAGGACGACCGGCTGTTCTCCCCGGCCGACGAGGACAAGCTGGACAAGAGCTTTGCCGCCGAGGAACGCTCCATCAGTTCGCAGGTGCCGACGCCGCTGAAGTCGGCCCTCAAGCGCGGCGAGCCGCCATCGCCCGAGGTGGCCCGCTCGATCGCCGAGATCAAGGCGGCGATCGCCCCCAAGGCGAAGGCGGCGGCGGCGAAACCCGCCGATGGCGAGGCGGGAGGCGGAAGCCCGGCCGAGCGCAGGCCCGGGCCGGCGGTCAAGTCCGGCGGTGCGCGGGCCCTGGCGGTCGCGCGGGCACAGGCTGCCCGCGACACGGCCAGGAAGCTGGGCGCACTGATCCGGCAGCGCCTGACCAGCGACCGCAACCTGCCGACGGTTCGGCTGACGCGCCTGTCGCGCGTCGTGGCGGTTGGCCTTCTGGGCTCGGTCCTTGTCGGAGGCGTGCTGCTGCGCGGCGAGATGGTGCGGCTGATCCCCGACCTTGCCGGCCTCTATGCCGCCGTCGGACTGAAGGTGAATGTTGTCGGCCTCGACTTCGCCGACGTCTCGACCCTGCTCAGCCGGCGCGGCGAGGAAACGCTGATCAGCGTCAATGCCTCGATCGTCGGGCTCGAGCAGCGCCGCGTCGCGGTGCCGCCGGTGATCGTCACCCTGCTCGATGCCGAGGACAAGCCCGTCTACCAGTGGAGCGTCGTCACCCGGGCGCGCGACCTCGAGCCGGGCGAACTGGTCAGCCTGTCGACCGAGCTGCCTTCCCCCCCCGATGCTGCCGTTCGAGTCCGGCTGAGCTTTGCCGAGGGGTTGTCGCTCGGCAGCGAGGGGGCGCTCACGCAGATCGACGAACCCGCCGCCGAGGCGGCTGCTCCGGCGGCCAACCCGCTGGTCGTCGAACACGACGCCGCCGCGCAGAGCCACGAGGGCGCGGCCACCGATACCCACGAACAGGCAGCCCACTGATGGCCAGGATACTGATTGCCGAAGACGACGACAGCGTGCGGGCCTTCGTGGCGCGGGCGCTGGCACATGCCGGGCACGAGGTGGTGGAGGCCGAGGATGGCGGCCTCGCCTCGGAGATCATGATCGCCGAGAATGGCCGCTTCGACCTGCTGCTCAGCGACATCAAGATGCCGGTGATGGACGGCATCGGGCTCGCCCTCAACGTCGCATCGAGCTGGCCGGACGTGACCATCGTCCTGATGACCGGGTTCGCCGACCAGCGGGAGCGCGCGCACGGACTCGAGGCGCTCATCTACGACGTGATCGCCAAGCCGTTCACGCTGCAGCAGATGCTCGACAAGGTGGACGACGCGCTCAACGGCCGTCCGGCCGAGATCGTCTCGCTGGCCCGGCAGGCGCTACAGGGGTAGTCCGGCGGCTAGAGCCAGTCCGGGACGCTGTCGAGGGCGATCAGCTCGGCGATCGACCGGCGCGGCCGGATGACGTGCCAGCGCGCTCCGTCGACCAGCACCTCGGGAATCAGCGGACGGGAATTGTAGGTCGAGGCCATCACCGCCCCGTAGGCGCCGGCGCTCATCACCGCCAGCAGGTCGCCCTCCCGCACCCCCTCGATGTCGCGATCCTGCGCGATGAAGTCGCCGGTCTCGCAGACCGGGCCGACGATATCGGTCCTGAGGCGCGGCAGATTGGAGTGCACGACAGGCTGGATGTCGTGGTGCGCCTCGTAGAGCGTGGGGCGGATCAGGTCGTTCATCGCCGCATCGACGATGACGAAGGTCTTGGCTCCGGGGAGGTTCCTCGCGCCTTCCTTCACGTATTCGACCCGGGTGACGAGGATGCCGGCATTGCCGACGATCAGCCGGCCCGGCTCGAGGACGAGGCCGATGCCGAGCGGGCCGACATGCCGACGGACGATGGCGGCATAGGCCATCGGGTCGGGCGGCGCCTCCTGGTCGAAATGGTAGGGGATGCCGAGGCCGCCGCCGACATCGGCATGGCGGATATCGTGGCCGGCGGCCCTGAGGTCGCGCACCAGTTCGGCCAGCAGCGCGAAGGCGTTGTCGAACGGCGTCATGTCGGTGATCTGGCTGCCGATATGCATGTCGACGCCGATGGCGCGCACGCCGGGGAGCGCGGCGATGCGCGCATAGACCTCGCGGGCGCGGGTGAAGGGGATGCCGAACTTGTTCTCGGCCTTGCCGGTCGAGATCTTCTTGTGCGTGCCTGCATCGACATCGGGGTTGATGCGTACCGAGACCGGCGCGGTCGTGCCCATCGACACGGCGACATCGCTCAGCCGCTCGAGTTCGGGCTCGCTTTCGAGGTTGAAGCACTTGATGCCCAGTTCGAGGGCCCGGCGCATCTCGGCGAAGGTCTTGCCGACGCCGGAGAAGACGATCCGGCCCGGCGCGATCCCCGCCGCGACGGCGCGCTCCAGTTCGCCACCCGAAACCACGTCGGCGCCGGCGCCTTCCCTGGCGACGACCTTCAGCACGGCCTGGTTGGAATTGGCCTTCATGGCATAGGCGATGAGCGTATCGATGCCGGCGAACGCCTCGCGCATCACACGGACATGCCGTCGCAGCGTCGCCGCCGAGTAGACGTAGAACGGCGTGCCGACCGAACCGGCCAGCGCCGAGACGTCGACCTCTTCGGCGAACAGGCGGTCGCCGCGATACTCGAAATGATGCACCAAGGTCGTCTCACCCCACCAACCACGGGCGAAAGCTCTAGGCGAAAGGCGGGGAAAGAGGAAGCTGGAGTTGTTGATGGGGGTGATTGAGGAGCGTGATGGTCGGGTTGTCCTCTCCCGTTCGCGCTGGTGGAGGATCAGAGCGGCCAGTGATGCTCGATCCGCTCGGCGACCAGGCGCTGGATTTCCCACAGGTTGCGGTCGTGGATGCCCAGTTCCTCCAGCTTGTGCACGGTCGAAAGCACGTATTCGGCCATCGAGCCCTTCCAGCCATGCGCCTGGGCCAGGCGGTCGGCGCGCTCGGCGAGATCGAGGCCGCCGACATAGCGCGGGTCCCGGCGGTTGATGACGAAGGCCAGCACGGTGAGCGGGCCCGTCTCGGTCATCGCCTTGATCCAGCGGGCCGGAAACGCCGAGGGTACCATGCTCATCTCGCGACGGATCAGCTTGTGCAGGTTTTCCCGCAGCCGCTCGGCCGGGAGGCGGTAGGCAACGCCGCGGCAGGTGCCGCCGCGATCGAGGCACAGCATCAGGCCGGGCTGCCTGGGGTTGCCCCGGAAGCGCTGGTCGAACAGGCAGAAATTGCGATGCCAGCCCCTGGCCACGGCGATGCGCTCGGCGTCGAACTCGGTGGCCGGGTTCCAGATCAGCGATCCGTAGGCGAAGATCCAGAAATCCCCGGCCGGCGCCGTCGCGACATAGCGCTCGACTTCGGCGTCATAGTCCGCATCCGTCGCCGGGCGGACAAAGGCGTAGCCGGGTGGGCCCGGATCGTCGATGACGGGGATGCGGGCCAGGTGATCCCGGGTCAGATGCAAGGTGCGGGGCTTGAGTGGCACTACTCCGCCCCGTCTCCGTGCCCGCCCGGGCGGCTGACGCGGACCGGTTCGGTCTCCTCGCCCGTCAGCAGCTTCTTCCAGCGGGCCGCCTGCGCCGCGACATTGTGCGGGGCGGTGCCGCCATAGCTCCGGCGGGCCGCCACCGAGGCCTCGACGCTCAGCACCTTGTGGATGCGGCTGTCGATGCGATGGTCGACGAACTTGAAGTCCTCGATGGTCAGGCCGTCGAGGCCGATGCCCTTCTGCTCGCACAGCGCCACCAGCTGC
>NZ_JAYRYM010000065.1:0-17047 GCF_041917035.1 Devosia sp. | reverse complement strand
TCGACGTCATCAACCTCAAGATCTCCAAGGTGGGCGGCCTGACCAAGGCCCGCCAGATCCGCGATCTCTGCGTCGCCCACCAGATCCCGATGACCATCGAGGATACCTGGGGCGGCGACATCGTCACCGCGACCATTGCGCACCTGGCGCAGTCGACGCCGGAGCGCTTCTGCTTCTCCGCCACGGATTTCAACTCCTATGGCACCGTCGACATCGCCGATGGCGCCCCCCGGCGCGTCAACGGCACCATGCGAGCACCGGACTCCCCCGGTCTCGGAATTGTGCCGAGGTTCGAGGTACTGGGCGCGCCGACAGTGATCTCACGCGCGCCACAGTGACCGCCCGAGAGGCAGGCTGCCCAACAAGTGGGCAGTTTCACTATTTCGTAACCAGAATTTAACGCGAAGAACCGTACAAGTCGGTACGCGGGACGGCATGGACGCTGCCCGGACCTCGTGCCTGCGAACTTGCGGACGCGGACATGGGCGACTCTGACAAGGGAGCCTGGTAGTGGACAGAACTGCATCTCCGCCGGACGGCGGGGAAATGACCGTGCGCGGTAGGCGGAGGGCATCATGCTGAGGCTCTCCGGCGCGGAACGGGTAATGGGCGCGGACGATCTGATCGTCAGCAAGACCAACCTCAAGGGCCACCTGACCTACACCAACCATACGTTCCTCGAGATCGCGGATTTCTCCGCCAGCGAGGCGCTGGGACAGCCGCATGCTCTGGTCCGCAATACGGAGATGCCGCGCTGCATCTTCCGGCTGCTGTGGGACACCATCCAGGCGGGCCGCGAGATCTTCGCCTATGTGGTCAACCGCACCAAGTTCGGCGACCACTACTGGGTGTTCGCGCACGTGACGCCCAGTTTCGATGCGACCGGTTCGATCGTCGGCTACCACTCCAACCGTCGCAGGCCGCGTCCCGAGGCGGTAGCGACGATCTCGGCGCTCTACGCCGAGCTGCTGGCCGAAGAGGCGCGGCACCGGAACGGCAAGGACAGTGTCAACGCCTCGCACGCCCTGCTCATGCGCAAGCTCGAGACCCTGGGGGTCGATTATGATCGCTTTGTCCTGTCTATCTAGGGCTGTTGCGGGGCTCGCCCTTGCAGGTGCCCTTGCCGTCGGCGTCGCCGTGCTGTCTCTGCTCGCGGTGCCGGCCTGGATCGTTGCAGCGATCGCCGCGGTGATCGTGATCTCCGTGGGCATTGCCATGGCCTCCCTGTTCGATCTCGACCGCTTCCTCGGCACCGTCGGGACCGCCTGCGATGCAGTGCGTCGCGGCGACTTCGAGCAGCGCGTGATCGTTCCGCATGCCCGAGGCCGCATGAAGCAGGTCGCCGACAGGGTAAACGGCCTGATCGATGTGTCCGATGCCTTCGTGCGCGAAGGTGCCCTGGCCATGGTTGCAGTGAGCGAGGGGCGCTACTACCGCAAGATTCGCCCCGAAGGCATGCAGGGCGCCTTCCTGAAGAGCGTCGAGGGGATCAATATTGCCATCGACGCCATGGCGGCCCGCCAGAGCATGATCGAGGGGGCGATTGCCGAAGTCCGCTCGCTCGCAGAGATGGCGAGCCACGGCCAACTGGACCGGCGCATCGATCCGGCCCGGTTCGAGGGCGACTACCAGACCTTCATGCACGAGATGAACGGGCTGCTCGACGCCATCTCGCGGCCGATCGCCGAGTCGGGCGAGGTGCTGGCCCGCCTTGCCGCGGCCGACCTTTCGGCCCGCATGCTCGGCAGCTACGACGGTGCATTCGCGCGCCTGGCGGCAGATGTCAATTCGGTGGCCGAGAACATCGCGGGCATGGTGCAGCGCATGAGCGGCGCCTCGCGCGCCCTCAAGTCGGCGACCGGCGAAATCCTTGCCGGCGTCAACGACCTAAGCGAACGCACGACCCGGCAGGCGGCGACGATCGAGCAGACCTCCGCGGCCATGGAGAGCCTAGCCGGCACGGTTGCCGACAGCGCCCGCCAGGCTCGTGCCGCGAGCCAGCGCGTCAGCGAGGCGGCGCGGGCGGCCGATGAGGGCGGTGCGGTGATGCGCGAGGCGACTGCCGCGATGGAGCGGATCTCGACCTCTTCGCAGCGCATCGCGACGATCATCGGGGTTATCGACGACATCTCGTTCCAGACCAACCTGCTGGCCCTCAATGCCTCGGTTGAAGCGGCGCGGGCCGGCGAGGCGGGCCATGGCTTTGCCGTGGTGGCGGCTGAAGTGCGTCGCCTCGCGCAGGGCGCGGCGGCCTCGTCGGCCGAGATCAAGGCACTTATCGAGGCCAGCACGACCGAGGTGCGGGAGGGCGCCCGCCTTGTCGAGCTTGCCGCAGGTCGGCTCGCCGGCATGCGTGAAATGGTCGGTGGCAGCGCCGGGGCCATGTCTGGCATCGCCACGGCCAGCGATTCGCAGGCCACCTCGATCGCCGAGGTCAATGTCGCCGTTCGCCAGCTCGACGAGATGACCCAGCACAATGCTGCGCTGGTGGAAGAGACCAATGCAGCCATAGAACAGACCGAGTCGCAGGCGAGTGAACTCGACGGCATGGTCTCGGGTTATCGCCTCACGGCCGGTGAGTCCCACTTCCGCCGCCTGGCGAGCTGAACATTCGAACCGTTCCGTAGTTAGTGGCTCCGCGCTGTCGCATCCGGGACGGTGCAGTCGAGCGGTCGGCAATGCCCTGCAGGCGCAAGCACTTCACCCCGGTCGGGCAAGATCCGGACCCGCCCTCGCGACGGGTGCCTTCGGAATGGAGCAGACCCGCGCTGCCGGCATCGCATCTGTGCGCTATAAAACGCGGGCCTTGGGGACGACCTTCTTCCGCAAAAGGGGGCGCCCATGCACACTCGTACAAGGACGCCGGAGAGGGGATGACGCCCCAACCCATCCCCTCTCCAAGCGTCGCGGCTCGGCAATCGGGTGCCAACCGCTGGCCCCGGCCCGCGGGGAGACCTCAATGCGCCAGATCCGGGCTGCGGACTTCGAGCTGCCGCTCGCCGACGGGTTGATCACCGATGGGCATCGCGTGGAGGCGGTGGGGGCGTCGGCCGAAAGTGGCGCCATCTTGGGCCGAATCCGTCAGGTACGCGCTTCCCTGCTGCCGCTCTGTGCCGAGGTGATGGCCGCCATCGACCGCGTCGTGATCCTCGATCGCTTCGGAGCCGCGGCGCTGTCGGGTGCCGACATCGCCCTGCGTCGGCGTATCGACGCGGTGCTGACCGATCTGGCTCCCATCGGCAAGATCGAGCACCTCCGGCCGATCATCCGGCACCTGCGCCGCAGACAGGCGGAAACGATCACCTACCGTCTGTTCGAGGCCGGCCGGCTGTTCTACGCTCTGGTCAGCCGGCCGATCTTCCGTCTCCGACTCGATCCTCAGCGCTTCGGCGATGACGCCTTCGAGCTGTGCCTGGCCGACGAGCAGTTCATCTGGACCATCGACGACGATCAGCTCGAGGAGTGGCAGCAACTTCTGGTCCGCTGCCGCGACGACCTCGACGAGATGTGCCACTCGCTCGTCGGCGAGCCGGCACGGATCTAGGGGCGGTTGCCGGCCTGGTCGGCGAGGGAGCCGTCGTCAGCGAACACCCTGCCGTCGGCGTCCACACGATACGTCTTCACCTTGCGCCACACCGACGCCTCGGAAGCGGGCGGACCTGCGTTGTCGATGTCGTCGACCATGCCCTCTGTCCCGGCCGGCACGGCCGGAGCGTCGGGCAAGGCAACGCCCGTTGGCCAGTTCGGGTCGCCCGGCCAGTAGCTCTCGAGCATCGCCGCCGTCGAGGTGACCAGGGAAGGATCGCGACCGATCCACCCGCCGGCCACCGCCGCCAGGACCAGTGCTACCAGGTAGCCGACTGAAAGTCGCCGGCTCGATCGCGCCGAAACTGCGCGCTCGACCAGCCGAGGCGGCCCCAGTTCACCTGCCGCCGCCGCAGCGAGGATCACGTCGTCGACGGTTTCCGAAACAACGCGCGCCCCTGCCGGCCCGCGCTCGGGCCCGGGATCAGCAGACGCCGGCCGCGACCGGGTGGTGCCTGGCGGCAAGGTCGGAACGTCAGGCCCGGCGGGCATGTCTTTGGGCTGATCGCGCAGCTGTGCCAGCCGCAGCTCGACCAGGTCGAGGTCGGCGTCCGGCAGGTCCTCCTGGCGTCCGCCGGCCGCTTCGGTCATCTCCTCGATGAGCCTGGCGATGTACGCCTCGGCAGCGGCATCCGATCCGGGGAGGTGACGCTCACTCCGCGGCATCTTGCAGCAACTCGATCTTGGACTTGCGGGCATGGGGGCGCGGCGCACCGAGCGAGTTGAGGACCTGAACGACGGCGCCGTTCAGCGTCACCAGCCGCTCGGCAGTCAGCTCGGCCGCTTTCCTGGTGCTCTCGCCCACATTGGTGGCTGCCGCGTCCATACGGCTCACGGCGCTGCGTTCATGTGCGGCCAGACGGACCATCATCGTCTCGAAAGCGGCGCCGACCTTCTGCTCGGCGGCGTCGACCCCCGTGGCCATTTGCTGCGCCGCGGACTCGAGCGCTTGCGCGACATTGGCGCGCACCTCGGCCGAGCTCGCGTGGGTCGCCCGCTCGATCTCGCCTGCTGCCTTGTGCAGCGAGCGCTCCAGCCGCTCCGCGGCTTCAGCAAGGCTCGCGTCGACCGAGGACGCCTGCTCGCGCAGGCGGGTCTGCAGCGTCTCGATGCGCTCCGTCAGCGCCTGCTCGAGGACGCCGGTGTGTTCGGCCAGCTCTCCGGTGAGCTTCCCGCCGCCGTCGTCCAGCATCGTTCCGAGTCGGGCCGCGCCTGCGTCCAGCAGGTGCCGAATGTCATTCTTGCCATCGGCAAGCCGGGTGGCGAGCGTCTCCAGCCCGCCGCTCAGCGCCTCATCGAGACGCGCAGCGAGCTGGTGGATAGCCCCCAGAAGACTGTCCAGCCGCTGGCGCGCGCCATGCTCGGCCTGGTCGGAGGCACCTGTCAGCAGGTCGCGCAGAGTCGTCGCCTGGCCGCTCAGCGCCGATTCCAGGTGCGTCGTCGCCGCCCTTAGCGCGCCTTCGAGGGCACGACCTCCATCGGCCAGCCCCTCTTCGAATCGCCGGGACGACGCGTGCAACCTGTCCGTGAAGTCCTCGCCCCGTGTCCGAATGATCGAATCCAGGATCTCGGCGCGCCCGTCGAGCGTGCGACCCAGAACATCGATTTGGCGATCCAGCCGCACCTGCTCCTGCTCGACGAACTGCGCCACGATGCCGTCGGTCCGTTCCAGGTGCGCGGCGAGCTCGCCGCCGATCCTGTTGGTCCCCTCGTTCATCGTGCCGGCCAGTTGCTGCGTGCTTCGAGCCAGTGCGACCTCGAGCCTCGCCGTCTGCGCTTCGATCCCCGCGCCATGCTGCGCCATTCCGGTCTCGAACTGCTGCCCGCGCGTCTCGATGAGCTCCTGCACCGCATCGATGCGTCCGGCAAGGTCCTCGGACTGCCGTGCGATGGCGCCGTCAAGGACCTCCATCCGGTCGGCGAACAGGTTTGCCTCTCGGGCCGAGAATGCCTCGATCACCGTATGTGCTCGCCCCAGGTGGCCCGACATCGTGCTGTCGAGCGCATCGACGCCCTGCTCGATCTCGCGCGTCATCGCTTCGGCCTTCTGTCCGAGAACCCTCCCAAGTCGGCTGGTCTGGGCGTCGATTGATGCGCCGAATGCGGCAACGTTCGCTTCGAGTTCAAGGGTGCGGGCCTCGAGGCCCCCATGTACCGTGACGATCTGCGCCTGCAGTGATGCCCTGAGCTCGCCGATCTGGGTATCGAACGCTGCCACCCCGCTGGCCGCCGCGTCCAGCAGGGCTGCCCTGGCTGCGCTGCTCGCCTGCCCGAGCTCACGCACGAATGCCTCCCGCTGCTCAGCGAGGCTGGCGCCGAACTGTCCGCTCACCTGGGCCATGCCTACCTCCGCCCGGTCAACCTCGGCGGCAAGAACGTCCGTGCTGCTGGTGAGCACGGCGCTCATCGCCTCGCTGGCCGACCCGAAGAGCTCCCGAACTCGCTGCACGTGCCCCTCCTCGGCATGCCGCATCTCTCCCAGCCGCAGCTCGAAGCTGGTCTCGGCGTCCCTCACTCCCTCGCCCAGTACGGCGCCGATGCGGCCCGACCAGACACCGAGGGCCCCTTCGAGGCTGCGCGAGCCATCCGCCAGGGTCAGCGCCAGCTCGGCCGAGCGCTGGCCCAGCGTCGCGCCGACACGTTCGGCCCCCTCGAGGACGAGTTCCTCGATCTGATCCACTCTCTCGGCAAAGCTTGCATTGTACTCGGCCGCGGCGACCGTCAGCCGGTCGCCCGCGAGGCTGATCGTGTCCTGAACGCCGAGCAGCGTCTGGTCGAAGCGGCGGGCGCTGCCATCCAGCATGTCCGTGGCCCGATCCAGCTTGTTCCGCAGGTCCTCGCTGATCGCCTGCGCGCCATCGCTAAGCTGCGACTGGAACAGGCGCAGGTTTAGGGACAGGGTATCGACGAACTCCGTCGCCTTGTGGGTCAGCACCGCATTGAGCTGCGATGTGCTGTGCTCCAGCGCGCCGCCCAGCTTGATGGCCCGCTCGAGTGTCAGGTTCTGGTGCTCGATGGTCGGCATCAGCCGATCGGTCGCGCCTTCGATCAGGCCGCTCAGCTGGCGCACTTGGCCGTCGATGCGATCGCCGAGCGCTGCAACACGCCCATCCAGCATCTCCGTGCTGGCCGAACCGACCTCGAGGATTCGCCGCGAGGCCTGATCCGCGGCGCTGTCGAGCACGCCCAGCAGTTCGAGCGAGGCCGACTGCACCCGGTTCTCGAGCCGGTTGACGCTGCTCTCGAGGCTCTGATCGAGCGTATCGACCAGCCGGCTCGCAACACTCTCGGCGATCCTGGTCTGGCTCGCCATGTCGGCGCCGATCCGGCCCCAAGCCCCTTCAAGCGTCTCGACGAGTTGACGGCCCTGAGTCTCGAGCACCGCCACGACCCCGCCGTGGCCGTTCGAGAGCAGCGCTTCCATTGTGCGGACCTGCCCGGCCAGCAGGGCATTGAGCGGATCGATTCTGCCCTCAACGACCTGTCGGAGTGTCTCGGCAAACCTGGCGCCGCTGTCGGCGAGTTCGCTGCGGACCTCGACCCCGACCTCCTCGACCGCTCCACGCGCATAGTTGCCCGCTTCAAGCACCTGCGCGGCAAGACCGGCGAGTTCACCGTTGAGCGCCTCGCGGTTCGCTTTCACCACATCCCGGACCTGCTCGGTAGCGGTGACGACGGTTTCCCGCTGGCGGGCCAGCTCCTGCACAAGGGCGAGCATCCGCCGCTCGTTCTCGGCAAAGCTGTGCTCGAGCGTCGCGACCTCGCGCCTGATGATCGTCTCGATTTCGCCGGTCCGGTTCAGCGAGCGGTCCAGCTGCTCGTTGAGGGTGGCGAGCTCCTTGTGCATCGCATGCCGGATGGAAACGATGTTGCGGGCCGAAGTCGGCTCAGGCTCGGCGATGCGGGCCACCATGGCGTGCAGCCCGTCGTACTGGGCGGCCAGCCGCCGGAACTGTGCAGCCCCGGCAGTGATCGCGGCCAGGATGGTCACGGGCAGGGCTGCAGAGATGAACAGCGTAAGCCCCGTAGCCGATAACCACAGGTCCGGCCTCAGCAGATTTGATCCCTGTTCGACAAGGGCGACGGCCACGACAACGCCAACCCAGCCGATCTGCAGGGCCAGCAGCCGCAAGTCTGGTTGGTGCGCCGTCTGTCCGGGAGCGGATTCGCCGCCGCCGGAGCCTGCCTCTGCCTCCTCGCCGGGGTGCGGCGCGTATGGTGGAGTGGTGCCCTGCACCAGCTTTGCAGTCTGCTTAACCATTTTGCCCTACACGGTTGCTGGCGGGAGCATGCCGTTCGGCTAAGCCGGAGCGAACCGGAAGCTACTCCATTTTGAACAAACTTTTAACGATTGTGTCGGCGCGTCCGAGCAATGGCGGAGAGAGACCTGCCGGCGGCGGCCCGACGAAGTAAATAAGAGCGTTCCGCGCACGAGACGGGCATTGTCTGCGGCACGGAGCATATTTCGGGAGACTGTACCTGCATTGGCAGGATGACGCTTGCCGTCCGTACGGAACTGGCGCGAACTGCATCCAGATCGGAGTGAAAGACCGGTGCGGTCGGACCAGATCTGGTCCTATTCATAAATCATTAGCCAAAGAGATTTTGCGGTACGGCGCGCCGAACTGGTGCTATCTGGAGAGCCGACTGTGACGAACAATACTGGTGCAAGTTTCGTAGTTCTGCCGGCTGCCGACTGGGGTTCGATACTGCAGCGACACGCGCCACTCGGGTCCGCGCGCATCGCAATGGCCGCCATCCCGGTCGCCCGGCCGATGGCCTGGCCACGAGACTAGCGTCATGCGCTGGAGCGGCCACGTCGTCGCCGGCCTGGTGGCCCTGTGCAGTATGTTTCTGGTGTCCACCGTCTGGTTGTATGTCGCCAACAACGATCAGCAGCACCGGCTCGAGTTGTCGAGCCGTTCAGCGGCGTGGCTCAACTATCAGGCCCAGATAGAACTGGTGCGCACCATTTCGATGCTGCGTCACTGCGAGACGCGCGCCGACTGCGTCGTCGGTCGGCTTTCTGCGCAGGTCGGCACCATGGCCGGCCGGCTGCGGGCAGTGCTCGAGCTCCTGCATCGGTCCAACCCTCCGAGCATCCCGCAGTATTACTACGAGCTCCAGCACTACTACGCCGTGCTTGCGGCCCGCTCGGATGCGATGGGGTCGAGCGTCGACCCAAGGGGACTTTCAGCGGTCGCTCGAGAGATCGAGCCACTCACCGGCCTGCTGCAGACAGCCCTCAACGTCGCCGTGCTGCAGCCCGTCGACAACACCACCGGGGATGAGCTTTTCCCGCTGGTCGACGCCTCGCTGCCCTTTGTGCTGTTGGTGATCTCGGGGGTCGGCCTGATGGCCGTCCTCGCCCGCGAGTTGCGGCAGCGATCCAAGCTGCTGGATCAGATCAGGCTGCTGCGCGAAGCCGAGCAGGAGTGGCAATCCTCGACGGTCGACCTTCTGGAGGCTCTGCCCGTGCCCGTCCTGGTGAGCGGTCAGGACGGAACGGTGCGATACTCGAACTACGCGGCGAGGGACCTTGCGGCGTCGCGGCACGGCAACATCGACACTGAGGCACTCCTGGCGGCGGTCCGGCAGCACGTGGGTGCACTCGGCGCAGGTCAGTCGGTGACGCGCAGGTTCCCTTTCGGAGATGGCAGCGGCTCGCTGCGCGACCTCTCGGTGACGGCCAACTGCATCTGGCTGTTCGGGGACAGCGTCCAGGTTTACGTACTGTCTGACACCACGCAGCTGCGCGACACCGAGCTGCGCGCGATGAATGCCGGCAAGCTGGCAATTCTGGGCGAGCTGTCCTCCTCGATCGCCCACGAACTGAACCAGCCCCTTGCCGTGATCAAGGCAGCTGCCGCCAACGGCCGGAACCTGGCCATGGCTCTGCCGGATGGGGCGCGGGTCGCCGACAAGCTCGATCGCATCGATGCGCAGGTGGAACGAGCCCGCAGGATCATTGACAACGTTCGCAAGCTCGGCCGCCCGGTGCAGGCGAACTGGGCGCCCTTTCCGGTGATGTCGTCCCTGGGGTCGGCTCTCGGGCTGGTCAGCCAGCAGTATCGGCTCTCCGGGGTGTCGCTCGAAATAGAGGTCGACGCCGGCGAGGAAGTCACCGTGATGGGCGACCCGACACTTTTCGAGATCGCGGTCCTCAACATTCTGCTCAACGCGCTCGAGGCCTTTGGCCGCCAGCGCCACTCCGGCGTCGGCGCGCCCTCGGTGCTGGTCCGGGCCAGCTGTCGCAGGGGCGACCTGTGCGTGACCATTTCGGACAATGCCGGAGGCATTTCCGCCGCTCTGCTGCCGCGGATCTTCGAGTCCTTTGTCAGTTCGAAGTCGAGCGATATCGGCACCGGGCTCGGGCTGTCGATCGCGCGACGCGCGGTTGAGGGCATGCAGGGCGAGATCGCTGCCAGCAACGGTGCGCTCGGAGCGATCTTCACCATCCACCTACCGGCCCAGCTTCGAGAGGCGGCCGCATGATGGAGCCGGTGATCGTGATCTGCGACGACGAAGTCGACCTGCTGAGCGAACTCGCCGAGTGGTTCGAGTGCAACGGCTGGACGGTCCGCACCGCGCGGACCGTCGGGGAGGCGCTGGCGCAGCTGTGCCCCGGACCGATCACCTGCCTCATCACCGATCGGTGGACGGCAAACGGCGACGATCTGCTGCGGCGCGTCGACGCAATGCCGGCCTCCAGACGACCGGGCCTCGTGGCGATGATGACAGGCGACATCGAGGTCGAGGTCCGGCCATGCCCGCCCGGGGCGGACCTGTTCTTCCTCAAGCCGGTCGATCCCGGCTCGATGCTGGAGGCCATTTCAGCCCGATTGGCCGCTCGCCGCGGTGCATCGCCGTCGGGAGGGCACTGGTGATCGCCGTCGTCGACGATGACGTCTGCTTCGCCGAGGAACTGCAGGACCTCCTCGGCAGCCACGGCCATCGCTCGGTCGTGGTGACCCACCCGCACGAGTCCAGCCTCGCCCTGCTCGATGAGGCCAGCCTGTTGATCCTCGACCTGGCGCTGGCGGCAACCAGTGCTCTCGAGGTTCTCGAAGAGCTGAACTGCCGTGGGCGAATTCCCCCGGTGGTCATGGTCAGCGGCTCCGGCGAGGAGACGCTCGAGGCGGCACGGGTGAGGGCCGTCCAGCGTGGCTTCCCGGTGCTCGCCGCGCTGCCCAAGCCGTTATCGCTGCCCGCGCTGCTCGGACTGTTGGCCACCGGCCCGAGGGAGGAGAACCCGGCGGTGATGCCGCGGGTGGTCGGCCAGGGGACCCCTGTAGTTGCGCTGAGGTCGCTTGAGTACGCTGGAACCTACACCGGACACTGGATGCGGATGGCCGGCCCTGGCGCCGGATCCGGAACGGGCCGGCAGGCCATCGCCGTGGCCCGGCAGATGCGCGAGGTGCTCGCCTCCAGAGGACAGCGCGGCTTCGTCGCCGTTTCCCTGCCGGAGATCGTATTGGCCGAGCCGCGCCAGTGGGTCCAGCTGTGTGGCGAAACGACCGGCACAACCGCCGACCTGGTGCTGGAAATCGGACCGGGCACCCGTCTCACGGCAGCGCCCCGACACGATGCGCTGCCCGCCCTGCGCCTCGCCGGATTCGGGCTCCTGGCACACGCGGACGACTACCGCACGGTCGCTTCCGTCCCGCACGCCCTGCCGGTCACCATGCTGGCAATCGACGCCCTCCGGCTGCGCCCATTGGCGCGGTCGCCATGGCTGCCGGACACCCTGCATCGGGACCTCGAGCGCCTGCGTCGTCGCGGCGTCACCCTGTTGGGCACCGGAGTACAATCCGCCGGCGACCTGCGTCGCGCCCGCGATTTCGGCCTCGATCTGGTCACCCGGTCTGCCTGCCGGATCAACCGGGACTGGCCGTGATGCGCACACCCGCCTTCTTTCACCCGGGGAAAACCGCTGTGTCGACAAGCCTCTTGGAACCGCTCCGAACGTCACCACGTACTGCAACGCGTCGGGCCCAGATCCTGCTGGTCGAGGACGATCCGGCCCTTGCCGAGGAACTTGCCGAGTCGGTCGGCACTGCCGGCATGTCGGTGACCACCGTCAGCAACGCGGCGGACGCCATCGGCCTCGTCGAGCGGGCCGAGTTCGAGATCGTGGTCACCGACATCATGCTGGGCGAGATCAGCGGCCTCGAACTTCTGCGCAAGCTCTCCAAGCTCGGGCCGGGCCGCCGGCTGCGCTCGATCGTGTTGTCGGGCTACTCGACGGTCGACCACGTCCTCAATGCTCTGCGCCTGGGGGTGGTCGACTTCCTGCCCAAGCCGGTGATGTCGGAGGAGTTGATCGATGCCATCCGGCGGGCGCTTGCGCAGGGTGCGAGCGGCAGTGTCCGCGAACTGTCGCGCGGCGATGCCGCGCAACTGCTGCTGAAGGCGCGCCGCAAGCGCGACGCGATCTTTGGCGCCGAGCTGTTCGAAGACCCGGCCTGGAACATCATGCTCGACCTCTACTCGTCGACACTTCACGGCAAGACGGTGACGGTCTCCGATCTGTGCGTGGCCTCCGGCACGTCCGCCACGACTGCGCTGCGCCGCCTCGCGGTACTCGCCGATCTGGGACTCATCGAGCGCATCCCCGACATGCACGACCGGCGGCGGGTGCTGATCGCCCAGACGGGCAGCGGACGCGAAGCGATGGACCAGTTCACCGAGTGGCTCCGCACCAGCGTCACGGAGGAGCGCCGGGCCTGATCGCTCCAAACTGGCGATGAAACCAGCGGGTCGTCTTCGGTTCGGCGCAGACCGCTCATCCGTGCCGACGAACCCCGGGCTACAGTCGAGCTGCGACCGATTGTCGACCCAGGGTCGGCATCGGCTACTCGTCGGAGGCCAAAGATCGAACGCGATCAAGGAAAGAGCAAGGGCAGTCGCGATGACGGCCGGGGGGCCCGCCACCTGGGTGAGGGTATCCACCTGCATCTGCCGTTGCGCCCGCGCCGGACGATCTCCGAGAACCTGCTGACTTTCGCCGTCATCCCGGCCCTGCTGCTCTGGTCGCTGGTCTTTCTGGTGGTCGGTGGCGATTTCCGGGGCGCCATCCAGTTCGGCTGCGCCCTCGTTGCCGGTGGCTTCGTCGGCTGGAACCTGTGCGAACTCCGCTGAGGCCGGCAGCGGCACGCCGTTCCGAGCCCATTTCGCCGTGCGGCTGACCCGTCAGACCACGATCGGGGACCTCCGTCGCTCCGGGGCGCTTCTGGAGTTCGTCTGTTCGCGATGCGGCAATTCCCGCCTGTTCGATCCCGACGCGCTGCCGTTTGGCAACCTGCAGGCCGCCGCAACAGCGCATCGGCGCATGCACTGCAGCATATGCGGCTGGCCGGGCGAGGGCTCGTTCACGCGGGTGCGTCGCCGCCGAAAGGCAACGCGACCTGGAGGGGACATCGAGTGACTGCGCCATCGACGAGCAGTGGGTGGACGCTTGGCCTGCGACCCAAAGACTAACATGTCAGCGCTTGCCATACGTACCTCGCCATGCCTAACCTGCCCTCGCTACGGCAGGAGGAGGAAGCAATGGCGGGCAAGAAGATACTGATGCTGGTAGGGGACTTCACCGAGGAGTACGAGATCTTCGTCTTCGAACAGGCCATGGAAGCCGTCGGTCACACGGTGCACGTGGTCTGCCCCGACAAGCGGGCCGGCGACAAGATCCAGACGTCGCTGCACGATTTCGAGGGCCACCAGACCTATACGGAGAAGTATGGTCATCTCGCCGACATCAACAAGACGTTCTCAGAGGTCCGGCCGGAGGACTACGATGCCGTCTATTGCGCCGGCGGCCGGGGACCGGAGTACATCCGCACCGACAAGCGGGTGCAGGCGATGGTCCGCCACTTCCACGAGACTGGCAAGCCGATCTTCACCATTTGCCACGGGGTGCAGATCCTCGTCGCCGTGGATGGCGTGGTGAAGGGAAAGCGGGTCGGCGCGCTCGGCGCCTGCGAGCCGGAGGTCCGGCTGGCCGGGGGCACCTATGTCGACCTGTCGCCCACCGAGGCGCTGGTTGATGGCAACATGGTCTCGGCCAAGGGCTGGACCGCGCTCGCCGCCTTCATGCGCGAGTGCCTCAAGGTGCTCGGCACCGAAGTCACCCATGGTGCGGTGCAGCGGGCCAAGGCGGCCTGAGGCATCACTCGGCGACATAGGCGAACAGCAGCCGTCGCACTTCGGCCTCGTCGGCGCGTTCCAGCGCGGCGGCGAGTTCGGCGAGGGCGACCTCGAGGTCGTCAGTGGCGCGTGCGGCGGATGGCGAACGGAAGATGCGCGGCCGGCGGGTCGGACGGGCATTGGCCGGATCGTAGAACAGCTCCTCGTGCAGCTTCTCGCCCTGCCGCCGGCCGGTCTCGATGATGGCGACGTCGCCGGACGGGTTCTCCTCGGATTTGACGGTCAGGCCCGCAAGCCGGATCATGTTTTCCGCGAGGTCGCGGATCCTGACCGGTTCGCCCATGTCCAGCAGAAATATGTCGCCCCCGTCACTGAGGGCTCCAGCCTGAACGATCAGTTCGGCCGCCTCGTGGATCGACATGAAGTAGCGCGTCATTCTCTCGTCGGTGAGCGTCACCGGGCCGCCGGCGGCAATCTGCTCACGGAACAGCGGTACCACCGAACCGTTGGAGCCCAACACGTTGCCGAATCGCACGGCGCAAAAACGCTGCCTGTCGGGATCACCGAGTCCGCCATGGTGACGCACGATCAGTTCCGCCCAGCGCTTGGTGGCGCCCATCACCGAAGTCGGTCGCACCGCCTTGTCGGTGGAGATCAGCACAAGGCGCTCGACTCCGGCCGCCCGGGCCGCCTCGACCAGGGTTAGCGTCCCGAAGACGTTGTTGCGCACACCCTCCAGCGCATTGGCCTCGACCAGTGGCACATGCTTGTGCGCTGCGGCATGAAAGATGACATCCACGTCATGCGCGCGCAGCACCCGCTGCATCAGCGCCGCATCGCCTACCGATCCGAGAACCGGCACGACGGATACCCCCGAGCTCTGCAGTGCACGGTCGATCTCGTAGAGGGCGAACTCGTTGGCCTCGACCAGCACGAGTAGCCTGGGGGCCCACTTGACGATCAGGCGAGTCAGTTCGGAGCCGATCGATCCGCCGGCGCCGGTGACCAGGATGACGCTGTTGGTCACCAGTTGTCGGAACAGCTCGGGGTCCGCAGGGACGGCCGAGCGCCCCAGAAGGTCGTCGATGTCGATCTGCCTCAGCTGATTGACGAGGTACTTTCCCGAAACGAGATCGGAAATCGACGGCAGCGTGCGGATATTCACCGGCAGTCTGCCGAGCCTCTCGACGATCTCTGTCCGCCGCGACCGGTCGGCTGCCGGCGCTGACAGGATCACTTCGCCAACGCCGTGGTCGCGGATCAGTTGCTCCAGCCGGTCTGGCGGATGGACACGGATGCCGGCGACGTCGCGGCCCCACAGGGTCGCGTCGTCGTCGAGAAACGCCACGACGAAGTTCTTGCCGTGTGCCCTCAGGGCTTCGACCAGTTGCGTACCGGCCGCCCCGGCCCCGTAGATCACCACCCCTCCCGCACGTCCCACAACCCTCTCGGGGAGCCACAACAGCGCCTTGGCGAGGAAGCGTGAACCGGCGATCAGCAGCGTCGAGAAGATCAGGTAGAAGAACGGCACGGTGCGCGGGAACACCGCGAGCCGCGTGGCCTCGGCAACGAACAGGGTGAAGACCCACAGCAGCGTCGCCAGCGTCGTCGCCTGGACGATCGTCCAGATCGCCCGCTCCGGAAGATAGCGGATGACGGCTCGATAAAGGCCCAGCCGCACGAAGACCGGGATCGCCACCACCGGGGCGAGGAGCATCAGCAGCAGGTGCACGTTGGTCGGCGTGAAGGAGCCGCCCAGCCGGATGGCGAAGCTCAACCACAGCGCTCCGATCAGCGCCAGCACGTCGAAGCCGAGCAGGATCGCGCGCTTCCAGCCGCGCGGCAGGCCGCTCAGCCGCTCCCTAAGCTGTTCGAGCATCTGGAACCGTCCACCGCCGCGCGCCGTTGCAGAGCCGTTGTAGCCAAAGCACCCCGGCCTTTCCAACGGCTTTATGCTATGGCATCACAGGCCCTTCTCCGATTTGGACACGACCTCATGACCATCAGGCTGCACCGCGGCGATCTGCCGGACCTTTCCCGCTACGGCCGCGAGGTTGCGATCGACACCGAGACCATGGGTCTGGATCCGCGTCGTGATCGGCTGTGCGTCGTGCAGCTGTCGCCAGGCGATGGCAGTGCCGACGTGGTGCAGATCCCGGCCGGCGCCAACGGTGCGCCCAACCTTACCCGCCTGCTGTCCGATCCCGCGGTTACCAAGATCTTCCACTACGCCCGCTTCGACATTGCCGTGCTCAAGCACCGTTTCGGAGTGATCACCGGTCCGGTCTACTGCACCAAGATCGCCAGCAAGCTGGTCCGCACCTACACCGACCGGCACGGGCTCAAGGACATCACCAAGGAACTGCTCAACATCGACCTGAGCAAGCAGCAGCAGAGTTCGGACTGGGGCGCCGAGAAGATCTCGGATGCGCAACTGGAGTATGCCGCATCCGACGTGCTCTACCTGCACGATCTCAAGCGCCACCTCGACCGCATGCTGCAACGGGAGGGACGCACCGAGCTCGCCGCAGCGTGCTTCGCGTTCCTCAGGCACCGGGTCGAATTGGACCTGATGGGTTGGGACGAAACCGACATTTTCGCGCACAGCTGATGGGACCGCTGGCCGCAGCGACCAGTATCGGCCGCGAGCGGCTCTATCGTGGCCTCGTGCGCCGGAACCGGGTGGTCGCGGCTCTTCGCATCGGCGTGCCGGCGCTCGGCACCGCCGTGCTGGCCGTTCTCATCGTGCAGATTGCCATCGACAACCTGCGCGACCAGTTCGGTTTCTCCAATATCCGCATCGATCGGGAGCACCTCGTCATCGATTCTCCGGCGCTCAACTCCGTCGGGAGCGATGGCACCATCTATGCCCTGACCGCGGCGGATGCGCGCCTGCCCATGGGGGGAACCGACGTGATCGACCTGACCGACGCTGCCTTCACCATGACCCCGCCGCTCGAGGGTCCCAGCTACACGGCACAAGCTGCCGCGGCCCATCTCGAGACCAATGCCCAGCACCTGTCCGTCGACGGGGTGATGCACATCTCCGGGTCCGACGGCACCAAAGGCACCCTCACCGGGGTGTCCGCCGACTTCATTTCCAAGAGCATGCAGGCCACCGGCCCCGTGGCGCTCGCCATGGCCGATGGCAGCACCATCGAGGCCGAGAGCATGTCGTACGACGGCAAGCTCCAGCTCTTCAGCTTTCGGCAGGCCACTGTCGTGCTGCAGACCACGCCCGGGGCCGCCCCATGACCGCGCTCCTGCGCATGGCGGCGCGCCTGCTGGTGCTCGGACTGGCACTTCTCGGCCAGCCGGC
>NZ_JAYRYM010000064.1:0-17180 GCF_041917035.1 Devosia sp. | reverse complement strand
GCTTCTCCATGAGATAGGCATCGATGAAGCGGCCGGTGTAGAGCGGCCCCGCATCCTTCCAGCCCTGCGCCAGGTAGAAGCGGTGGGCGGTGACGGTGCTCCTGAGTGTCGCCACAGCGGCGCCCCGTTCGGACATGAAGCTTTCCATGGTCGCGAGCAGAGCCCGGCTGACTCCGGCGAAGCGGTGAGCCGGGTGGACGTAGTTGAGGGTAATCTCGCGCTCGTCCCGAACGCTGCCGACGGCGGCGACGTGGCCATCGCGCTCCGAAACGAACAGCTGCGCGGCCGGGTCGGCCAGCATGGCGGCAACGCCCTCGGGAGTCTTGTTGGCGGTCCAGGCGGCGATGTTCTCGGGGTTGTGCCGGTGATCCAGTCCGCACAGCTGCGTAATCGAAGTGATCAGCAGGTCGCTCATGGCGTCGATGTCGGCGGGCCGCGCCGGCCGGACGACGATCACTTGACCACGGCCAGTTCCAGCACCCGGAGCACGCTCTCAAGGTCGTGGCCGCGCTTGAGCACGCGGCCTTCCTGGCTCAGCACCAGATACTGGCCCTGCCTGTTCCTCAGCCGGGGGTTCTTCTCGATGACATAGAGCGGGCGCTCGGAGGCCCGCCTGTAGATCGAAAACAGCGCCCTCTCGCGCAGGAAATCCAGCGCGTAGTCGCGCCACTCGCCATCGGCGACCTTGCGGCCATAGAGGTTGAGGATGGTGGAGAGCTCCCGGCGATCGAAGCTGACCGCCGGTACGAAGCGGGAGACTTTCGGACCGGCCCCGGCGGGAAAATCCACCACCAGACCCGGTCCACCCTGCTGTGGTTCGTCCACCCTGCTGCCTCCCGTCACGACAGTGTCATGATTGCCCCGATCGGCGGGGTTGGCAAGTCACGCGGGGACCGGGACGGCGACAAATCCCATTTCGGTCACATTGTGTCCCTCATGGCGCCAGATTGGACGGGCAGTGTCCTCATATTGCCTCCAGTGGCCGGCATCCGGGCTGACCGAGCCCCCAAACCACGATGCCCGAATGCCGGCCGCCCTACTTGCACCAGTCATTCTGACCCGCCGGTCGCTCCGACCGGCGGGTTCTTTTCTGGCTCACCTGGTGTAGCTGGCGGCCCCCAGGATCGGGCCGGGCAGGCCTTCGCGCTCCTGCTGCACGAGGATCGCAACCCCATTGGCCTTGCCGGTGAGCACCTCGTCGAGCGGCAGGCGGATCTGTCCCTCCGACCCCGGCCTGAACATGCCGACCACCTGGCGGCCGGTGACGATCTGGGTATAGGCGATCTTGCGGCCCTTGTTCTCGCCGCGTTCGATGTCGACCTCGGCCCGGTCGATGAAGGTGACCAGCCAGACCACGCCTTCCATCTGATCGTCGCCGCCGCTGATGGTGATGGTCATCAGCTTGTCGTCGTCGTCGCAGCTCAGCCCGACGAGGACTGGAAGGGCCGCTCGCGCCAGTGCGGCATCGACGGCCTCCTGCTTGCTCGCCACCACGCCGCCGGCGCCGTTGACGATCAGCTGCGGCGTGAAGATGCGGGAAGACCCCCAGCTCTGCGCATAGTCCCGCTGTCGGTCGGAGAAGGCCCGTTCGCCGAACGTGTCTTCCCAGCCCACGTAGTCCCAGTAGTCGACATGATAGGCGAGGGCGACGATGTCGCCACGCTCACCGAGTTCGGCGAGCATGGCATCGGCCTTCGGACACGAAGAGCACCCCTGCGAGGTGAACAGTTCGACCACCGCCCGCGGACCCTGGCGCAACTCGCCGGCGGCGGCCGGCAGCGAGGAGGCCAGCACGACCAGCATGATGAAAACGAAGAAACGATGCAGCATGCCTCTGTTCTAGGCATCGCACCCCCGCCGCGCGAGTCAATTCAGCGCGAGAACGTGCGTGAGGGGTGGGCGGCCGCCCCCGCGGGGCGGCCGGTCGATCAGGCGGCGACGAGGTTGCGCAGCACGTAGTGCAGGATGCCGCCGTTCTGGTAGTACTCGAGCTCGTTGATCGTATCGATGCGGCAACGGGTGGTGATCTCCTCGATCCGCCCGTCGTGGCGGACGATGCGCACCTTGACGTCGGAGCGCGGCGTCAGCGTGGTGAGGCCCTCGATCGACACGGTCTCGGTCCCCTCGAGCTTGAGGCTCTGCCAGCTCTCGCCTTCGGCGAACTGCAGCGGCAGGACGCCCATGCCGATGAGGTTGGAGCGGTGGATGCGCTCGAAGCTCTGGGCGATGACGGCACGGACGCCAAGCAGGCGCGTGCCCTTCGCCGCCCAGTCGCGCGACGAGCCGGTGCCGTACTCCCTGCCGGCGAAGATCACCAGCGGGGTGTCGGACTTCTGGAAGGCCATGGCGGCGTCGTACATGGCCATGACATCGCCGTTCGGGCCCCTGGTGAAGCCGCCTTCGACGCCGGGGACCATCTGGTTCTTGATGCGGATATTGGCGAAGGTGCCGCGCATCATCACCTCGTGGTTGCCGCGGCGGGCGCCATAGGAGTTGAAGTCCTTCGGCGACACCTGCCGTTCGACGAGGTACTTGCCGGCCGGCGTGCCCGACTTGAACGAACCGGCCGGCGAAATGTGGTCGGTGGTGATCGAGTCGAGGAAGAGGCTGAGAATGCGCGCCTCGTGGATGTCGGTGACCGGCTCGGGCTCCATCTTCAGCCCGTCGAAATAGGGTGGGTTCTGCACGTAGGTCGAGGACGAATTCCAGCGGTAGGTCTCGCCGCCGTCGACGGCGATCGCCTGCCAGTTGTCATCGCCCTTGAACACGTCCGAGTAGCGCCCAAGGAACATCTGCGGGGTGATGACGGATCGCACCACCTCGGCGATCTCCCGGTTGGAGGGCCAGATATCCCTGAGGAAGACCGGTCGGCCCTCGGCATCGGTGCCGAGCGGCTCGGTCGCGAGGTTGGTGGTCATCGTCCCGGCGATCGCGTAGGCGACGACCAGCGGCGGGGAGGCGAGGTAGTTGGCCCGCACGTCCGGATTGACGCGACCCTCGAAGTTGCGGTTGCCCGACAGCACCGAGGCGGCGACGAGATCATTGGCGTTGATGCATTCCGAGATGGCCTCGGGCAGCGGGCCGGAATTGCCGATGCAGGTGGTGCAGCCGTAGCCGACGAGGTTGAACCCCATGGCGTCGAGGTCGGCCTGCAGTCCCGCGGCGGTGAGATAGTCGGTGACCACCTGCGAGCCCGGCGCCAGCGAGGTCTTGACCCATGGCTTGGTGGTGAGGCCGCGAGCACGGGCCTTGCGGGCGACGAGCCCGGCGGCGATCAGCACATTGGGGTTCGAGGTGTTGGTGCACGAGGTGATGGCGGCGATCACCACATGACCGTCGGCCAGCTGGAAATTCTCGCCCCTGACCGGGAAGCCCGCGCCACGCGGCTTGCCGCCAGCGATGTCGACCAGCGCCTGTGCGAACTTCGGCGCCGCGTCGGTCAGCGACACGCGGTCCTGCGGGCGCTTGGGGCCGGACAGCGACGGCACCACCGTCGACAGATCGAGTTCGAGCGTGTCGGTGAACACCGGGTCCGCCGACGCGGTGGCGCGGAACATCCCTTGCGCCTCGGCATAGGCCTTGACCAGCGCCACGCGGTCGGCGTCCCGACCCGAGGTCTCGAGATAGGCAAGGGTGTCGACGTCAACGGGAAAGAAGCCGCAGGTCGCGCCGTACTCGGGCGCCATGTTGGCGATGGTTGCCTGGTCCTCGAGGCTCAGGTAGTCGAGGCCCGGGCCGTAGAACTCGACGAACTTGCCGACGACGCCCTTCCGGCGCAGCATCTCGGTGACAGTGAGTACCAGGTCGGTGGCAGTGATGCCCTCGTTGATCTTGCCGGTGAGCTTGAAGCCGACCACTTCGGGGATCAGCATGGTGATGGGCTGGCCGAGCATGGCCGCCTCGGCCTCGATGCCGCCGACGCCCCAGCCGAGCACGGCGAGACCGTTGACCATGGTGGTGTGGCTGTCGGTGCCCACCAGCGTATCGGGATAGGCGTAGATCTCGCCCGAGTCCTCATCCTTGCGGGTCCACACCGTCTGCGCCAGGTACTCGAGATTGACCTGGTGGCAGATGCCGGTGCCGGGCGGCACGACGCGGAAGTTGTCGAAGGCCTTCTGCCCCCAGCGCAGGAACTCGTAGCGCTCGCCATTGCGCTCGTATTCGAGATCGACGTTCTGGGTAAAGCTGAGCGGGGTGCCGTAGCTGTCGACCATCACCGAGTGATCGATGACGAGGTCGACCGGGACCAGCGGGTTGATCTTCTGCGGGTCGGCGCCGAGCTTGGCGGTCGCATCCCGCATCGCCGCGAGATCAACCACCGCCGGCACGCCGGTGAAGTCCTGCATCAGCACGCGTGCCGGGCGGTAGGAGATCTCGTGCTCGGAGGTGCGTGTCCGCAGCCAGTCGGCGACCGCCTCGATGTCCCTGCGGGTGACGGTGACGCCGTCCTCGAAGCGGAGCAGGTTCTCCAGCACCACCTTCATCGAGTGGGGTAGCTGGCTCACGCCCCTGAGGCCGTTCCGCTCGGCGAGCGGGATCGAGAAGTAGGAGTAGGTCCTGTCCCCGACTTTGAGCGTGGTTCTGGACTTGAAGCTGTCGAGGGACTTGGAGGTCACGGTGTCGCCTTCACGCGCTGGTGTTGCAAGGCGCCAACTCGGCCCTGTGGCGGGGACCCGAAGGCCCGCGGGACCAGGGGGCGAGGGCAGCAGATTGGAACCGGTCCAATCTGGGCTGGCTTATAGAGAAACAACTTCGCGCTTGCCAGCACGGACTTTGGTTGAATAGGCATGGCGCCGATGAGTGCCAGCCAGACCTTCGCACAAGCCCGGCTGCGGGTGCGCAACCTCGCCGTCAGGCGCGGGGAGCGACGGCTGTTCGCGGACCTCTCGTTCGAGCTGGCACCCGCCCAAGCGCTGCTGCTGCGCGGTCCCAATGGCGCCGGGAAATCGACCCTGCTGCTGACACTGGCGGGGGTGGTGCGGGCCGAGAAAGGCAGCGTCGAGATCGCAGGCGCCGACGAGCGGCCGCTGGTCCACCTGCTCACCTATCAGCACGGCATCAAGGCGCGGCTTACCGCCGCGGAGAATCTGGCCTTCTGGCGCCGGATGTACGGGGAAGATGGACTCACCGCGGCGGGCGCGCTGGAGGCGGTCGGCCTTGCCGGCCTCGCCGGGCTCGAGGCCGGTTACCTGTCATCCGGCCAGCTGCGCCGGCTGTCGCTGGCGCGGCTGCTCGTGTCGCAGCGCCCGCTGTGGCTCCTCGACGAACCCAGCGCCGCGCTCGACCGCGACGGCGAGGCGCTGCTCGGCCGGCTGATCGACGCGCATCGTGCCGCCGGAGGCATGGCGGTCATCGCCACCCATCACGATCTGCCGCTGGCAGACGCCATGGGCGTCGCCACGCTGACGCTCGGAGACGCATGGTGAGCGCCTTTCGCACCTTGATCGGGCGGGATCTGCGCCTCGCCGTGCGCGTCGGCGGCGAGGCCATGACACTGGTGCTGTTCTTCGTCATGGTGGCGGTGATCGTGCCCTTCGCCATCGGTCCCGACCGGCCGCAACTGATGCGGCTGGCCCCTGGCATCGTCTGGATCGCGGCGTTCCTGTCGATGCTGCTCGGGCTCGACCGGCTGTTCCGGTCCGACGACGAGGATGGCTCGCTGCTGCTGCTGCGTCACTCGGTGCTGCCGCTCGAGGCCGTCATTGCCGCAAAAGTGATCGCACACTGGCTGGTGACGGCGGTGCCATTGCTGCTCGCGACCCCGATCCTGGCGCTGCTGCTGTCGATGAGCTGGGCGCAGTGGTGGGGCACGGTGCTGGCCCTCGTCGCCGGCACCCCGGCCCTCACCAGCTTCGGCGCACTGGGCGCCGCGGTCACCGTGGGCCTGCGGCGCGGCGGCCTGATCGCTCCGGTGCTGATCCTGCCCCTCGCCATTCCGGTGATGATCTTCGGCGTCGGCATGCTCGATCCGCTCGCCGGAAACGGCGCGGCCCTGTTTCTGGTGGCGCTGAGCCTCGTCGTCACGGTGTTCTCGCCCTTCGCCGCCGCGCTTGCCTTGCGGGCGGCCGGAGAATAGACGAGATCGGCTCTGTTTCGCTGTTGACCTCGATCAAGGCGCAGCAGCCGAGCAACGACTACGACCCGGCAGCATCGAGACCGCCCTGATGACCGTCGACACCGTCAAGCAGCCCAACTGGTTCAGCCGCCTCGCGCATCCGGGTTTCTTCCTCACCTGGACGCGATACCTTATCCTGCCGCTGGCCATCGCGACCGTTCTCGCGTTCGCGGTCGGGCTGTGGTTTGCACTGGTCAATTCGCCCGAGGACTACCAGATGGGCGACATGGTGCGCGTCATGTACGTGCATGTCCCCAATGCCTGGCTGAGCCAGCTGGTCTACGGAACCATGGCGGTCTCCGCACTGGGCACGCTGGTCTGGCGCCACCCGCTCGCCGATGTCGCCAACAAGGCGGCCGCTCCGCTCGGCGCCGCGTTCACCGCGCTCGCCCTCTATACCGGCGCGCTCTGGGGCCGGCCGACCTGGGGCACGTTCTGGGAGTGGGACGGGCGGATGACGTCGACGCTGGTGCTGCTGCTCATCTATCTGGGCATCGTGGCGCTGTGGCGCGCCTTCGACGACCAGTTGAAGGCGGGCCGCATCATCGCCATCGTCACGCTCGTCGGCGCGCTGAACATCCCGGTGATCAAGTTCTCGGTCGACTGGTGGAACACGCTGCACCAGCCGGCGAGCGTGTTCACCGAGCAGGGGCCGCGCATGCCGCCCTCGATCCTGACACCGCTGCTGGTCATGATGCTGGCGTTCACGCTGCTGTTCGCGCTGCTCATGCTGGTGCGGATGCGCACCGAGGTGCTGCGTCGACGCGCCGACACCCTGAGCCGGCAGGCGGCACTCGCCGGGGGCGCCAAGTGACTAGCGAAGCCATGCACCTGCAATACATCGTCTTCGCCTATGCCGGGGTGGCGCTGGTGACCCTGGCGCTGATCGCCTATGTCGCCTTCGATGCGCGGGAGGTGAAGGCGAGGCTCGCCGCACTCGACAAGGCCGGCGTGCGCCGCCGCTCGGCCGGGACCGGCAATTGACCCGCATCGCCCTCGTTCTCTTGCCGCTGGTGCTGCTCGCGGCGCTGCTCGCCGTGTTCGCGCTCAACATGGACCGCGACCCCAGCCTCGTCCGCTCGGTGCTGATCGACAAGCCCGCGCCGCAGTTCAGCCTCGCCGCGGTGCCCGGCACGGGGGTGGAGGGGTTCGACACGGCGGCGCTCGAGGGCGAGGTGACGGTGGTCAACATCTTCGCCAGCTGGTGCATTCCCTGCCGCGACGAGCATCCGCTGCTCGAGGTGCTGAAGCAACGCGCCGGGGTGCGACTCTACGGCATCAACCAGCGCGACGCCGCCGAGAACGCCGTCGGCTTTCTCGGCGAACTGGGCAATCCCTACGACCGGATCGGCGCCGACAGCGACAACCGGGTCTCGATCGACTGGGGCGTCTATGGCGTGCCGGAGACCTTCGTCGTCAACGCGCGGGGCGTCATCACCTACAAGCACGTGGGTCCGATCACGCCGCAGTCGCTGGAAAAGGAAGTGCTGCCCGCCGTCGAGAAGGCGAAGGCCGGCTGAGTCCGTTTCAGGGCAGCGGGTCGAGCGGCGGGATCGGATCGATCGGCTGCTTTGGATCGGGCGCATAGCGGGTCAGCAGCGGCAACTGCAGCATCGAGAACACGATGGTGATGGGCATGATGCCCCAGACCTTGAAGGCCACCCACGTATCGGTGTCGAACAGGCGCCATACCACCTCGTTGGCGATGGCGAGGAACAGGAAGAACAGGCCCCAGTTCACCGTCAGCTTCCGCCAGCCCTCGGGCTTGAGCTTGTAGACGTCGCCAAACACGTATTTGAGCAGCGACTGGCCGAAGGCCAACCCGCCCAGCAGCGTCACGCCGAACAGCGTGTTGACGATGGTGGGCTTCATCTTGATGAACATGTCGTCCTTGAGCAGCAGCGTCAGCGTGCCGAAGACCAGCACGACGATGCCGGTGACGAGCGGCATGATGGCGATCTTCTTGAGCAGCAGCCAGCTCAGCGCCAGCGACACCACCATGGCACCCATGAACCAGGCGGTGGCGGTGAAGATGTCGGAAGTGCCGTTGACGAAGAAGAAGATGAGCAGCGGCCCGAGTTCGAGCGCGATCTTGATCAGCTGCGGCCTCAGCTCGCTCCAGTTCACCTCGGCAGGCTTGCTGTCGTCCGTCACTTGGCACTCCCTGCGACCGCTGTGGCGAAATCGCGCGCGGCGAACGCCTCCAGATTGTCCACACCCTCGCCCACGCCGATGAAGTGCACCGGCAGGCCGAATTTCTGCGCAATGGCGACCAGGATGCCGCCGCGCGCGGTACCGTCGAGCTTGGTCATCACCAGTCCGCTGACGCCGGCGCGCTTGCCGAAGATTTCCACCTGGCTGAGGGCGTTCTGCCCGGTGGTCGCATCGAGGGTGAGCAGCGTCGCATGCGGCGCCGACGGCTCGACCTTCCGGATCACGCGGATAATCTTTTCCAGCTCGCTCATCAACTCGTCGCGATTGTGGAGCCGTCCGGCAGTGTCGATCATCAGTACGTCGACGCCCTCGGTGCGCGCCCGCTCAACCGCCTCGTAGGCGAGGCCGGAGGCGTCGGACCCGGCCGGCTTCGCGATGACCTCGGCGCCGGTGCGCTGGCCCCAGACCTGCAACTGCTCGATGGCGGCGGCGCGGAAGGTGTCGCCGGCCGCCAGCATCACCGACTTGCCCTGGGCGCGGAACAGCCCGGCCAGCTTGCCGATGGTGGTGGTCTTGCCGGTGCCGTTCACGCCGACCATGAGGATGACGAAGGGTTTCTGCGCGGCATCGACGACGAGCGGCCGGGCCACCGGATCGAGCACCTTGACGATTTCGCTGGCGAGCACCTCGCGCACGTCCTCGGCCGAGATGTCGCGGTCGAAGCGGTCGCGGCGCAGCGCCTCGGTGACCTGGCTGGCCATGTCGAGGCCGAAATCGGCCTGGATCAGGATGTCCTCGAGCTCGTCGAGCATCGCCTGATCGAGCTTCTTCTTGGTGAAGACGGCCGCGATATTGCCGGTCAGCTGGTCGGAGGTGCGCTTGAGGCCGGAGGCGAGGCGCTGGAACCAGTTGAGCTTCTTCGGCGGCTCGGCGGGCGTGGCGGCCTCCACCTTCTCGATGTAGGTCGGGGTCGCCTCGGGCGGGCCGGGCGGTGCCTCGGAGACGATTTCCTCAGGCGATTCAATGGTGAGGCCGGCCTCGTGCATGGCCTCCTCAAGGGCGATCTCCTGATCGGGCGGCAGCACCAGCGGGGCGGCGTCCACCACTTCGTCGAGAAGGATGTCAGCCTCGAGATCCTCGGCGACCGTGTGCTCGCGGGCCGGCTCGGCGGGCTTGTCGCCGCCGCCGAACAGGCGCTGGAGGAAACCCTTCTTCTTTTCGACCATCAGGCTGCAGACCTTATCGGCTCGCCGACGAGGCCGGTGGGCGAGGTACCGGTGATGCGGGCGGCCACGAGTTCGCCCTGCTTGTGCCCCGGAACGGTCACCGTGATGAACTGTTCCTGACGGCCGATGCCATCCTGTTCGACGAGGACGTTCTCGATGGCGCCGAGGCGGGAATGGGTGAGCTTTTCGAACTGGCGCTCGCCCAGCGCCCTGAGGGCGGCCGCGCGGCGGCGCGCCACGGCCCTGTCGACCTGCGGCATGCGTGCGGCGGGCGTGCCCGGCCGGGGGGAGAACGGAAAGACGTGCAGGTAGGTGAGGTCGGCTTGCTGAACGAAGCTGAACGTATTCTCGAACATCGCCTCGTCCTCGGTGGGAAAGCCGGCGATGATGTCGGCGCCGAAAACGATGCCGGGGCGCAGCGCGCGGAACCTCACGACCACCGACAGCGCCTCGTCGCGGCTGTGCCGGCGCTTCATGCGCTTGAGGATCAGGTCGTCGCCCGACTGCAGCGAGAGGTGGAGGTGCGGCATCAGCCGCTGATCGGAGGCCATGGCGTCGTAGAAGGCGTCGTCGGCCTCGATCGAGTCGACGGACGAGATCCGCAGCCGCGGCAGGTCGGGGACGTGGCGCAGGATCTGCTGGACCAGCTTGCCCAGCGTCGGGGTGCCGGGCAGGTCGGGGCCGTAGGAGGTGATGTCGACCCCGGTCAGGACGATCTCGCGGTAACCATTGCCGACCAGCCGCCTGATCTGCTCGACCACCACGCCCATCGGCACCGAGCGCGACGGCCCGCGCCCGAACGGGATGATGCAGAAGGTGCAGCGATGGTCGCAGCCGTTCTGCACCTGGACGAAGGCGCGGGCCCGGCCGTCGAGGCCATCGATGAGGTGCGCGGCGGTCTCGCGCACGCTCATGATGTCGTTGACCTGCACCTTGTCGTTGAGCGGCACGCCGAAGGCGATGGGCGCATAGCTCTCGGACTTCATCTTGTCGGCATTGCCGATGACGAGGTCGACCTCGGCCATGTCGCCGAACGACCGCGCCTCGGTCTGCGCGGCGCAGCCGGTGACGATGATGGCGCGGCCGGGATTGTCGCGGCGGGCCTTGCGGATCTGCTGCCGGGCCTGGCGCACGGCCTCGGCGGTCACCGCACAGGTGTTGACGATCAGCGCGTCGCTCAGCCCGGCCTTCTCGGCCTCGGCCTTCATCACTTCCGATTCATAGGCGTTGAGGCGGCAGCCGAAGGTCAGCGTCTCGACGGCCATCAGGCGAGCTCCCGCTCGCGCGACCAGCTGCCGGTGCGGGGATCGAAGCGGCCGGCGAATTCGCGCTCGGCCGGGCCGGTCAGCAGCACATGGTCGTCGGCGCGCCACTCGACGACGAGATCGCCGCCGGGCAGCGTCACCGTCGCCTTGCGTCCGGTCCGGTAGGTGCGCGCCCCGTTGACCAGCGCGGCGCAGGCAGCCGTGCCGCAGGCCCGGGTCAGCCCGGCGCCGCGTTCCCAGGTCCTCAGGATGATGCGGTCGGGCGCCACCACCTGCGCCAGCGAGATGTTGGCGCGCTCGGGAAAGATCGGGTGGTTCTCGAGCAGCGGGCCGAAGCGGTCGAGCGCATAGTTCCAGACGTCGTCCTCGACCCAGAACGTCGCATGCGGGTTGCCCATCGAGGCGACCGAGGGGGTGTGCAGCACCGGATCGTCGATCGGCCCGATCTGCAGCTCGATCCCAGTCGTATCGTGGAATTCCTCGGCGAGCGGAATCTCGTCCCAGCCGAAGCGCGGCCTGCCCATGTCGACGGTGATGGAACCGTCGGCGTGCTCGCTGCCGGTGAGGATGCCGGCGAGGGTCTCGAAGACGAAGCTCCTGAGGCCCGTCTCGGCGGCCAGCGCCTGCACCACGCAGCGCATGCCGTTGCCGCAGGCCTGCGCCAGCGAGCCGTCCGAGTTGATGATCTCGACATAGTTGGCGGTGCCGGGGGTGCGCGGATCGTGGATCGCCATGATCTGGTCGAAGCGGGTCGCCGGATCGGCGGCGAGGGCCACGGCCGCCGCCGGGGTGACGCGGTCGGCGCGCCCGCGCATGTCGGCAACGATGATCTCGTTGCCGAGCCCGTTCATCTTGAGGAAGGGGGCACTGGACATGCGGCTGACCCTGCGGCCGGAATTTGGGCTCTATATGGCGGATGTGCGCGGCAATTGCCAGCCTCACCGCCGGCGGGCCGCCACCGGACATGGTAAACGCTTCCTTAGCGATCGTCGGCTAGCGTGTCGGAAAGGGAGATTCCGACGATGCCAGAGGCTACCGCCCGTCGCCTGACCGACCCGCGACACGACTCGGACGAATCCGAGCTCGGCGAGATCGCTGCCCGGATCGGGGGACTGGGGGTCGAGATCGCCGACCTCAGCGGCCTCGTCGGCGATCTGGCCGGCATCGGCGCGACCCAGGGGAAAGCGGCCGGTGCGGCCATGTCGGCGGCGCGATCGATGCAGGCGAGCTCGACCTCGCTCAGCGCCTCGATGCAGCAAGCCCGTGCCGCCGCCGCCCGTACCCGCGAGGTCCTCAGCCGCAGCGCCGGCGAGATCGGCGGCGTGGTCGAGCGTACCGCCTCGACCCTCAAGACCCTGTCGGATGGCGCCGTCGAGATGAGCAGCGCGCTGGGCAGCGTCGAGGCCACGCTCAGGAACGTGCAGGCGGCCAGTACCGCCATCCAGAAGGTGGCGCAGGAGACCAAGCTCCTCGCCCTCAACGCCAGCGTCGAGGCGGCGCGGGCCGGCGAGGCCGGGCGAGGCTTCGCGGTGATCGCCGTGGCCGTCAAGGACCTCGCCGACCAGGTGCGGAGCTTCTCGGCCCAGAACGAGGCCAACCTCGCCGAGCTCACCCAGACCCTGACCTCGCTGCTCTCGGCCGCGAGGGCCAATGCCGATGCCGCCGGCGCCGCGATGACCGACGCACAGGCCGCCGGTCGCACCAGCGAGACGCTGCACCTGCTGGTCGAATCGGCCGGCGGCCTCGCCGACGACATCGACGCGATGGGGCAGCCGGTCGAGCACACCATGGCGGCGGTCGCCGAGATGCAGGCCGAACTCGGGCAGCTGGTCGACACGGTCGGCGCCGCCCGGGCCAAGCTGGGGACGGCCGCCAAGCGCAGCGACTCGATCCTCGAGATCTCGGAGGACAGCATGCGGCTCGTCGCCGAGAGCGGCATCGAGACGCCGGACACCCCGATCATCGCGCTCTGCCGCGACAGGGCCGCCAGCATCGGCGCGCTGTTCGAACAGGCGGTCGCCGACGGCCAGCTGACGATGGCGCAGCTGTTCGACGAGGACTACCGCCCGGTGCCGGGTTCGGACCCGGCCCAGGTGACCACGAGGTTCCTCGCCTTCACCGACCGGCACCTGCCGGCCATCCAGGAGCCGGTGCTCGGCTTCGACCGCCGCATCACCTTCTGCGCCGCCGTCGACCGTAACGGCTACCTGCCGACGCATAACCGCATCTATTCGCAGCCGCAGGGTGCCGATCCGGTGTGGAACGCCGCCAATTGCCGGAACCGCCGCATCTTCGCCGATCGCACCGGACTGGCGGCGGGGCGCAACACCCGGCCGTTCCTGCTGCAGACCTACCGCCGCGACATGGGCGGCGGCGTGTTCGCGCTGATGAAGGACTGCTCGGCCCCGATCCTGGTCAGGGGCCGGCACTGGGGCGGCCTGCGCATCGCCTTCAAGGTCTGACGCCGTCCGCCGCGGCACGGGCGGCGAGCTGGGCCAGCAGCGGTGCCAGTTCGGCCGGCGGCGCGCGCTCGATGCGGCGGTACTCCCGGCCATCGACGGTGCGCTCGAGCATGCGCGCATCGACCATGGCGCGGCGGATCAGCGCGTGGTCGCCGAAGCCATGCCAGGACCTGATCAGCGCGCTGACCTGCCGCTCGGTGAACACCTCGCCGCGCGGCAGGCGCGACCAGAAGACCCATTGGCACAGCGTCTGCAGCGCGAGCCGCGACGGCCAGCTCAGCAGCACGCCGCCGGCATCGAAGTAGCGGGCGGCTTTTTCGACCTGGGCCAGATCGGCGCGCGGGGCGGGCTCGGCCGCGGCCCGAAGGCGATCGCCGGTCTCGGCATCGGCCCTCAGGTGCTGGTAGTTGGCGAAGCCGGCGGCTTTGGCGATGAGATTGAGCAGCTCGACATGGGACGGCACGCCCTCACGGACGGCCAGCCCCTGGCGGAGTGCCTTGGCGAAGGGGGAAAGGTCGGGGATTTCAAGCGGAATGGCGGTACGGGGCATGACTCATCCTCGGTTGGTGCCGATCCGAAACGGACATCGCGGCCGCCGGCTTGCGAGATGGCACGAAGGACAAGTGCTGGCTCGAAGGATAGTCGCAGGTCTAGCTCCCCGGAATGGGGCGGCGGCGCCTGGGTGAACTGCGGACCCGATATGAAGTATAGCGCTGCCTCGCGGGATCGGACAGTCCCCTGCGGCAGGATCGTCATCATTGTTGCATACGTATGCATTTCGTGGGAGTGCTGCCCGATTCGTTTCGCCACGGGAGGCCCGACATGAAAGCCGCCGTCCTTCGGGCCTTCGACAGGCCGCTCGCCATCGAGGACATCGCCCTTGCCGATCCGCGCGATCGCGAGGTGCTGGTCCGCATCATGGCCACCGGAGTGTGCGCCAGCGACCTGTCCACCATCCGCGGCAAGACCGCCTCGGAACTGCCGCTGGTGCCGGGCCACGAGGCCTCCGGCATCGTCGAGCGGGTCGGGGCGGGCGTTTCCCGACTGAAACGCGGCGACCGGGTGGTGCTGAGTTGGGCGCCCAATTGCGGCCATTGCTTCTACTGCCAGGAGAGCCACCCGACGCTGTGCGAGACCTATGGCGGCGCGGCCATGAGCGGGGGTCTGTGGGATCGCACCAGCCGCCTGGGTCCGGCCGCGGCGCCGCTCAAGCACTATTCCTGCGTGTCGTCCTTTGCCGAACTGGCGGTGGTACCCGAGACCGGATGCATCCCGATTGCCGACGACGTGCCGTTCGCCGTGGCGGCGCTGGTGGGCTGCGCGGTGACGACCGGGTTCGGCGCCGTCACCAATGACGCGGCCGTGCGGCCGGGAGACTGCATTGCGGTGGTCGGCGTCGGCGGCGTGGGCATCAATGCCATCGCGGCGGCCCGGCTGGCGGGAGCCGAGATCATCTGCGCCATCGACGTCAACCCGGCCAAGCGCGAGGTGGCGCTGGCGCACGGCGCCACCCACTTCGTCAACGCCGCCGACGCGGATTGCCGCGAGCAGGTGCGGCAGCTCGGCCACGGGCGCGGCGCCGACGGCACCATCGAATGCACCGGCCGCCCGGCGGCGATGAGCATGGCCTACGACATCACGCGGCCGGCCGGCACGGTGGTGATCGTCGGCATCGCGCCCGTCGGCACGCAGTTCGCCATCCCGGCGATCGGCTTTCCCGGCTCGAAGAAGCGCATCGTCGGCTCGATCTATGGCGGCGGCGTGCCCGAGCGCGACATCGGCCGCATCCTCTCGCTCTATCGCCAGGGCCGGCTCGACCTCGACCGGCAGATCGGCCGGCGTATCGCCCTCGCCGAGGTCAACAAGGCCCTCGCGGAGCTGGAAGCGGGCGTCCTCGCCCGGACCATCATCGCCTTCGACTGAGCGATAGCGGGCCGGCGATCGCGGCTGGGCGGTGCCCCTTCCTTGACTCCGCCCCGTTCCTCCTCTATTCCCCGCGCCAATCCATCAGGTTCGAACGCCTGACGGCCGACCGGGACCCGTGAAGGTATAAAGAGATCCCGGAGGCTCACACCCGACAGCGCGATGCGCCCTCGGGTGGGTTTGGCGTTTGCGTCGATGGACCCTACATCCCGTATCTCGCGGGATAAGGACGGACCGATGTTTGAATCACTCAGCGACCGGCTTGGGAAAATCTTCGACGGACTGCGCGGGCGCGGGGCGCTCGGCGACAAGGACGTCGACGAGGCGCTGCGCGAGGTGCGGCGGGCCCTGCTCGAGGCCGACGTGTCGCTGGAGGTGGTCAAGGCCTTCGTTGAGCAGGTGCGCGAGCGCGCCGTCGGCGCCGAGGTCACCCGCTCGGTGACGCCGGGCCAGCAGGTCGTCAAGATCGTCCATGACGAGCTGGTCAAGGTGCTGGGCGAGACGCAGGTGCCGATCGACTTCAACACCGCGCCGCCGATGACCATGCTGATGGTGGGCCTGCAGGGCGCCGGCAAGACCACGCTTTCGGCCAAGCTCGCCAAGCGCATGTCTGAGCGGCAGGGCAAGAAGGTGCTGATGGCCTCGCTCGACGACCGCCGGCCGGCGGCCAAGGAGCAGCTGCGCGTGCTCGGCGAGCAGATCGGCGTTGCGACGCTGCCCATCCAGCAGGACGAGACGCCGGTCGACATCGCCCGGCGCGCCCAGCGCGAGGCGCGCCTCGGCGGCTACGACGTGCTGATCCTCGACACGGCCGGCCGGACGCATGTCGACGAGGACCTGATGGCGGAGACGGCGGCGGTCAAGGCCGCCACCGAGCCGCACGAGATCCTGCTCGTCGCTGATGCGCTGACCGGCCAGGATGCGGTGAACCTGGCGCGCTCGTTCGACGCGCGGGTCGACATTTCGGGCATCGTCCTGACCCGCGTCGACGGCGACGGCCGCGGCGGCGCGGCGCTGTCGATGCGGGCGGCGACCGGCAAGCCGATCAAGCTGCTCGGCACCGGCGAGAAGATGGATGCGCTCGAGGACTTCCACCCCTCGCGCATCGCCGACCGAATCCTGGGCATGGGCGACATCGTCAGCCTCGTCGAGAAGGCGGCGCAGAACGTTTCGGCCGAAGACGCGGCCAAGATGGCCAAGAAGCTCAAGAAGGGCAGCTTCGACCTCGAGGACCTGCGCACGCAGCTGCTGCAGATGAAGAAGATGGGCGGCATGGGCGCGCTGATGGGCATGATGCCCGGCATGGGCCAGATGAAGAAGGCTATGGCCGGCGCCAATCTCGACGACAAGGTGTTCGACCGGCAGATCGCCGTCATCAACTCGATGACCAAGGCGGAGCGGGCCAACCCGGACCTGCTGAACGCGAAGCGGCGCATCCGCATCGCCAACGGTTCGGGCACCAAGGTCGAGGACGTCAACAAGCTGATGAAGCAGCACCGCCAGATGGCGGACATGATGAAGAAGGTGTCGAAGGGCGGCATGGGTTCGCTCGCCGGCATGTTCGGCGGCAAGATGGGCGGCATGATGCCGGGGCTGGGCAACATGCCCGACCCCGCCAAGATGGACCCGGCCGAGATCGAGCGGCTGGCGCGCCAGATGGGCATCGACCCCGCCTCGCTCCCCGCTCCCGGCGGCGCGGCCCCGGCGCCCAAGGCGCTCTCCGACAAGCTGCCGAGCGATGTCGGCAAGCTGCTCAATTCCGGCCCGGGCCTGCCCGGGCTCGGGAGCGCGTCGCGCTTCCCAGGCCTGCCCGGCCTCGGCGGCGGCTTCGTGCCCAAGAAGAAATAACCGATCAGAACCGACAAACCGAAGGACTCAAGATGTCGCTGAAACTCCGCCTCGCCCGTGCCGGCACCAAGAAGCGCCCCTACTACCATGTCGTCGTCTCGGACGCCCGTTCGCCGCGCGACGGCCGCTTCATCGAGAAGATCGGCACCTATGATCCGATGCTCGCCGACAAGGAGCAGCGCGTCTC